>JBDROA010000102.1:0-14980 GCA_043810615.1 Actinomycetota bacterium | reverse complement strand
CCGAACATCATCTCCTCGGCGGCCATGCCTCCCAGGGCGATCTGGATGAGTGCCAGGGCTTCGCTGCGCCGCTTGGTGTAACGCTCCTCCACTTCGCTGTGTGCCAGCAGGCCCAGGGCGTCCTTCCGCTTGACGATGGAGAGCAGGTCGAGCTTGCGCCCCTTGCCCACCAGGTAGGCGATGGTGGCGTGGCCCGACTCATGGGTCGCGATGGCGGCGCGCTCCTCCGGCGTGTACACGGTGGGCTCGGCGAGACCGATCTCCACGTCGAGGCGGGCCCGCCGCAGGTCGTCCCGGCTCAGCCGATCGCGCCCGCCGCGCAGGGCGAAGAGCAGGCCCTCGTCGAAGAGGCGCTCCAGGCTGGCGGGGGAGTATCCCATGGTCGAGGCGGCGAGGTCGTCGCGGGCCTGGTCGTCGAGGGTCTCGTCGTGGGCCTTGCGGGTTAGGAAGTAGTCGATCAGTTCCCGCCGCTGCGCCCGAGCGGGCATGCCGAAGTGGAAGACCCGGTCGAAGCGGCCGGGGCGAAGCAGGGCCGGGTCGAGGTTGTCGGCCCGGTTGGTGGCCCCGATGAGAAGGATGTTGGCGAACGGGGCCTTGGCCGTCTTGAAGTGGCGGTGGGGGGGAAGGAACCGGTTGGCGAAGCGGCGCAAGGCGTTCGCCGTCTTCATGGATCGCGGCGGCTCGTCGAACGACTGCATCTGCACCAGCAGTTCGTTGACCACCCCGCCGGTGCCCTCGGAGACCATGGACGGCTCGACCCGGGCCGGGTCCGCCGTCACGCGACTCATCCCTCCGCGGCGGGCGCCGATGGCGTCGAACTCCTCGATGAAGCCGATGGCGCCCCCTTCCTCGCGGGCCACTTTGCGCAGGCGCTTGAAGTAAGTGCGGAGCTTGCGGGCGGTGGCCCCGTACCACATGCTCTGGAAGGCGGTCGAGGAGACGAAGAGGAAGGGGACCCCGGCCTCCCTGGCCATCGCCTTGGCGGTGTGGGTCTTGCCGGTGCCCGGCGGCCCCTCAAACAGGATGCCGCGGCGCGGCTGGCCACCCATGTGATCGCGGAAGTGCTGGTGGTTGAGGAACACTTCCAGGGTCTGGCGCACCTCGGTGAGCACCGGGCCCAGGCCGAGCACGTCGTCGAAAGTGACCTCGATCTGCTCGGGCAGGAAGACGACCTCGGGGGAGCGCCCGCTCCCCACCATCGGGGCCACGATCACAATGCCCAGGAGCAGGACGATGGCGATCCCGGGGATCCAGTAGACCGCTTCCGGGGGCAGGTCGGGCCAGCCCGGCGACACGGGGTTGCCGGTGAGGAGCCGCACCCAGAGCCAGAGGACCAGGGGCGACAAGACGATGGCAATCCGACGTAGGCGCCTCCGCCTCTGCCGTTCCCGGGTCACTTGGACATCCAGAGGCATGTGGTCCCTCCGCGAGCGTGCCGTCTCACGCACTCTACCCACGGAGAGTGGCAGCATGGGATGAATTCCGCCGCGCATAGTGGTCATTCGGCGGGCGGACGGTGACTAGTCAGGTAGGGCGACCTCGTTCCTACCCGGCGATTCGCAAAGGGGCAGAGGATGTCGGCAAGGCCTTCTCGCCCCAGGGTGTCCGCCCTGGCCGATACGTTTTCCCCGTGACCTGCCTGGCCTGCGCCTCCCGCCCCGTTCCCGGCGAGCGGCTCTGCGCCCCCTGCCGCGCCGGCTTCGCCCCGGGGGGCGAGCGGCGCCTGGCGGGAGGGGTGCTGGTGCGCAGCGCCTTCCTCCACCGGGGGACCGCCCGGTTGCTCGTCCATCGCCTCAAGTACGGCGGGCAGGGGGCGGCCGCCGCAATGCTGGCCGCCGCCATGGCCCCCGCCGTGCCGGTGGGGACAACGGCCCTGGTGCCGGTGCCGCGGGCGCGGTCGCGGCGGTGGCGGTACGGGGTCGATCCCGCCGTCGAGTTGGCCCGGGTGCTGGGTCGGGTACTGGCCCTCCCGGTCTTGCCGGCTCTGGCTCCGGGGTGGTGGCATCGCCGCCGGGCCGGGCCCGCCGGAGCGAAGCGCGGAGTCCCCCGGTTCCGGCCGGTCCGGCCGACGCCCCCGGGGGCGGTCCTGGTCGACGACGTGGTGACCACCGGGGCCACTCTCCGGGCCGCCGCCGCCGCCCTGGGCAGGCCGTGCGCCGCGGTTACCGCCACCGCCGCCCCGGCCGGTCGGGGGTATAGTGATCCCAAGCCCCCCTCGGGGGATGCCGACGACGGGAGAGTGTGTGCCGCCTGTAAGGCACCACCACCGGGTCCGCTCTCAATCCTTGTCTGCCCGCCGCCCTTGGGCCGCGCCCGAAGACCACAAAGGAGGTCACGGTGGAGGTTCACGTCCGCGGTAAGCGCATGAGCATCGGCGACGACCTGCGCCGGGTCGCCGAGGAGAAAGTGGCTCGTTCCATCCGGGTCTTCGAGAACGCCGGTCCCATAGACGTCGAGTTCACCGACGAGCAGAACCCGAGGCAGGGGGGCGAGCGCTGCCGGGTCGAGATCACCACCAAGGCGGCGGGACAGATGGTGCGCGTCGAAGCGGCGGGCTTCGATCACCGCTCGGCCCTCGACCTGGCCGCGGACAAGCTGGAGCGGCAGTTGAGCCGGCTGAAGGAGCGCCTGGTCGAGCGCCATCGCCGGGGAGGGGACAAACAACTCAATAGCGTCTCCGAGGGCGTCGAAGAAGCCAGTGGTACGACGGATCTGCAGATCGAACGTGTGAAGCGGTTCGTCGTCAAGCCGATGACGCCACAGGAGGCAGCCCTCCAAATGGAACTGCTCGGGCACAGCTTCTACCTGTTCCTGAACGCGGAGACCGGGCGGTACAGCGTGCTGTACCGGCGGCGCGGCGGTTCCCTGGGGCTGATCGAGCCCCAGTGAACTCTGCTCGTGTTCGCGTCCTCGTTGTCGACGACGTGGACCTGTTCCGCACCGGGTTGAGCGCGGCGCTGGGTGCCGTCGGCTTCGACATCTGCGGTGAGGCCGCCGATGCCGAGGGCGCAGTGAGCGCCGCCGAGGAACTCCTCCCCGACGTGGTCGTGCTCGACATCCTCATGCCCGGGCTCTCCGGACTTGAGGTGGTCGAGAAGATCCTCGCCGTCTCCCCGACGTCAAAGGTGATCCTGCTCACGGGCAGCGAGTCGGTCGATGACCTGCTCGAGGGCATTCGGGCCGGGGCGCGCGGCTACCTGGTCAAGGACACTGCCTTCGAAGGCTTGGCAGCGGCCATCAAGGATGTGGTGCGGGGTGGGGCGGCGGTATCGGCCCGCATGGGCGGCAAGTTGTTCGATATCCTCCGCCGGCACCTGCGCCACCAGGAGATCGGCGGCGACCGCGAGCCCAGCCTGACGGGGCGGGAGGTCGAGATCCTGCGCCACGTCGCCTCCGGGGAGACCTCACGGGAGATCGGGCGAGTGCTCTTCATCTCCGAGAACACCGTCAAGAACCACATCCGCAACATCCTCGACAAGCTCGGCCTGCACTCGCGCAGCGAGGCCGTGCTGTACGCCGTGCGCGAGAGCCTGATCGAGTTGTAGCCATGGACCACTCTGCCGACCTCGCGACATCCCCCGGGATGCTCCCCCGCGATCTCGGCGCCGCCGGCGAGAGCGATCTGGAGGCGGGCGTGGAGGTCGAATCCCTCGACGAGGCGCTGGTGCAGCGGTTGGCCGCGCAGTTCTCCGACACCGGTTCTCCCGAGGCCGGCATCGCTGTGTTGCGCGACTTGCTGCGAATTGAGACCCGCCGGCCCCGCTTCCACCGGCTGCTCCGGGTCTGGGTGGGGAAGCTGACCGCGGCGGTGCGGTCCGGCGATCTGGCCCGGGCCGAAGCCTGGATGCGGGGCCTGGTTATCGCCCCCACCTACCCGGCGGAGTTCACCGACCTGGTGACTGAGGCCCTCGATGAGGTCTCCGATCCGCTCGTGCTCGATGAACTCGTGGTGCACCTCGCCGCCGCCGAACCTCCGGGGACCGGCGCCGGGTTGGTGGCCGCCTGGGGGGAGCGCCTGGCCCGCTACCTGGTGCAGGGGATGGCGGTCGATGAGCCGCCGGTGAACCGGCGCTTCCTGGTCGAGTTCCTCGCCTGGGTGGGCCGGGACGACGTGCGCCTGCTCGCCGCCTTCCTGGCCGACGCGCGCTGGTTTGTGGTGCGCAACGTGGCCATCGCCCTCGGTCGCACCGGCCGGCCGCAGGCGGTGCCGTCTCTGGAGTCCCTGCTCGACCATCCCGACCATCGGGTGCGTATCGAGGCGCTGCGCGGCCTCTTCGCTCTGAAGCGGGGGGAGGCGGTGGCGCCTCTGGTGGCCGCCCTCGCCGACCCCGAGCCGCGGGTGCGCCACGCCGCCGTGTCCTTGCTGCGCGCCTCTCCGAGCCGGGTGGTGGTGGGCGCTCTGGTGGACCTGCTCGAGACCCGTCCGCCAGCGGCCGCAGAAGCACGCCGGCTGGTGGACGTCATCGCCGAACGGTCCGACCCCGGCGTGCCGGCCGCCCTGGAGCGGCTCGCCGGGCGGCGGCGGGCCATGGGCGCCGCCCGGGCGGTTCGAGACGCGGCGCGCCAGGTGCTGGGGACCCGCCGATGAGCGAGCTGGTGATCCGGGGTTTCCTGCGAGCGCTGTTCCACGCCGGCCAGAGCCTGCTGCGCCACCCGCCGACCCACCAGGCCGTGGAGGACGCGGTATCGGCGCTGCAGCGGGCCGCCGAGGTGCTCACCTCCGGCGAGCCCGAAGTGGTCATCACGGTGGGCGAGGAGGCGCTGTTCATGGGGCCCGGCCTGCTGCCCCACGCCTCCATCGAGTTCCACGGCATGCGCCACGACCTGCAGCAGCGCGGGGTCGATTCCATCACGGTGCTGCGCGGTGCCTCGAGGCGCGATCTGGCCGACCTGGCTGCGGTCGTGGCCGGGCACGGCTCCGACCTGCCGGCGGGAGGCACGGTGCGCCTCAACGAACGCCCGCTGGCATTCGCCGACCTGGAGAAGCGTTCCTTGTCCGGGCTGCGCCGCACCTACGCCGCCTCGCTGGACGCCCTGCGGGCCGTCTCCTCGGGCCGGCGCCTGGAACTGGGGAGGGTGGCCGGGGCGGTGGAGAGTTTCCTGCGCGGCGGTGCTGCCGAGGGGGGGCCCTCCCTGATGCTGGCCACCCTGCACAACCACGACGAGACCACTTTCTACCACTCGGTCAACGTCTGCCTGCTCAGCCTGTCCCTGGGCCGGGCCGCGGGCCTCGGCGACGAGGACCTGCGGCGCCTGGGGATGGGGGCGCTCCTCATCGACATCGGGCGGGTCATGCTCGACGACCCGGCGTTGCGCCTCCCCGGCCGCCTCTCCAACGAGGACTGGGCCCTGGTCCGCCTGCACCCGCAGGAGAGCGCCCTGGCCATCCTGGCCGCCACCGGGCCGGGAGAGGAAATAGCCGCTCAGATCGCCCTGGAGCACCACGTCCGCTTCGACGGGGGCGGCTACCCCGACCTGGGAGGGCGCCGCCCGCATCTGTTCAGCCGCCTGGTGGCCGTGGCCGACGCCTACGACGCCATCACGAGCCACCGTCCCCACCGGCCGGCGCGGACCCCGCACGAGGCGTGCGGCATCCTGGTGCGGGGAGGCGGCGAGGCCTACGACCCCGATGTCGTGGAGGCCTTCAACCGCATGATGGGGCTCTACCCGCCCGGCTCGCTGCTCCGTCTGGAGAGCGGCGAGGTGGTGATGGTGACCGCTGGACCCGGAGGTTCCCGCGGGGCCATGGTTGTGCGCGACGGCACCGGCGCCCTGCTCGACGTGCCCGAGCCGGTCGATCTCCACAGCCGGCAGGTCTCCGCGGAGCTGCTGCCCGACGACGTCGGGGTGCCCCCGGCCTCGCTGCTGGAGGCCGCCGAGGCCTCGTCTGCTGCCGGCCGCTGAGCGGCGGCCGCTGCCCCTGCTCCCAGCGGCGGGCCGCCGATATGATTGCCGGTGCCATGCCACTCCTCGCGAAACTGCTGCGCGCCGGTGAAGGCCGCGTCATGAAGGAGCTCCAGGCGTTGGCCACCCGGGTCAACGCCCTGGAGCCCGATGTGGAGCGGCTGAGCGATGCCGGCCTTCGGACCAGGACGGGGGAGCTCAGGGCCCGCCTCGAAGCCGGCGCCTCTCTGGACGATCTGGAAGCGGAGGCCTATGCGGTGGTGCGGGAGGCGGCGCGCCGGGTGCTGGGGCAGCGCCACTTCGACGTGCAGGTCATCGGGGCCGGGGCGTTGCACCGCAGCATGATCGCCGAGATGAAGACCGGCGAAGGCAAGACGCTGGTCTCCACCATGCCGGTGTACCTCAACGCCCTGGCCGGGGCCGGAGTCCACGTGGTCACGGTGAATGACTACCTCGCCAAGCGCGATGCCGAGTGGATGGGAGGCATCCATCGCTTCCTCGGCCTGTCGGTGGGCCTCATCCAGGCGACGATGCTCCCCGACGAGCGCCGCCCCGCCTACTCCGCCGACGTCACCTACGGCACGAACAACGAGTTCGGCTTCGACTACCTGCGCGACAACATGGCAATGAGCCCTGAGTACATGGTGCAGCGGGGCCACCACTTCGCCATCGTGGACGAGGTCGACTCCATCCTGGTCGACGAGGCCCGCACCCCGCTCATCATCAGCGGTCGGGTCGCCGACGTGGCCAAGTGGTACCGCGACTTCACCCGCATCGTTGAGCGCCTGCGCCGCGACTTGCATTACGAGGTGGACGAGGCCAAGCGCCAGGTCATGGCCAGCGAGGCCGGCGTGGCCCGCGTCGAGGAGATCCTCGGCGTGCCCAACATGTACGACCACACCAACGTCGACCTGGTGCATCACCTCGACGTGGCCCTGCGGGCCAAGGAGATGTACCACCGGGACGTGGACTACGTGGTGGCCGACGGCGAGGTGAAGATCGTCGACGAGTTCACCGGCCGCATCCTGGAGGGCCGGCGCTACTCCGAGGGGCTGCACCAGGCCATCGAGGCCAAGGAGGGGGTGCGCATCAAGGAGGAGAACCAGACCCTCGCCACCATCACCCTCCAGAACTACTTCCGCATGTACACCAAGCTGGCCGGGATGACCGGCACGGCCCTCACCGAGGCAGGTGAGTTCGGGGAGATCTACAAGCTCCGGGTGCTCGCGGTGCCCTCCAACGAAACGGTGGTCCGCCTCGACCAACGCGACCTGGTCTACATGACCGAGAGGGGCAAGTTCGCCGCGGTGGTCGAGGACATCGCCCGCCGCTACGAGAAGGGCCAGCCGGTGCTGGTGGGCACGATTTCCATCGAGAAGTCCGAGCGCCTCAGCGACCTGCTGCGCAAGCAGGGCGTCCCCCACGAGGTGCTCAACGCCAAGCACCACGAGCGGGAGGCCACCATCATCGCCCAGGCGGGCCGGGTGGGGGCGGTGACCGTGGCCACCAACATGGCGGGCCGCGGGGTGGACATCCGCCTCGGGGGTAACCCGGAGGAGCTGACCAAGCTGGAGCTGCGCAAACGGGGGCTGGAGCCGGACGGCCCCGAGTGGGAGCCCGCCTACCCCGAGGCCTACCGCGCCGTTCGCGCCATCAGCGACGCCGAGGAGAAGCGGGTCATCGCCGCCGGCGGGCTGTACGTGCTGGGCACTGAGCGCCACGAGGCGCGGCGCATCGACAACCAGCTGCGGGGGCGCTCCGGGCGCCAGGGCGACCCCGGGGAGTCGCGCTTCTACCTGTCCCTGGAAGATGACCTCATGCGCCGGTTCCAGGGGGAGCGGGTGCAGGGCCTCATGCGCCGCCTGCGAGTCCCCGAGGATGTGCCCATCGAGCACAACATGGTCACCAAGTCCATCGAGGGGGCGCAGAGGAAGGTGGAGGCGCAGAACTTCGAACTGCGCAAGAACGTGCTCAAGTACGACGAGGTCATGAATCGCCAGCGCGAGGTGGTCTACACCTGGCGCACCGGGGTGTTGCGCGGCGACGACCCCGAGCCGCTGCTCCGGGGGTGGATCGATCAGGTGGTCACCGCCGAGGTCGAGGAGTCCATCAGCGACGAGATCCCCCGTGAGGACTGGGACTGGGAAGGCTTGCAGCGCCGCCTCGTTCTGATCTTCCCCACCCGGCTGAGCCGGGAGGAGGTCTTCGCCCCGAAGGCGTCGACCGCCGACGTCGCGGCCCGCCTCTGTGCCGAGGCACAGGAGGCCTTCAGCGTCCGGACCTCCGAGATCGGGCCGGAGTTCATGCGCCGCCTCTCCCAGACCGTGGTGCTGGCCATCGTCGACGGCAAGTGGCGGGAGCACCTCGCCGAGATGGACTACCTGCGGACGGGGATCAACCTGCGGGCCATGGGTCAGCGCGACCCTCTGGTGGAGTACCAGCGCGAGGCCTTCGACATGTTTTCCGAGATGGTGGACAGCCTGCGGCGCGACGCGGTGCGCACCGTGTTCCACGCCCAGGTGGTGGAGCAGTCTGCCCGGGTGGATCCGGTGGTGCGCCTGCAGGGGACCGGGGGGGCCGCCCTCAAGAAGCAGGCGTCGGCGAAGGACAAGACCGGGCGCAACGACCCCTGCCCGTGCGGCAGCGGCCGGAAGTACAAGCGCTGCCACGGGGCCGTGCCCGCCGGCACGTAGGGGGGCTCGGCCTCTCCGGCCTCGGCCCAGTGCCTGGGTTCATTCCCGTCTCGGGTAGGGGTTGTGGTGGTGGGCGGTGCGGTGGTGGCGGCGGCACAGCAAGCGCAGGTTGGCTGAAGAACCGATAGTCACACCATCCCAGGCTGGCTACGCCACGTCAGGGGTGCGTCCGTGATCGAGACGATCCCCACCCCCGCTGCCTCCAACTCCTCGGTGACCGCGAGCATGAGAGAGGCGCTGCGGCTGAGCCGGTCGAGCTTCGTGACGACCAAAGCACGAGCGTCCCCGCTCAGGAGCACAGCCCGAGCCTCGGAAAACCCGTTGCGGGCGGAGTCTGCCCCAGAGGCACCCTCGTCCGCATAGACGCGAACCAGGTCCCACGAGCGTGCTCGGCAGTAGTCCCGGATCTTCTCGTGCTGGTCCTGAAGCAAGTAGCCGGACACAGCCTGTTCGACCGTCGACGCGCGCGCGTAGCCGATCGCCGTGGCCGAAGCGTCGGGGTTGTCTGAACCTAGTGACACGCGGTGACGTGACAACACGCCCCAGAATGAGGCAGTTCGGACTAAGGTCGGGCTGACGGAGCTGCGGGAGCGGATCCATGCGCGGTGCGCTCGTTCTGACGGTGAGGTTCTCGACGCGGGCGTTTGGACTCACCCCGTGGTTATTGTCGGCGTACCCGCTTCCTGGTTCCGCGGCACCCAGCTCTGACCGGTCGGCCGCGTCGACATGGTGCGCCTCCGACGGTGGTTGACAAAATGCCGGCGGGACCTCCACTGGTGCCCGCCGTAGGGCTGGAGCCTGTATTTGTGGCCGGCTTGGCTCATGTTGGCCGAGGGGACTTCGACATAGCGAGCACGGAGTACGCCGACATTGGGGATCGGGAGCGCTTCATCGCCGTGTTGGCACTGGACTCAGGCGACTGCGAAGGCGTCACTGCGCTGGTTGCCAGATGCTCCCCGAGGCCAGTGGTTGCGATCACGAGGGAAACGGAACCGGGCCGCTGGGCGCAATTGGCGGTCAGCGGAGCCGCTGGGATCGCTTGTCACACGGACCCGCCGGAGGGGATTCTTGACGTCCTCCGCCACTCACTCGAAGGCAGGTTCGTGCTCCCCGCCAACATCCTCAACCGGATTGTGGCCCGAGTACATAGCCCTTCCCCCGGGCTCCTGACCGGCCAAGATACTCGCATGCTGGTCATGCTGGCTCGCGGCGCAACGGTGGCAGACTTGGCGGCAGCAGAGGGATTCGCACTCCGAACCATGCACCGTCATCTTCAACGCCTGTACAGAAAGATCGATGTCAATAACATCGAACATGCTCGGCGAAGAGCCATCCAGTGGGGGTTTGTAGATGAGTGAGTTTGGAACAGATCGGGGTTCCGTAATTGGGGCGACGGGCCGTGTCTTCGCCGCGATTGCGCTCGTTTCGGTTGCCGCGGCGGCGGGGTTCTGGGCAGGCCGGGTGGTGTTGCTCCCGCCGACCGATCCGCTGAAGGGCATCACCGAGCCCATCACCTACACCGTCGCTCATGGTGAACTGGAGCGGTCACTGCGGTTCACGGCGACGGCAGAATGGCAGCTCATCGCGTTGGCTCGCAATGCCGCTGCCGGCGTCGTAACCACCACTGACCTCATCTCAGGGGAGGTCGCTTCAGCCGGTCAGATCATCTGCACTGTCGACCTCCGACCCGTGGTGGTGGCGGAAGGCGAGATCCCGGCCTTCCGCGACATGGCCCTGACTACGGCGGGTGCCGACGTGGCGCAGCTGCAGCGGCTGCTCGCTGAACTCGGGTTGTTCACGCAGGATCCCGACGGAGTGTTCGGAGCATCGACCCGCGCTGCGGTGAAGGCATGGCAGGGGACGCTCGGGCTAACTGAGGACGGGGTCGTGCGCCTGGGTGACGTGGTGTTCGTCCCGACACTCCCTGCGCGCCTCGCTCTCGACGCCTCCATCGTTCCGGGCGCGTCCCTCGTCGGTGGCGAGTTCTTGGTTTGGCTCGTGCCGGATGCGCCAGAGTTCCGCGTGCCACTCGCCACCGAGCAGAGGACGCTAGTCCCACTCGACGCTCACGTGCGTGTCAGGTACCGGGAGGGTGAGTGGGAGGGGAGAATCGATCGAGTCGTTGAGGAACCAAGTATGGGCCTCGTCCACTACGTGCTCACAGCGGATGACGGAAGTCCACTGTGCGGCCGAAACTGCTCCCGCTGGGTCGATCTGAACGCGCCGAGCGACTTCGACGTCGAGGTCATTGTGGTTCCGCACACCGTGGGTCCAGCGGTGCCGGTAGCGGCAATCCACTCCGACGCCGGCAATCAAACGTACGTGGTGACCGCGGACGGCAGTCGGGTCGATATCACCGTCTTGGCGGCGTCCCAGGGCATTGCCATCGTCGAGGGACTCGCTGAGGGAACCGTTATCGTGTTGCCGGTCGAACCACCGGGGGACTGATGATCGAGGTCGACGATCTGTCATTCGGGTATCGGCGCACAGAGCCCGTAATCCAGCAGCTGTCGTGGACCTTCGCTTCAGGCAGACTCTCCGGCGTGACGGGCCGGTCTGGCTCGGGCAAGTCGACCCTGCTGTACCTCGTTGGTCTCCTGCTGTCGCCGTGGAGTGGAAGGATCGTTGTCGACGGCAAGGACGTTAGCGCCGCATCCGAAAGCATCCGGTCGCAGATCCGGGCGAGGCGAATCGGCTTTGTGTTCCAGGACGCCGCACTCGACCCCACAAGAGCGGTTATCGACAATGTGGTCGAAGGGTCCCTCTACTCGGGGATGGGGAGGAGGCGCGCGATTCGGCGCGCCCATGAACTGTTGGAGAAGTTTGGCGTCAGCCTGCGCGCTGAGCACAGGCCGGGCGAGGTGTCGGGGGGCCAGGCACAGCGAGTGGCCCTATGCCGGGCACTGCTCCACGAGCCACGTATCCTCCTGGCAGACGAGCCGACTGGCAACCTGGATACCGATACCGCTGCGGTCGTTCTCTCAACGCTGGAATCGCTCGCCCATGACGACGGCGCCACGGTCGTCATTGTCTCCCACGTCCCGGACGTAGTGGCCACCTGCGACGAGGTGCTGGCGCTGTGAGGGCGGCGCGGTACGCGGCTGAGTCGGCACGGGTGGCCCGCAGCCAGCCGGTGTCGTCCACAGTGACGATGCTGGTGGTCGGCGGGGTGTGCGCCGTGATCCTGTCCACGACCGGACAGACCTACTTAGCCGAACGCCAGGTACTCGCCCGCATCGACGAGGCGGGAACTCGATCGATAGTGATCACCGACCCTCAGGGTGGAGCCGGTCTCGCTTCGGCAGCGGTGGGACGAGTTGAGCAGCTCTGGCATGTGGAGTGGGTGATCGGGCTCGGCACCGCGTTCGACGTTCGCCCTGTCGGAGTACAAGGGGGGACTCCGGTGGCAGTACGCGTCTTCTACGGCGACGTGCCGCCGCCGGTGAAGATGTCTGCGTGGGATCGGGTTCCTGGAACAGTCGTTCTGGGACCCAGTGCCCAGGCGGCTTTGGGATTTCGGGTCCCTGCAGGCGGGGTAACGACCAGCAATCACGACGACCTCGCCGTCGTTGGATCGTTCCGTGCAATCCCGCCGCTCGCCTTCCTCGAACGGTCGGGCCTGGCGGCCCCGGACTCGGACGACTCGGCGTCGCCGGTGCGTGCGATCTACGTGTCGGTCGAGCGACCTGAAGACGTCAACCCGGTGGCGCGCGCCATCCCTATGGTTCTTGGAACCGCCGATCCGACCCAGGTGTCGGTTGAGACATCGGGCAACCTTGCGGCGGTCCGGTCGGCCGTGGAGGGTGAGCTTGGTTTGTTTGGGCGTAACCTCGTGCTGATGGCGCTCGGGGCGGGGCTTGTGCTGGTAGCCCTCATCATGTACGGGGCGGTCACAGCCAGGCGCAAGGACTTCGGACGCCGCCGAGCTCTGGGGGCAGGGAGGGCGGCGATCACGGCGTTGGTCACCCTCCAAGCCACTGTTACTGGGATCCTTGGGGCCGCACTGGGAACATTCATCGGCGGCGGCATCGTGTGGCGGCTCACCGGCGAGTTGCCGAGCCGCGAGTTCGCGCTGGCGGTTGCCACGCTCGCTGTGCTGACAACCATCATCGCCGCCCTTCCGCCCGCAATCGTTGCGGCCCATCGTGACCCGATCAGGGTGCTGAGGGTGCCCTGATACATTTGATGGTCAGGTTGCGGCCTTCGGTGGGGCCGTTGCTGAGCCGCCGATCGAAGTAATTGAGGAGCTGGGTTCACCGGCGGCGGAGGGTGCCGACGAGGATGTGGAACTCGGGCAGGTCGCAGGCTGCGACGAACTGGTACCACTCTTCGAGGTGCCTCTCCGCCTGGCGCGGTGGGGGGCTTGGCACAGGTCCCAGAGGGTTTCTTCTAGCATCCAGCCGGCTTCCAGCTCGTCGTAGGGGTTCTTCGCACTTCCGCGGGCAGCGGGCCGGGTGACGCTGGCTGCCGGATGGTAGGTCAGGCGCATCGGTGGAGGACTCTGAGCCGGTAGTTGGTGAAGTTGCGGAAGCCGTAGCCGGTGCGCTTCACCTGTCTGATGACCAGGTTGCGGCCTTCGGTGGGCCCGTTACTGATGCGCCGGGCGAAGCAGGCGAGGACCTGGGATTGCCAGCGTCAGAGGGTGCCGGCGAGGCGCCAGAACTCGGGCAGGTCGTAGTCGGCGACGAGCTGGTACCACGCTTCGGGGTTCCTGCTGGGCCTGCTTCCGCGTGGGGGCCTGGTAGCCAGTCCCCACGCTGCCGCGCAGTCTCTAGATGTCCCGGAGGGACTCTATTGAGCATCCAGCCGCACTCCAGTTCGTCGTAGGGGTCGGCCCGGAACGCCCGGGATCCGCTCCTTCTGGTGGGGGGTGAGCCGTTCGGCTCCCCGGAGCAGGTCCCGGCGGGCCGCCCAGAGCGGATCATGCTTGCGGCCCCGATGTCCTTACTGCTCAAGGCCGGAGTTGTAGTCGTAGGGGTTCTGAGGACAGCGCTCCTCAAGCTCGGGCGTATGGTTGGTCACGTATTGCCAGGGAGTCCACTCGACATTGGGGTAAGTCTCGACAAATGAAACAACCGATGGGGGGTCAGGTATGTAGATACCCTCCGCCTCAAGGCACGGTTTGAGAACATCGACCCAGAACCTGTAGATGGTCTCGATCTCGACTCCTGACGGTACTCCATAATCCGGAAGATCGAGCCCGGCAGCACAGCGCGCGAAGCTGACTTGCGCTGCTTCGTTCTGTTCGGAAGGCACCGCCGCCCACGAGATGCCGGTATCTCCGATGGGATCAACGGGCCAGCCCTGGTCGCGCATGCATGCTATCTCTGCGGCAGTGACGAGGTCCCAAGGGACCTCGGCGTAGGAGTAGGCCGAATAGTCGCCGTAGCCATAAATGGGATCCACCTGTGTCACCAGAACATCGAGGGGTGGGGATGTGGGCTTTGTCTCCTCTTGCTGGCTTGCGATGGCAAGGCTCGAGTCCGGCTCAGTCTGCCCGACGCCGGCCGTTGTGACATCGGCAGCTTGTGTAGCGCACGCTGATCCAAACACCACCAGAGCGATCAAGCCCACCCTCGCCAGGCTCCCGTGCCTGATGGTGCGTTGCACACTCATGTCTCTGAGGATTCTATCCCCCGCCCCACACTTGTCGAGGTGCCTGTGCCGACCGACTAGCCGCTAGTAGCAGTAGGCGAAGGTGAGCCCGTAGTTCATGTATCCGTCGGTGGACGCCTTCCAGGATGCGCTCTGCCAGCCGCTCAGCGTGTAGCGCATCTGGAGAAAGACGCCGTTGCTGTAAGAGCGCGCGCCAATAGGGGGGTCATCGGTTCCAGCGGTCGGCCCATTTGATGAGCTTGATGGCGAGGATGAGGGTGATGGCAAGGGCCAGGGCGGCGAGGCGGTGGATGATGCGTCGGTCGGTGTTGCGGCGGAGTTGCCCGTAGTTGGTGAGCCAGGAGTTGGTGCGTTCCACCGGCCAGCGCATCCCCAGCGGGACTTGTTTCGGTGCGGTGGCGGTGCCTCGGGGACGCTTGCGGGAACAGTTCAGGTCGTCGATGCCCCGCTTGGCGACCTCAGCTCGGGTCTTGGGGTCGTCGTAGCCTCGGTCGAGGTGCAGGGTGGCGATGTCGACGAGCAGGCCCCGGGCTCCGACAGCGTCGAGGGTGGGTGCCAACAGCACGGTGTCGTGACGGTTGGCGTCGGCGGTGGCCCAGCCCAGGGGGATGCCGTTGCGGTCGGCGGCCACGGACCATTTCCAGCCTTGTTTGCCCCGATCCGTGGGGTTTCTGCCGGTTCCTTCCCCACCGGAGGGAGCCTTGTGCTGGGACCCGTCGATGGCCACTTCGGTGACGTCGAAGCCCATGATCTTGTCGTATCCAGCG
>JBDROA010000101.1:0-8921 GCA_043810615.1 Actinomycetota bacterium | reverse complement strand
GGCCGCGGCCGGTCCGGCGGCGAGCAGGGCCGCAGCCAGGAGGGCGATCAGGACCAGGGCACGGCGACGCGGCATCATCGCCCCCGCACCGCCGCCACCACGAAGCCGAACAGGGCGAACACGGCTACGAACTCCAGCCGGCCCAGCCACATCTGCAAAATGTAGGTGACCTCCAGCGCCACCGGCATGTCCGGGCTGAAGATCCCCACCGACAGGCCCCCGTTGGCGGTGGCGCTCACCGACTCGAAGAGGGCTTCCTGCAGCGGGTATCCATACGCCAACGCCACCGCAGTCCCGAGCAAGCAGAGGGCGACGAAGAGGAGCGTGACCAGCAGCGCCGCCTGGGCCACTTGTGGGGTAAGCCGCCGCCGCCCGCCCTGTTGGTAGACGCTCGAGACCACGGCGCGATCCGGCAGGAGCACCCGCTTGATCTGGTCCTTGAGAACCCTGGCCACCAGGCCCACCCGCACCGCTTTCAGGCCTCCTGCCGTGGAGGAGGCCATGCCGCCGAGGAACATAGCGAGGGTGATGGCGACGAAGGCGAGGCCATCCCACTCCCGCAACTCGCTGGAGGGCACCGTCGTGAAGCCGCTGCTCGTATGGGCCGACACGATGTGAAAGAGCCCCTGGCGGGCCAGGGCGCCCGTGCTGCGGAAGAGGCCCAGGGCGACCAGGCCCACCATGAAGAGGGCGAGGGTGAAGACCAGGGTGGTGGCCAGGCTGCGCGTCTCCAGATCCCCCAGGGACCGGAGGCGGTGCCGGCCCCGCCACAGGGCGTAGTGGAGGCCGAAGCTCATGGCCCCGGCCAGCATGAACACCATCGTGGCCGCCTCGAACACCACCGAGTGGTAGTAGCCGATGCTGGTGCTCTGCACGGCGAAGCCACCGGTGTCGAAACTGGAGAAGAACACCAGGAGGCCGTGGAACAGGGACCGCAGCGGAGTGAACCCGAGAGCGAAGTAGGCCACCGACCCCAGCACCACCAACCCGAACAGCAGGTGCACCAGGCTGGCCCACCAGATGAAGCGGGCGGTGGAGCCCACCGAGGGCAGGATCCGATCCTCCCGCCCCTCTCCGTGGAACATGCTCAGGCCCACCCCGCCGGCGAAGATGGAGACGGCCGCCAGCACGATCCCCTGGCCCCCCATGAAGTGGAGCAGGTGCCGCCAGAAATTCAGGGAGGGGGCCAGGTGGTCGAGGTCTTGGATGAGGGTCGCCCCGGTCGAGGTCAGCCCGCTCATGGCGTCGAAGTAGGCGTCGAGGGGATCGGCGAAGTGGCCGCTGAGAGCCAGGGGCAGCGACCCCAGCCCGGGCACGATGAGCCAGGTGAGTGCCACCACCACCAGTCCGTGGCTCCAGTCGAGGCGGTGCTCCCGGAGCGGCGCGGCGGAGGCCAGCGTCCCGAGCAGCGCGAAGGCGCCGGCGGTCAGCACGAAGGAGAAGGCCGGGGCCCACTCCCGGCCCGCCACCGACCAGGCCAGGGGCAGGATGACGAACATCGCGGTGACCAGGAGCACGCGCCCCAGGTAGTGGAAGATGATCCGCAGGTCCTCGGCGTCGGGACGGATCAGCATCAGGCCACCAGCAGGATCAGCCCGGCGAGGGCCAGCGCCCCCGCCGCCAGCGCCCCTACCACCAGGACCTCGATCGCCAGGCCCCACGCCTCACCGGCTACCTCGCGCAGCACGCCCCGGCGGCGGCGGGGCTCAGCGGCCATTTCCGGCCGGAGGGGCCGACCGCCGCAGGGCGGCGCGCACCTCGAACTCCTGTTCCACCGCGGTCACCACCAGCACCCGGTCTCCGGAGCGGATCACCGTGTCCCCCCGCGGGATGACCACCTCGCCCCCCTCCCCCTCCCGAGTCACCGCCACCAGGACCGTCTGGGCGGGCAAGCCCAGGTCGGCCACCCGGAGCGGTGAGGTCTCCGATCCCACCTCGACCTCGATGAGACTGATGCGGCCCCGGGCCAGCAGGGCGATCCGCTCCAGGTGGAGGAAGTCGATCTCTCGCGAGATCAACTGGCTGATGAGGTCGGTCACGGCAACCACCGGTATGCCCAGAGCGTCGAAGGTAGCCCGGTTCCGGGGGTCGTTCAGCCGGGCCAGCACCCGCTTGGCCCCCAGGGTCTCGGCCAGCTCGCACGCCGTGAGGTTGACCTCGTCCTGGCCGGTGACGGCCAGCAGCCAGTCGGCCCGGGACACCTCTGCCGACTTCAGGACGCTCATGCTGGTGCCGTCGCCCTCGAGCACCAGGGCATTCACCGATTCGGCGAGACGGTGGGCCACTTCGGCGTCGCTCTCCGCCACAGTGACGGCGTGTCCGGCTTCGGCCAGTTCCCGCGCCAGGTGGCGGCCGATCTTGCCCGCGCCGATGACGATGATCCTCACGGCTCCCCTGCACCCCCGACTTCGAGGTACCGCCGCACCCGGGAAGCCACCCCGCGTCGCACTGCCGCCGTCACCAGGTCGCCGGGCTGGACGGCATCGCCGGAACCCGGGATGAGCACGGTGCCGTTGCGCTGTACCGCCGCCACCCGCAGCTCTCCCTCGACCTCGAGGCCGGCCACGGTGAGTCCGGTGGAGCCAGTGCCGAGCACCATCTCCACCACCTGGACGTCGCCGTGGGGGAACTCCAGGTGGTAGGCGAACTCCGGCTCGTGAACCCGCTCCACCAGCACCCGGGCCACCAGCCGGGCGGTGGGAACGAAGTCCACCGCCAGCGCCCGGTAGGCCGCCTCCCGGGCCGGGTCGTCTAGACGAGCGATGGCCCGCGGTACCCCGAACACTCGCTCCGCCAACTGCACCGCCATGAGGTTGGCGTTGTCGCTGGGGGTGAGGGCCAAGAAGATGTCGGCCTCCTCGATGCCGGCGGCCCGCAGGGCGTCGACGTCGTAGGTGACCCCCACGTGGAGCGTGCCGTCGAAGGTCCGCCCCAGGAGCTCGAACGCCTCTTCGGCCTCGTCGAGCAGGGACACGTCGTCACCCAGGGCGCTGAGCGCCTGGGCCACCTCGCGGCCCACCCTGCCCGAACCGGCGATCACTACTCGCATGTCCCCGGCGATTGTAGGGACGGGACCGCCCGCCCCGGAGAGTGGGGCTTCGGGCCGGTTAGCCTGGGGGCATGCCCGAGGAGCGCTTCCACCGCACCTGGCTGCATTCCGACCACTTCCTGCCGACGCGGTTCCTGCGCCCCGTACTGCGCTTCACCCAGGTCGAGGCGGCGGGAGGCCTGGTGCTGCTGGCCGCCGCCGTGGCCGCGGTGGTCTGGGCCAACCTGCCGGGCGGCGCCTCCTACGAGCGGTTCTGGGAGACGCCGGTCGACCTCACTCTGGGGCCCCTCGTCCTGCACGAGACGCTCCGTGGCCTGGTGGACCACGGGCTGATGACCCTGTTCTTCTTCGTGGTCGGCCTCGAGATCAAGCGCGAGTTGGTGCGGGGGGAACTGCGCGACCGGCGGACGGCCGCCCTGCCCGTCTTTGCCGCCGTGGGCGGGATGATCGGGCCGGCGTTCATCTACCTGGCCTTCGTGGGCGGCGGCGAGGCTGCCCGGGGGTGGGCGGTGCCGGTGGCCACCGACATCGCCTTCTCCCTTGGGGTGCTGTCCTTGCTGGGGCCGCGCGTGCCCATCGGCGCTCGCCTGTTCCTGCTCACCCTGGCCATCGTCGACGACGTCGCCGGCATAGTGATCATCGCCTCCGCCTACACGGACGATCTGGCGGTGTGGTGGCTCCTGGGCGCCGTCGGTGCCCTGGCGATGGTCTGGGCGGCCAACCGGGCGGGGGTGCGCTCCCCGGTCTTCTACGGTGTGGCCGCTTTCGCCTCCTGGCTCTGCCTCCTCGAATCGGGGGTGCATCCCACCCTCAGCGGGGTGGCCCTGGCGCTGCTCACCCCGGCGACTTCCTTCTACGCCGACGATGAGTACCGTGACCGGGTGGGGCGCATGCTGGCCGGCCATGCCTCCGCCGCCGCCCCCTTCAGCGGCGAGCGCCTCGACGAGGCTGCGCTGACGCTGGCGGCCGTGGCCCGGGAATCGGTGGCGCCTCTGGACCGCCTGGAGCGAGCCATGCACCCCTGGACCTCCTTCCTGGTAGTGCCCCTCTTCGCCCTGGCCAACTCGGGGGTCCGCTTCGCCGGCACGGATCTCGGCGCGGCGGTCACCCACCCTGTCGCCCTGGGGACCGCCCTGGGCCTGCTGGTCGGCAAGCTGGTGGGTATCTCGGCCTTCACCTGGCTGGCGGTGCGCCTGGGCTGGGGGCGCCTGCCCGGGGGCACCGGATGGCGTCACGTGTTCGGCGTGGCCGCCGTGGCCGGGATCGGCTTCACCGTGGCCCTGTTCATTGTGGGCCTCGCCTTCACCGACCCGACCCTGGCCAATCGGGCCAAGCTGGGCATCTTCGCCGGGTCGCTGCTGGCCGGCCTGACGGGATACCTGCTCCTGCGCCTCTCCCCGGCGCCGGCCTCGCCGCCGGATGCGGCCTGAGAGCGGAACCGGCGCCCCTGGCTAGAGTCCGCGGGCGTGGAGAAGCGCTTCATCTTCGTCGCCGCCGGCATCGCTGCCGCCCTGGTGGCCGTCTCCGTGGGGACCGTCGTGCTCTTCGGCGGTTCCGGCGATGAGACGGCCACCTCCATGACCCGGGCGGCCACCCCTGCCACCACTGCCGCCGCGAGCACGACCACGGCGGCCACCACCACCTCCTCCTCCACCACGACGCCTCTTCCCGGCCCGAGCATCACCCTCACCCTCTCGGGAAGCGGACGCCTGCAGCAGACGGCGGAGGACTTCTACGCCTGGCTGAGCAACCGCGAAGGCGTGGAGGCCCCTCCCATGGCCGAGGGCCTGGCCGCCTTCCTCGCCGAGGCCACCGTCGCCGAGGACCTGGAGCTCGCCGGGGAGTTCGCCACCGCCGCCCTCTCCGACGAGACCGAGGTGGCCGTGGTGACCGCCGGCGAGGATGTGCTCCTCGCCGCCGACGAAGGCGAGGGCTGGCGCATCGTGGGGGCCAAACTGGCCAGCCTCGGCCTGGAGCCCTGGTACGGCGAACCGGTGCGCTTCGTGATGATCGTCGGGACCGATGCCCGGCCCGGCTACATCGAGCGGGTGTTCCGCGGCGACAGCCTGCACCTCCTCACCTCCAACATCGGCGAGGCCTCCGGAGCGGTGGTCGGCTTCCCTCGCGACGCCTGGGTCGAGGCGCCCTACGGCCGGATGGACAAGCTCACCCACGTGAACGCCATCGCCGATTCCGCAGCCCTGGTGCAGGTGGTGCGCGACCTCACCGGCCTGCCGGTGGAGGGCTACATCGTCACCGGGTTCAAGAGCTTCCGGCACATGGTGGATGCCTTCGGCGGGGTGGTGGTCGATGTCCCCTTCGCCATGAACGACCCCAAGTCGAGCGCCTTCCTGGTCGCCGGAGAGCAGACCCTCTTGGGTCAGAACGCCCTGGCCTTCTCCCGGAACCGCTCCATCCAGGGAGGCGACTTCACCCGCTCGTTCCACCAGGGCATGGTCATCGTGGCCGCCCTCGACGGGGTGCAGCAACGCGGGATCCTCGACCTGCCCGACCTGCTGAGGCTGCTGTCGGGCTACACCTGGACCGACCTGTCCACCGGGGACCTGCTCACCCTGGCCGCCGGGGCCTACGAGATCGACCCCGCCGGCGTGCCCAACCTGGTCCTGCCCGGTTCGGTGGCCACCATCGGCGGCGCCAGCGTGGTCCTCCTCGATGAGTCCGTCGAGGAGACCTACCGCGACCTCGACGACGGGATCATCACCCCGGTCGAGTGAGCGACTGCGGCCTGGGTGGTTTGCACGGGTCGGGCTCGCCCGCTCAGAACTTGTCGCCGCCGAACACCTGCTTCTCGAACTGGTCGGCCGAGATGGTGACGAGCCGCAGCGGGCGCAGGAACTCGTTCATGTCGAGGTTCTCGAGCGGCACCGCATGGCGGTACGTGATGACCTCGCCGGAGCACCCGATGCCCCCTACCACGGACTTCTCCGCGGCCCGGACGACGGCGGCGACGTTCTGCGGAGTGAACTCGCCGATGGGCGACTCGATCTGCACCCATTCCTCGGTCGCGTTGTTCAGGGTCATCCGCCACAGGAAGACGACCTGGGAGCGCCCGTCCTCGTAGGCGAAGCCCATCATGATGCTTCGCTCGTCTTCCTTCATGATCTTGTAGTTGCGCCGCACGTAGGTGCAGAGGTCGGTCCAAGTCGCCACGACAGCCTCCTCGCGTCTGGGCCCCGGCGCCCATCGTACCCTTCCCCACCCGGCGCCGTCTCCGGCGCTCCGGGCCCATCCCGGAGGGCCCGCCGGGACGCCACCGGCGCAGCCGGCTCCCAACCGTTATGGTCGGAGCATCCGACCGGGGAGCTTCGTCAATGCCCAGGCCACCTCTGCAGCAGAGGGTTCGCTACCGGTTCGACAACTTCATGTCCCGGGGCGGGCGCTCCGTGTTCACCAGCCTGGTGGTGATCTTCCTCCTCGTCCTGGTCGTACTGATCGGCGTGAGGATCCTCTTGCAGGTGGTCTTTCCCGGAGGGTCGGAGCGTGGGTTCGGCTGGAGCAGCTTCACCACCTTCTTGCAGATGACCGACCCCGGCTCAATGGGCGAGGACGCCGCGTCGCCGGGCTGGTACCAGGCGGTGGCCGTGACCGCCGGGATCAGCGGCATCGTGATGCTGTCGGCCCTCGTCGCCTTCATCACCACCGCGGTGGACCGGCGGCTCCACAACCTGCGCAAAGGGCACTCTCGGGTCGTCGAAGACGGCCACACCCTGATCCTGGGATGGGACGAGCAGCGGGTCGTGGAGATCATCCGCGAGTTGGTCATCGCCAACGAGAGCCGCAAGCGCCGGGCGGTGGTCATCCTCGCCGACGAGGACAAGGAATACATGGACGACTACCTGGCCATCGGCGTCCCCGACCGGGCGACGACGACCGTGGTAACCCGGTCCGGGAACCCTTCTTCTCTCGTCAATCTGCAACTGGCCTCGGTGGGCACGGCGAGCGCGGTGATCGTGCTCAGCGGGTGCGCTGATTCCTCTCCGGCCGCGAAGCGTGAGGAGTCGGACGCCCGGGTGGTCAAGACCCTCCTGGCGGTGCAGAACCAGCGGCCGGCGGGAGACCCGCTGCACGTGGTCACCGAGATCTTCGATCCGGCCATCCGCTCCCTTGTCGCCCAGACCGCCGGCAGCGGCGTCGTGGCTCTCCACGCCCGAGACACACTGTCGCGGATTCTGGTGCAGACCTCGCGGTCCATCGGGCTGTCGGTGGTGTACGACGAGTTGCTGTCGTTCCGGGAAAACGAGATCTACTTCTTCCATGCCGACTGGGGGCAGGCCACGTTCGGCCAGTTGCAGTACCGCTTCGCACGCGCCGTGCCCATCGGCGTCTGCCCCGGGGCCGGGGACATCCTCCTGAATCCTCCGCCGGAGCGGCGCCTGGAGCCAGCCGACCGGCTTCTGGTGGTCGCCGACGACGATTCGACCATCGCCCTGCTCCCGACGCCCGTGGCTTCTCCCGCCGCCCGGCGGCTCCCCCCCCGGCGGCTGGAGCAGTCCGCCGAGCGGCACCTCGTCGTCGGACACACCCACAAGACGCCGCTGGTGCTCGGCGAGCTGGGGAAGTACGTGATGGAGGGGAGCCGGGTGGAGCTCATGCCGCGGGCGCACCACACCGTCAAAGGCGGCGAGGTCGAGGCCATCAGCGGCCGGGTCAGCGGCCTGCAGGTGACCACCCTGGCCCTCGACCCGCTAGACCCGGCCACCTGGGCGCGGCACCGCCCGGCCGATTACGACAGCATCATCCTGCTGAGCGAAGGCGACGAAATTCGGCTCCCCGACCAGATCGACGCCGAGACCATCCTGATCCTGCTGCTCATCCGCCGCGAACTGGAGCGGGAGCGGGCCCAGGGCCGGGTCGACACCACGGTGATCACCGAGCTGATCGAGTCGGAGAACCAGGCGCTGGCGGCCAGCACCGGGGTGCACGACTTCGTGGTGTCGAGCCGCCTGGTGTCGATGCTCCTGGCCCAGATCAGCGAGGAGCCGCTGATGCAGGCCGTCTACCAGGCCCTCTTCGATGAGGAGGGATCGGAGATCTATCTGAAGCCGGCCCCCCTGTACCTGGACGGCCTACCGCAGCGAGTCACCTTCGCCGAACTCATCGACCTTGCCCAGCAGCGCGGGGAGGTGTGCCTCGGGGTGAAGCTGAAGGCCTGCGAGGACCGCCAGGACCTCAACTACGGGATCACCCTGGCCCCGCCCAAGACGAGCGAGTGGGACCTCGATGCCCCCGACGCCCTGGTGGTGCTGGCCGAGGACGAGAGCTAGAGACGGCTCAGGCCTTCGTTCCCAGCTCGGTCGGCTCCACCCCCGGGGCCCCGGCCCGCGTCTTCCCCCACGAGGCCGCCGCCGACACCGCCAGGATCAGCACCATCACGCTCGGGACGATCCAGATGGGGATCTCGAAGAGGTCCACCGTCATCATCTTGGCCCCGATGAAGGCCGGGATGAACACCAGGCCGACGCGCAGGCACTCGCAGCAGCGGATCGTGGCGGCCAGGAAGAAGGACATGGCGCGCAGGCCCAGGATGGCGAAGGCGTTGCAGGCCCACACCAGGAGAGGCTCCCGGGTGACGGCCGGCACCGCGGGCACCGAGTCGGCGGCGAAGACGACGCCGGCGATCTCCACCGCCACCAGGGCGGCCAACAGCGGGGTGGCCAACCGTTTGCCGTTCTCCCGGGTGAAGAAGTGCGGCCCCGGGTTGCGGTCGGCCGCCACGGACCATTTCCAGCCTTGTTTGCCCCGATCCGTGGGGTTTCTGCCGGTTCCTTCCCCACCGGAGGGAGCCTTGTGCTGGGACCCGTCGATGGCCACTTCGGTGACGTCGAAGCCCATGATCTTGTCGTATCCAGCG
>JBDROA010000100.1:0-5858 GCA_043810615.1 Actinomycetota bacterium | reverse complement strand
CGTCGGCCACGGCGGCCAGGTCGGCGGCGCCCGCCAGCGAGAGGCGGTGGAGGGCGGCGGCGTGGCCCACCGGGTGGAAGTGGGCGTCGCGCAGGCCGGGCACGACGACGCCGGCGAGGTGGCGCTCGGCCAGGCCGGGCCGACGCAGGCGAGCGGCCTCACCGACACCGACGATGGCCCCGTCCTCTAACAGCAGGGCGTCGCCCCGGATGGTCCCGGCATCGCGTACCGCGGTGGCGGTGAGGAGGAAGCGTTCCATGGCTACCCAGGCTAGGGAACGGCCCGGCCGTCAGCGGGCGAAGTGCGCCGGCCGGTGGGCGGCAACCAGGGCGAGCAGGTCGTCGTGGATGAGGCCGTTGCTGGCCACGATGTCGCCCGCCCGGGGCGGCCCGCCGTACGAGTCGGTGACCCGCCCCCCGGCCTCCACGACCAGGAGTGTCCCGGCGGCGACGTCCCATGGCTGCAAGCCGAACTCCCAGTGCCCTTCGTAGCGGCCGCACGCCACCCAGGCGAGGTCGAGGCAGGCGGAACCGGAGCGCCGCACCCCCTGGGAGGCCTGGAGAGCGGCAGCCAGGGCCCCGGTGTAGGTGTGGGCGTGCTGGTGCCGGTCGTAGGGGAAGCCGGTGGAAAGGAGGGCCCGGCGCAGGCCGCCCTGGGGCGACACCGCGAGGGGCAGGCCGTCGCGGCGGGCACCGGTGCCGCGGGCCGCGTCGAACTCCTCGCCTCGCAAGACGTCGATGATGACGGCGGCCGCCGGACCTGCCTCGTCCTCCAGGGCCACCGACACCGCGCAGTGGGGCACACCGTGGAGGAAGTTCACGGTCCCGTCGAGGGGGTCCACCACCCAGCGCCGCCCGGCCGCGGCGCCCGGGTGCTCGCCGGCTTCCTCACTGAGGATGGCGTCGTCGGGCCGGTGGCGCCGGATGACGGCCAGCACCGCCGCCTCGGCCTCGCGATCGGCGGCGGTGACCGGGTCCACGACGCCTTTGAAGTCGGGGTCGAGGGCCCGCCCGAAGCAATGGCGAGCCACCTCGGCTCCGGCCCGGGCGGCCCGGGCAGCGACCTCCTGATCGTGCACGGCCCGCACTGTAGGGCGGTCGGATCGCCGGCCCGGCGCCGGCGACCCCGGGGCAGAGCACCGGATCCAGGGCGGCTCGGCGAGGGCGCTGCCGCTCTGCCACCGGGCGCCTTCCCGGGAGCCGGCACTAGCCTCCCCCGGAATGCAGCTGGCCGCCGCCGCCCTCGTTTCGGCTGCCCTCATGTGGCTGGCCTTCCCGCCGGTCAACCTGGGCCTCCTGGTGTTCGTGGGCCCGGTCCCCTTCCTGTGGGCGTTGCGCCGCGTCACCACCCGCCGCGAGGCCTCCTGGGTCGGTCTCATCTACGGGTTCGCCTTCTTCGGGGGCATGCTCTGGTGGATCTTCACGCTGGGCGCCGTGGCCTGGTTCCCCCTGGTGGGGCTAATGGCCGCCTACACCCTCGGCTACGCCCTGCTCATGTACGCCGTTCGGCTGTGGTCCTCCTTCCTGTGGTGGGCGGTGGCGGTGGGGGGCTGGGCCCTCTTCGAGTTCACCCGGTCGCGTATTCCCCTGGGCGGCTTCCCCTGGGGGGCGGCGGGCTTCCCCGTCGGGACCATCCCCGGGCCCCGCGGGGCGGCCCAGTGGATCGGGCCCACCGGGTGGGGGGTGCTGGTCGTCGGTTTCGCCGCCTCGCTGGTGCTGCTGGCCGAGGAGGAACCCGACCGGCGCCCTCTGGAGGCCATGTTGGCCGTCATCGTCATCCTCTCCGCCCTGGGACTGGTGCTCTCCCCCGAGGCGGGGGGCCCGGCGGTTCGGGTCGCCATCGTCCAGGGCAGCTCTCCTTGTCCGCGGGAGCACTGCGCCCGCGAGAAGCAACTCATCTACGACTCCCACCTCGGCCTGACCCGCACGATCGCCCCGGGCACCGTGGACCTGGTGGTGTGGCCCGAGGACTCGTTCGGGGGCTCCGCCAACCCCACCTTCAACCCCGAGGTGGCCGCCCAGATGGGGGCCGAAGCGGTGCGAATCGGCGCCTACCTGCTGGCCGGCGGCAGCCGCTCGGCGGGGGCCACGGAGTGGGACAACTACAACATCCTCTTCGGGCCCAACGGGGCCATCCTGGGCGAGTACCTCAAGCGCCACCCGGTGCCGTTCGGGGAGTTCGTTCCCTTGCGCAACCTGCTCAAGTTCATCCCCCAACTGGATCAGGTGCCCCGCGATCTCCGCCGTGGGGAAGACCCGGTGGTGTTCGCCCTGACGGTGGGGGACAACTCGTTCCGGCTGGGCTCGGTGATCTCCTTCGAGGGGGCCTTCCCCCGCTACCTGCGCAGCGAGGTGCGGGCCGGCGCCCAGGTGATGGTGGTGGCCACCAACGAAGGGTCCTTCGGGCGGGGCCCCGCCTCGGATCAGCTCATCGAGATGGTGCGCCTCAACGCCGCCGCGGTCGGAGTGGATGTCATCCACGCCGCCGTCACCGGGCACTCCACTTTTGTCTCTGCCGACGGCTCGCGTGGCGGCAGCGAGACGGGCCTGTTCACCGCCGAGGTGCTCTACGGGTCCGTCCGGGTGCAGGAGAGCCGGCGCACCCTGTACGCGATGACCGGCGACTGGCTGGAACTGGCTGCCATTGCCGGGGGAGCCTTGGCCCTGGTGGTGGGCTGGCGCAACCCCCGCGAGTTCCGCATCCGGCCCCGAGCGCGCCGGTGACCCGGGACATATGCCCGCGGCCGAGCAGGGCCGGGACGTGGCCCCGGGCGGGAGGCTGGTGGGACTGCCGGGGGACGGCCTCCTCGCCCGCTACCTCTTCGGGTCGGCCGCCTGCGGCGGGTACCGGCCGGGGCGGAGCGACCTGGGCGTCCAGGGAGTGACGGCCCGGGCGCTCTCCGTGGCTCAGAAGAGGGCGGTGAACCGGCTTCGGGGCCGCGAGGCCCTTCGCCACCCCGGCAAGGGGCTGGCGTTGATGCTCTACCGAAGGCGGTGGCAGCCCGGCCGCCCTCCCCGCCACCGTTGGAGGCGAACCTGAACACCGGGGGGGCGCCAACCGGTTCTCGTTCGTGGTGGGGAAGGAACCGGCCACCCACTGGTTCGTGCTCGACCTGGCGATCGGGCGCGAGACCCGGCGGGCTGTGCTGGGCTCCGGCCCGCCGCGTTCATCGGGCCTACCCCGCGTCCCGCCGCTCTCGCCGCGGCCCTGACCTCGGTGCGCCGGCACCGCGGCGAGGAGCGCTACCTCTCCAACGCGGTGCTCAATGCCGCTCGTTCCCGCCGTTTCGCTCTGGAGGGCGCCCGGCGGTCGAAGGACCAGACGGGGGTGTGGGAAGCCGCCCGGTCCGGCCCCGCGGTGGTGTCTGCGCCTTGGGGGCGCGCCGGGCGACGAGCACTCCCCCGGCGGAACGAGCGAGGCGGCGGCCTACCTCGACCTGGGCGAAGAGGACCCGGAGCGGGCCCCGGCGGCCCGGGCCGAGCCGAGTCCCGGCAGGGCGGCCAACCGGCGGAGGCCGAACCGCCGCCATCTAGAATATGACGAACACCCCGGTGGCCGATAAGGAGGCACACGCGTGACCGATGAGCAGCAGGCGATCTCCGCCCTCTCCTGGGAGGAGCGCTCGTTCCCGCCTTCAGAGGACTTCGTAGCCCAGGCGAATGCCGGGCCCTCGATCTACGACGAGGCCGAGGCCGACTGGCGCGGGTTCTGGATGAAGCAGGCTCTCGAGCGGGTCTCGTGGTTCAAGGAGCCCACCCAGATCATCGACGAGTCGAACCACCCCTTCTACAAGTGGTTCGCCGACGGTGAGCTCAACATCTCCCACAACTGCCTCGACCGGCACCTGGCCGAAGGCGGCGACAAGCTCGCCGACTACTGGGAGGGCGAACCCGCCGGCGACGAGCGGGTCATCACTTTCAAGCAGCTGCACGAAGAGGTTTGCCGCTTGGCCAACGCCCTCGCCGGCCTCGGAGTCACCAAGGGCGACCGGGTGGCCATCTACCTGGGCATGGTGCCCGAACTGCCCGCGGCCATGCTGGCTTGCGCCCGTCTGGGCGCCGTCCACTCGGTGGTGTTCGGCGGGTTCTCGGCCGACGCCCTGGCGCAGCGCATCCAGGACCAGGAAGCCAAGGTGCTCATCACCGGCGACGGCGCCTACCGGCGCGGCACGGTGTTCCCCCTGAAGACGAACGCCGACACCGCCCTGGAGACCTGTCCGAGCATCGAGCACACGGTGGTGGTGAAGCGCTGCAATAACGAGATCGCCTGGACCGAGAGCCGGGACCTCTGGTATCACGAGTTGATCGCCGCCGCCTCGCCCGAGAACGAGGCGGTGGCCCTGAACGCCGAAGAGATGCTGTTCATCCTCTACACCTCGGGGACCACTGCTCGCCCCAAGGGCGTGGTGCACACCACGGGCGGGTATCTGGCCGGGGCGGTCACCACCCACAGCCTGGTCTTCGACATCAAACCCGATGACATCTACTGGTGCGCGGCCGACATCGGCTGGGTGACGGGCCACACGTACATCGTGTACGGCCCGCTGGGCAACCACACCACCGGGGTGCTCTACGAGGGCACGCCCGACTTCCCGGACAAGGACCGCTTCTGGCAGATCATCGAGAAGTACAAGGTCACCAAGTTCTACACGGCACCCACGGTCATCCGCTCCTTCATGAAGTGGGGCGACCAGTACCCCAAGGGGCGTGACCTCTCTTCCTTGAAGCTGCTGGGGTCGGTGGGCGAGCCGATCAACCCCGAGGCCTGGATGTGGTACCACAAGGTGATCGGGGGGGAGCGCTGCCCCATCGTGGACACCTGGTGGCAGACCGAGACCGGGTGCATCATGGTCACCCCCTTGCCCGGGGCCCTGGCCACCAAGCCGGGCTCGGCGACCCGTCCCTTCCCCGGGGTCGGGGCCGACGTGGTCGACGACCAGGGCAATGTGGTGCCTCTCGGCGGCGGCGGCTACCTGGTGCTCACCCGCCCCTGGCCGGCCATGCTGCGCACCCTGTACAAGGATGCGGACCGCTTCGTCTCCACCTACTGGACGCAGGTGCCGGGCAAGTACTTCGCCGGTGACGGCTGCAAGCGCGACATGGACGGCTACTACTGGCTGCTGGGCCGGGTGGACGACGTCATGAACGTCGCTGGCCACCGTATCTCCACCACCGAGGTGGAGTCGGCGCTGGTGGCCCACCCAAAGGTCGCCGAGGCGGCCGTCGTGGGGCGCAGCGACGATCTCACCGGCCAGGCGATCGCCGCCTTCGTGACGCTGCGTGCCGGGATCACCGGCGACGAGGTGCTCATCAAGGAGTTGCGCAACTGGGTCGGCGAGAAGATCAGCCCCATCGCCCGTCCCAAGAGCATCGTCTTCACCGACGACTTGCCCAAGACCCGCTCGGGCAAGATCATGCGGCGCCTGCTGCGTGACATCTCCGAGCAGCGCCACCTGGGAGACGTGACCACTCTGGCCAACGCCGATGTGGTCCGGGAGATCTCCTCTCAGGCGCAGGCGTCGACCAAGGAAGACTGAGCCCGCTCTCTGAGGGGTAGAGGAGGGGAGGCCCGGTGCCTCCCCTCCTCTCGTTTGCCGGCGCCCGGGGCCCGCGAGGAGGTTTACACCATATCCGTGTTGCTAAAGCCCTTAGGGCGTGGTAAACAGGAGTCAACACAAGGCATTGCCACGGAGGTTCCCAAATGCAGGCAACGATGCGTGCCACCGGCATAGGCCGGGCGCGGCGGCGGCCGCGCGACTACGGTGAGAACCGGGTATGCGGCACGGGAGGCTGCGAAGTGCGCCTCTCCCGCTACAACAAGGCCGACAACTGCTTCCAGCACGCCCCGGCCAACTTCCC
>JBDROA010000099.1:0-24978 GCA_043810615.1 Actinomycetota bacterium | reverse complement strand
CACAACCACGAGCACGACGGCCGCCGTCACCACGACGACGATCGCTTTGCCGACGCCGACCCCGATCGAAGCTACGCCGCCGAGCCTCCTTATGACCTGGGAGGCGACGTCGCCGCCCTCCTTGGCGGACGGGAACCCGGTGTCGCTCGTGGCCGGCGGGCCGGGGCTGATCGCCGTCGGCTCCGCCGATGACGACTACTACGGCGACGGAGCGGCCTGGGTCTCCTCCGACGGCCTGGCCTGGACCAGGGTCCCCGACGATGCCGGCGTGTTCGGTGGGCAGCACGACTACGGGCTCCACGACGGGGCCCAGTGGTTGAGCGATGTCATCGCCTGGAACGGGGGATTCGTGGCCGTCGGCGGCGATGGCCGAGGAAGCGACTCGCCGGAGTGCGAGGCCGCCGTGTGGCTGTCACCCGACGGGGTCACCTGGACCAGGGTGCCGGACCAGGAGGCGCTCGGCGGTCCCGGGGGCCAGGCCATGACCGCGGTCACCCTCGGTGGCCCCGGGCTGGTGGCCGTCGGCGAGAGCAACGAGACGGTGTTCGATCCCCATGCCGCCGTCTGGCTCTCCGCGGACGGAGTCACCTGGGCCCGGGTGGATCCGACCGCCATCGAAGGCGAGGGAACGGTGGCGGGGGTCGGGACCGGGGCCGTCATGACCGACGTCATCCAGGGGGCCCCCGGGCTCATCGCCGTAGGGATCGTCGATCCCTACGGCCACCAGAAGCTGCCGGCAGTCTGGGTGTCGAGCGACGGCTCGACCTGGGACCAGATCCTCCTCGAGCCCGGGGTGTCCGGAGACACGCGCGCCTCGATACCCAACGCCATCGCGGCCGGCCCCCACGGGTTCGTGGCGGTCGGGGAGATGTCGGAGGGGCTCGTCCAGGGGAACGACGCCTACGGTCAGGCGGATTTCGGCTACGCCGCCGTGTGGATGTCGGAAGACGGTATCGATTGGCGTCTGGCTGCGGTGCTGGATGCCGGCACCATGGATGAACCCGCCGACTGCAAGTACCAGGCGCAGGCCAACGACGCCGTCTGGTACGGAGACACGCTGTTGGTCACTGGGAACCTGACCACGACCTGCCAGACCGAAAACGCCTACGCGACGATTTGGGCAACAGCCGATCTGGGCGAGACCTGGCACCTGGTTGCCAAGGATTCGGTCGGGCCGGCTCCCGGCCCCACGGGCGTGTACTTCGGCGGCCTGGGCGTGATGCGGGACGTCGAGGTGCTCGGGTCGCAGGTGGTCGCCGTCGGCGCAATCGAGTCGGGTATGGCCTGGCTGGGGCAATGGCAGACGGAGTGATGTCGCAAGGCCCACCAAGAGGGAAGAGCAGTCGTCACGCGCATCCAACAGGACCGCGAATGCCAAACCGACGGGCAAGCCAGAGGGAGGGTTCGAGATGAGACGCAGAGCCTGGATCATGATCGTAGCGCTCGTCGCCGGGTTGCTGGCCGTGTCGGCCACGGCGATGGCAGCCAAGGAAGACGGCAAAAAGCGGCCGCCCACGACCACCACGACCACCACGGCGCCGACCTTGTGGACCTGTGAGGCCCGGGTCGCCAATGGGGCCGTCTGGGTCCTGGGCACGTTCAACGAAGTCGGCGGCTTCTACACCGTGAGCGGACTCCCCGCCTGCATCGACCTGTTGGCCGAGCACACCGGGGCGATGCGGTGGCGAGTCGACTGGATCGGCACCGTGACACGGGAGCCGATCAAGGGCCTGCAGTTCGTCTTCGAGACTGAGGTCCACGGGGTGGTATACGCCGAAACCGTGGCGACGACAGCGAGCGGAATCTGGGAAACTGACGTCCTCGACCCCCCTGAAGAGGGGTTCGTGTTTGTGGCGATGCCCCACCACAAGGACAAGTGGACGTCGATCACGATCACCGTGACCCCACTGCCCCCGGGTCCCTGACCCTCGACTGCTCCAGAAGGCACGCTGGGCAGCCGCCGGACGGATGCCCACAGTGGAGGAGGAGGGGGCCGATGAAGCGTAGGACACGGATCATGATCATCGCAGTCGTCGCGGCGGCGGCTGCACTGGGCGCCGCCGGCGTTGCCTTCCTTGTGAGGTGGGACGAGGGCGGCTCGGCCGTGCCCTCGACGCTGGCCTCGACGAGCACGCCCTCGTCCGTTGCGGCCAGCACGGTGACGAGCACAGCTCCGCCGACCACGAGCACCGCGAACCCCGCGACCTCGAGCACCACGACGCCCGTCTTGCCGCCGCCGACGCTGCTCCAGACAACGCCGCCGAACCTCTTGGTGACCTGGGAGAGGCTCCTGCCGTCTCCGTTCGCGGACGGGGCCCTGGCAAAGGTCACGGCCGGGGGCCCAGGTCTGGTTGGCGTCGGTCTCGCCGGCGACGGCTCGTCCGCCGACGGTGCGGTCTGGGTCTCTCCCGACGGGCGAGACTGGACCCGGATCTCCGACGAAGCCAACGTCTTCGGCGCCCAGGATCAAGCGTCCCACGATGGGGACCAGTTCCTGGACAGCATCACTGTTTGGAGCGGGGGGTTCGTGGCCGTCGGTGCCGACGGATCGACGACCGGGGAGTACGACGCCGCCGTGTGGCTGTCGCCGGACGGGCTCACCTGGACCAGGGTGCCTCAGCAGGGGTCGCTGGGCGGCCCCGGGCTCCAGGTCATGGAAGCTGTGACCGCCGGGGGTCCTGGACTGGTGGCCGTCGGCGAGTACAACGAGACGCTGTTCGATCCTCATGCCGCCGTCTGGCTCTCCGCGGATGGAGTCACCTGGACCCGGGTGGATCCGGGCGTCATTGAGGGTGAAGGAGCGGGCCCGGCGCCGGATCTGCCGCCAGGCTCGGGCGAAGGGGCCGTCATGCACGACGTCACGACCTTCGGCTCGGGACTGATCGCCGTCGGCGAGGCTGACCCTTACACCCTGAACGCGATTCCGGCGATCTGGGTGTCCGCGAACGGCCTGGCCTGGGAGCAGATCCTCCTCGACCCCGGGGTGCAAGGAGAGACCAGCCACTCCCACGCCGACGCCGTCGCGGCAGGACCCTACGGTGTGGCCGTCGCCGGGCGCATCGGCGACCGGAGCCTCTTCGATGGAACCGGGCGGTCAGCGCACGGATTGGGAGCCGTCTGGATGTCGGAAGACGGGATCGACTGGCGGCTGGCCGCGGCGTTCGAACCTGGCCCCATGGACGAACCTGCCGACTGTCGATACCAGGCGTCCACCAGCGCCGTCGCCTGGTCCGGGGAGACACTCCTGGTGGGAGGCGAGCTAAGGACGGGGTGTTTGACCCGGAACACGTATGCAGCGGTGTGGGCGTCGACCGATGCAGGGGAGACCTGGCATATGATTGCCAAGGAACCCGTGGAGCCGGCGCCGTCGGGCGGCGGCCGTACCTGGGGCCCGGAACGCCTGGTGTCGGATATCGACACCTTCGGGTCGCAGACGATCGTGGTCGGCGGGATTGGCTGGTCGGGTGTCGCCTGGCTAGGGGAATGGCCGGACGGGTGATGGCACAATCAGCCCACAGCGGCGTTCGGACCCATGCGACCGACAGAACTTGCCCTCACGGTGGAGACTTTCCCCGCCGCCCTCCCCGTCCGACTTGGTGGGAGGCGGCCCCCTCTGCCCTTCGGGCATCTCCCCCGCTGGCGCGGGGGAGAAATGACACTTGCTGGCAGTAGCCCAGGGGACTGTTCCCTCCCCCACGACAATGGGGGAGGGTTGGGTGGGGGCAGCATGTGGGGAGGCCTTGGTGGGAGGCTGCCCCCTCTGCCCTTGGGGCATCTCCCCCGCTGGGGCGGGGGAGAAATGACATTTGCAGGCAGCACCCCAGGGCGCCGCCATGTCACTGAGGTCTTCCCCGGCTGAGAGGGAAGCGCACCGGGGGCTGCCGGCACACGGGGAATCCACCCGTTCCTCAGCAGCAGTCCCGGTCGGCCCAAGCCTCCCGGCCCTCAAAGGCAATGAGCCCCGACAGCCCCAGGGCGGCGGCGGCGTCGGCCCACCACCAGCCGAAGGCGGCGTTCAGGCCGAGTCCCACCAGCAGGACTGCCGACAGCCTCCAGCACAACGCGGTCTGCGCCGCGTCGGCCTCCAGGGCGTGGCTGTGCAGCTCGCGCGCCCGGGCCCGCTTGGCCCGCGCCAGCAGCCACATGGCGGTCAGCGAAGCCACCGCCAGCCCCATGCCGACGGGGGAAGCCTCGGCCTCGGCCCCTCCGACCAGACCGGCGATCGCCTGGGCGGCGACGTACGCGGCCAGCACCCACAGGGAGATGGCGACCCCGCGCCGCGCCCGCCGCTCCACCCCCTCGGCTCGTTCCGCCCCGCCCGGACGGCGCTCGGCGTTCAGGCGCCAGATGAGAATGGCCCCCGAGAGACTCTCCACCACGCTGTCCCCCCCGAAGCCGATCAAGGCCTGACTCCCGGCGGCAACCCCGGCGGCCAGAGCCACCACCGCCTCGACCGCGTTCCAACCCACGGTCAGGTACTCCAGGCGCAGAGCGGCCCCCAGCGACCGGTCGCGCTCCGGCGTAATCCGGGTCATGAGCCGACCGTACCCGGCGCAGGCGCCCTACCGCGAGACAAGTTCCGCAGCCCAGGCCCCGAACAGGCGGGCCGCCATCGCCCGCTGCTCCTCGGCATGGGCCCGCACCGCGGCGATGGCGGCCTCGGCGTCGATGCCTTCGCTCACCAGGACCTCCCGCGGCTTGGACCGCGTCCACCGGGCGAACGGGTCGGGGCTCACCTCGGGGTGGGACTGCAAGCCCAGGGCCGATCCCAGGCGGAAGGCGTGCCGGTAGCGGTCGCTGGTGGCCAGCAGCGTCGCCCCGGGGGGCAATTCCCAGGTGTCGGCGTGCGATACCGCCACCGGCCCGTCGAGATGACGGGCCACCGGGTCGGCCCGGCCCTCGTCGGTGAGGCTGAGGCGCACCAGGCCGACCTCCCTCCCCGTGCCGGGGTAGACCCGCCCGCCGAGCGCCACCGCCAGGACCTGGCAGCCCAGGCAGATGCCCAGGGTGGGGATCCCAGCGCCCGTCGCCGCAGCCAGCAAGCGCTTCTCCGCCGTCAGCCAGGGGTGGGCCTCGTCCTCATAAGCCCCCATGCACCCGCCCAGAGAGACCACAGCCGACCAGCCGCCGAGGGCCGGGACGGCCTCCCCCTCCGCCGGGTCGACGAAGCGCATCTCCGCTCCGGCAGCCGCCAGGGCGTCGCCCAGATGGCCGGGGCCGGCGTCGGCATCATGGCGCAGCACCAGTACGGGGAGCACGCCGGGAGTGTAGGAACGAGCGCCGAATCGCCCCCGGCCGGACGAGCGGCGTACGCTGGGGCCTATGGAAGCGCCTGAGACCATCACCTGCGTGGAGTGCGGCGCCGTCTGCGGTCGGCTCACCCACCTGCCGGAGGACGAGGGCTTCCTTCCCGGAGACGTGGTCGCGTTCGTCTGCCCCGACTGCGGGCATCGCTTCGACCTGGTCCTGGAGGACGAGGCGGATTCGAACGGCTGAGCCGCGGCCGACCGGGGCGGTAGCGCCCCCGTACTGCCGGTCGATCCGGTAGCCTGGCTTGATCGCGAGGCAGAGGAGGATCATGGGCCGAGCAGCGCGCTTGCTTCTGGCCGCCGGGGTGATCCTGTTGACGACGGCGGGACCCGCCCTCGCCCAGCAGGACCGGACGCCAGTGATCGACCTCACCGACTTCATCACCCTCGACTCGGTCGCCCAGTGGGCCGACCGGAACGGGGATCACATCCCGGATATCCCGCTCGAGGGTCCGGAGGCAAACATCCCAGTGGGCATCGCCGGCATCTGGGACGACGCCATCGGGGCCCTGACTGCGGACGAGTTCCTCCTTCGCGTCGATCCCGAGGGCGCCGGTTTCGACCTCGAGGAGGAGGGGGCCTACCTGCTGGGCCCCTGCGGCGGATCGGCCATCTCCTACGACACCAAGGGGGACTCGCTCGACGCCGCGATAGACCTCGGCAACGGGAATCCGCCGGTCGACATCTACGGCGAGCCGGCCTTCACGGCGGGCAACCCGTTCCAGGTGGATTCGGGCGGCACGGTGCTCTACTTCGGTTTCACCCTGCCCGACGCCGGGCTGAGCGGCGACGCCTTCCACGACCATCGCTGGGAGATGGTGATCATGGGCGTCAGCGCCGACGACGGCGGTGACCCCAACCCGCGGGACAAGAACCGCAACGCCGGGGTCATGGAGTTGGGCGACCTGCTCCCCTTCCAGTTCCAGGCCAAGGTCAAAGCCCAGGGCGTGTTCGTGGATGGCTGGGGCAACAACGAGCTGCCCGAGTACACCGCCGACGACGTGGCCGCCGTGTTCTCCGGCCACACGGTCTGCTTCGGCGAAGGCTGGGTGCAGTTCGTCGGGGACTCGTACCCGCTGTTCACCGCCCCCGGGGCCCTGGCCACGGCCCTGGCCCTGGCCGGGTTCTCCGGGATTCTGTTCAACGCACGGCCGGCACTGTCGTGGAGGGCCTGACCATGGCGCAGACACAACTGAAACGGCATCCGGTCCGGGCCGCCCTCTGGGGGCTGATCCTCGGGCTCGGCGTCCTCGTCTACCTCACCTTCGTCTGGCCGGTGATCGGTCTCGACGACGTCAAGACCGTGGCCGTCAAGGGGGCCGTGGTGGTGGGCGGCGTCATGCTGCTCTCCATCCTCTGGGGCCTGTTCGGGCCGGCCAAGAAGCCCAAGGGCGCGGCCCCGGCTTTCGCCGACGCCGCGCCTCCCGCGCCGTTCGAGGAAGCGCCTCCCGCGCCGTTCGAGGAAGCGCCTCCGGCGGTCCCAGCCGACGAGCCGGCTCCGGCCGACGAGCCGTCCCCTTCCCCCGCCGAGGGTGAGTGACCCTCAGGCCCTACCCGAGGCCTCCGACCCCACCGCGACGAGCCCGATGGATCAGGCCGGCAGCGAGCCCCGGCACCTATAAGGCCCGGAGCCGCCACACCGGGCTGAAGGTGTCCACATCCCTGCTGGGCGCCTTCGTCGGGCTAGCCGTTGGGGCCATCGTGTTCTTCACCGTGGAGGAACGCGTCGGCATCGCCGTCTTCTGCGGCATCACCGCTCTGGCCTTCCTGGTGACGGCGCTGGCCCCGGCGCCTGTGCTCTGGGGGTTGGTGGTGGTCGAGGTGGCCGTGCTGTCGTGGACCGGATGGCAGATCTACGACGAGGCGCGCGCCGTGCTGGCCGCGCTCTCCACCACCGAGGGCCCGGTGGCGGCCGCCGACGCCGGCGCCCTCGCGACGGCCCGGGCGCAACTCGACTCCGCCGCGGCCGAGACCTCCTTCCGCCTCGACCTGCACGAGGACGAAGTGAGCGCAGTGCTGCAGGACGCCCTCTGGGAGACGGAGCAGCCCCTGCGCCGCATCGCGGTCGACATCATCGACGGCCCCACGCCGACCGAGGGCACCATGGCCTTCACCGCCGAGTTCAAGAGCGGCGACTACCAGGCCTCCGGGGCCCTGGGGGTGTCGCTGGTCGGCGGCCTGGTACAGGTCGAGGTCCGTTCCATGGAGCTGGGGTCCCTGAACCTGCCGGGTTTCGCCCGGAGCGCCGTCGGCGACTACGTGGACCGGCTCCTCGAGTCGGTCGAGGAAGTCAACGCCCTCCTCGCCGAGGCCGAGGTGGACGTGCAGGCCATCACCATCGGCGACGACCGCCTGGTGGTCACCGGGGTGCAGCGCGGCGGCCCGGAGATCACGGCCACCTCGCTGCTCACCGACCTCGCCGCCGCCGCGGCCGCCGTCGGCCCTTCCGGGGACCCGCCGGCGGAGGTGCTCGGCCCGGGGACGGTGAACGGCACCTTCGCCGAAGGGGCGGTGTACTACCTGGCCCTCGGGGACTCCCTGGCGGCCAACTTGGGGGCTCCCGCTCCGCAGGACGGGTACGTTTCCCGGGTGCACCACCAGTTGGAGCAGCGCGACGGCCGCCGCTACGGCCTGCTCAATCTCGGGGTGCCGGGCGAGACCAGCGGCTCGCTGCTGGGGGGCGGCCAATTGGGTGAGGCCCTGGAGTTCCTGGCGGTGAACCGGGTGGCCTACATCACGGTGGACGTCGGAGCCAACGACTTGCTGGGCCACCTCACCTCGCCCGAGTGCAGTGCCGACCTCGGCGCCGCCGACTGCCGGGAGCGCCTCGACGGCGCCCTCGACGCCTACGAGGAGAACCTCCCGGAGCTGTTCGCCGCCCTGCGCCGGGCGGCCCCTCAGTCCACCATCGTCTTCCTCAAGGCCTACAACCCCTTCAGCCTGGGGACGGGCATCGCCTTCGAGGCGGAGACCGGGTTCACCCTCGACCGCCTGAACGCCCTGGCGGAGGCGGCCGCCGGTCCCGAAGGAATCCTGGTGGCCGACGGGTTCTCCCCCATGGAGGGCAAGGCGGCCTACACCACCCTGATGCTGGCCTCCCCACCCGACATCCACCCCAACGCCCTCGGTCACGACGTGCTCGCTCAGGCGGTGATGGCGGCGCTGGGCTGAGCCTCCCGGGCCTCGCGAAAACCACTTCGCACTTGGCCTTGACCCCGGCCCGACGGCCGGTTAGAACCGATGAGGACGGCCACCATCCTCGGGCACTTCCCTTGCCTGGGCCCCTCCGGGGATCTCCTTGACTCGTCCACAACCGTGTAACTACACTTGTGTTCCCCTCACAACATTTGGTGGCGCTTCGCCATCCCTGCCACAATATGTTGTGGTGATGGCGGAGGTGTTGTGGTGATGGCGGAGCAGACGGATCGACAGGCGGCGGGAGCGGGGACGGGGAGGATCGACATGGGCCAGGCCACGGGACTGCGCATCACCCGGCTGTTCACCAAGCCGGGTGAGGATCCCTTCGACTCGGTGGAATGGAGCCTGCGTAACTCGCGCATCACCAACCCCGACGGCTCGGTGGTCTTCGAGATGAAGGACGCCGAACTCCCCTCGTCGTGGTCCCAGGTGGCCGCCGACATCATGGTGTCCAAGTACTTCCGCAAGGCCGGAGTACCGCAGCGTGATGCCCAGGGGAACGCGCTCCTCGACGACGACGGCAAGCCGGTGCTAGGCCCCGAACGCTCCGCCCGCCAGGTGATCCGCCGCCTCACCTCCACCTGGCGCTGGTGGGGCGAGCGCCACGGCTACTTCGCCTCCGAAGCCGACGCCCGGGCCTTCGAGGACGAACTGGGCTACATGGTGGTGCACCAGATGGCTTCCCCCAACAGCCCGCAGTGGTTCAACACCGGCCTACACCACTCCTACGGGCTAACCGGGCCGGCCCAGGGCTTCTGGTACGTGGACCCGGTCACCGGGCGCACCGTGCCCTCCCCCGACTCCTACTCCCGCCCCGCCCCTCACGCCTGCTTCATCCAGTCCATCGAGGACGATCTCGTCAACGAAGGCGGGATCATGGACCTGTGGGTTCGAGAAGCCCGCCTGTTCAAGTTCGGGGCGGGGACCGGCACCAACTTCTCCCGCATCCGCGCCGAGAACGAGCCCCTTTCCGGCGGCGGCCGCTCCTCCGGGGTGATGTCCTTTCTGCGCATCGGCGACCGCGCCGCCGGGGCCATCAAGTCGGGGGGCACCACCCGGCGCGCCGCCAAGATGGTCATCCTCGACATCGACCATCCCGACGCCGAGGAGTTCATCAACTGGAAGAAGGGCGAAGAGGACAAGGTCCGCGCCCTCATCGCCGCCGGCTACCCCTCCGACTTCAACGGCGAGGCCTACCAGACGGTCAGCGGCCAGAACGCCAACAACTCGGTGCGGGTGAGCCACGACTTCATGCAGGCGGTGCTCGCCGACGCCGATTGGGACCTCGCCTCCCGCACCGACGGCCACGCGATGCGCACCGTCGAGGCGCGCCACCTGTGGCGGACCATCGCCGAAGCCGCCTGGGCTTGTGCCGACCCCGGGGTGCAGTTCGACGGCACCATCAACGAGTGGCACACCTGCCCCGAGGGCGGGCGGATTCGGGCCTCCAACCCCTGCTCCGAGTACATGTTCTTGGACAACACCGCCTGCAACCTGGCCAGCCTCAACCTGGGCTCCTTCTTCGACGACGACTCCGGCACCTTCAACATCGAGGCCTACCAGCACGCCATCCGCCTGTGGACCATGGTGCTCGACGTCTCGGTGACCATGGCCCAGTTCCCCAGCCGCGAGATCGCCCAGGGCTCCTACGACTACCGCACCCTGGGCCTGGGCTACGCCAACCTCGGCTCGCTGCTCATGCGCAGCGGCATCGCCTACGACTCCGACGAGGGGCGGGCCATCGCCGCCGCCCTGACCGCCGTGCTCACCGGCATCTCCTATACCACCTCGGCCGAGATGGCCTCGGTGCTCGGGACGTTCCCCCACTTCGACGAGAACCGGGAGACGATGCTGCGGGTGATCCGCAACCACCGCCGTGCCGCCTACGACGCCCCCCAGGAGGACTACGAGAGCCTCTCGCACCGGGTGGTGGGCATCGACCCGCTGTACGGCCCGGGGGCGCTGCTCGACGCCGCCCGGCGTGCCTGGGACTCCGCCCTCGACATGGGCGAGCAGTACGGCTACCGCAACGCCCAGGTCACCTGCCTCGCCCCCACGGGGACCATCTCCTTGCAGATGGACTGCGACACCACCGGGGTGGAGCCCGACTTCGCCCTGGTGAAGTTCAAGAAGCTGGCCGGAGGCGGCTTCTTCAAGATCGCCAACCAGTCCATCGACCCGGCGCTGCGCAGCCTGGGCTACACCCCCGAGGAGCGGGCCGAGATCGTCCGCTACGTAGTCGGCACCATGACCCTCGAAGGCGCCCCCTACGTCGACCGCGACGCCCTGCTGGCAGTGGGACTCGAGGAGGCCGAGATCGCCGCCGTCGAACAAGCCCTCCCGGGGGTCTTCGAACTGCGCCACGCCTTCGCCCCCTACGTCATCGGCACCGATGCCCTGGCCCGCCTCGGGATCCCCGAACCCCGCTGGAAGTCGCCCAGCTTCGACCTGCTGAGTCACCTCGGCTTCACCTCCGAGCAGGTCCGTCAGGCCGGCGACAACATCTGCGGCCGCCAAACCGTGGAGGGCGCCCCCCACTTGCGCACCGAGCACCTGCCGGTGTTCGACACCGCCAACCGCAACGGCCGCTACGGCACCCGCTACATCCACCACAGCGGCCACATCAAGGCTATGGCGGCGGTGCAGCCGTTCATCACGGGCGCCATCTCGAAGACGATCAACATGCCGAACGACGTCACCGTGGATGAGGTCGAAGGGGTCCACCTGCTCTCCTGGCAGCTGGGGCTCAAGGCCATCGCCATCTACCGCGATGGCTCCAAGGCCAGCCAGCCGCTGTCGGTGACCAGCGACGAAGGCCACACCCCGGACGAGGAACCGGTGGAGGTCAGCGACGCCCTGGAGGCGCAGGCCCGGGTGGTCGGCGGTTACTTCGCCCCCGGAGTGAGCCCGTCGCAGGCCTACAAGGGCATGGCCCGGCCCCGCTTCATCCTCCCGGCGCGCCGCCGCGGCTGGACGCAGGAGGCCCGGGTCGGCGGGCACAAGATCTTCCTGCGCGCCGGCGAGTACGAGGACGGCACCCTGGGCGAGTTGTTCATCGACCTGGCCAAGGAGGGGGCCACCCTGCGCGGCATCCTCTCCTGCTTCGCCATAGCCGTGTCCAAGGGCCTCCAGTACGGGGTGCCGCTCGAGGAGTTCGTGGACACCTTCACCTTCCACACCTTCGAACCGCGCGGCCTGGTGGAGGGCCACCCCAACATCAAGATGGCCAACTCCATCGTGGACTACGTGTTCCGCGCCCTGGGCCTGGAGTACCTGGGCCGCACCGACCTGGTGCAGGTGCCGCCGGTGGACGAGTTGCCCCCGCCCAAGGGACTGGCGGTCGATGCCGGCCTGCAACTGGAACTGGCCGACGCTGCTCCGGAGCCCCTGGAGGAACCCGCCTACGCCGCCCCGGCCCCACCGCGACCGTCCGGGGCTGCGGCGCACCATGCCGGTCAGATGCCGCGATTGGCGGCCGTTCCCCCGGCGGGGGGCGGTGCCGAACTGGCGCAGGCCTCGTCGCTGCAAACCGCCCTGCGCTCGTACATGGGAGGAGCGCCCCTGTGCGACGTCTGCGGCCACATCACGGTGCGCAACGGCTCCTGCTACAAGTGCCTGAACTGCGGCAACTCCATGGGGTGCTCGTAGGGAAGCCGGTAGCCCTTCGCTTCCGCACTGTGGATGCTTCCCGGCAGAGAGCCGATCGTGACTCCGGGGCGAACCTGTTGAAAGACTCCCGTAGCATGATCCCATGACCCGGCGCCGCGTCGCTCTCATCGTGGCGGGCATCGCCGTGGGATCCGGCGTCGCCCTGGCGACCCTCCTGGCCTTCGGCGGGGAGGAGGAGACCCCGGCGACGGCGAGCACGACCACGACGACGACGGTCCCGGCCGCCTGGTGGGTGGACGAAGACGAGATCCCGTTGGGTCCCGCCGTCCTGGTGATCGACGGCCTCGTCGTGGAGGACGACGAGGCGGTGCTCCACTTCACCATCCACGACATCAACCCCGTGGGCCCGGGGCGGCTGAGCGAGTCGAACTGGCTCACCGATGTACCGCTGCAACGCCTCGCCGAGGAGGCGGCGGTGGCACCGGAGGCCTGGACCCTCATCACCGCCGCCGGCGAGATACCGGGGACCACCGGCAGCCCGCGCGCCCGCACCGCCCGCTTCCCCCTCCCCCGAGGCATCCTGCCCGAGGTGATCGGGCTGCGCCTCAACCGCTACTGGATGCGAGTCCCCTACGCCTATGAGATCGCCCTGCCCTCGAACGCCATCGTCGGCCTGGACGAGGGCTACTCGCTGGTGGTAGGCGGGATCATCGAACAGCCCAACTCGAAGATCGTCCAGTTGGACATCGTGACCCCCGGCGGTTTCGCCACCAGCTCCGACCCCGGGGCGCTCCTCGTCGGAGTCCTCGGCGAGGGTTGGTCTTTCACCAGCGGGCGCACCACGAGCGGTTTGCAGTTGGTGCACGACGCCACGCCGCTGCCCGACCCCATTCGCTTCGTCGCCCGGTCGGCCTACTGGGTGCCTTTCGACCGGCCGGTGGAGATCGACGCCGGAGCCCTGCGCCTTGGATGACAGCCCCCACCCGCCGACAAGCCCTGCCGGGTCCCCGCCGGCCAACCCGTGGGACATCGGCGGCGCCCACGAGGATGCGTTGCGCGAGTTGCTGCGGTCCCCGCTGGACGAAGAGTCCCGGCGGGCCCGGGGGACCGCCCGGCCGGGCCGCAGGGCGGCTGCCGTGCTCTTCCTGGCCGGGGCCGCCGCCGGCGCCGGCCTGACCGTAGCGGGAGCATCCCTGGTGGACGGCGAGGCGGCGCCGGCCACCACCACCGCCGCCGCCACCACCACCACGGCACCGGTCTTCTCCGGTGCCGCCCTCCCCGCCGGCTACTACCCGCTGGGCGAAGGCTTCGGCGCCCGCGTGGAGCGGATCCTGCAACGCCCCGACGCGCTGTTCGTCACTCTCTCCCTGGCCGTGGACGAGGAGCACGATCCCGCGGCCACCACCGGCCACCAGGGCGGGCAGTGGCTGCTCGAGTTCCCCGACGGCGCCTCGGTGCGCTCGTCCGGCGTCGTGTTCGACCCGGTGGCCCGGGGAACGGCCACCATCGCGTTCCCCCCCTTCGATCACGACCTCAATGAGGCCGGCCTGCGCCTCGTAACCGTCGAGGCCCTCCACACGGAGACCTTTTCCGCCACCGTTGCCGGCACGGTCGCGGCCCTCCCCTCCGAGGGCACGCTTCGCCTCGCCCTCGAGCCGACCGCTTTCGCCCTCGACGGCGGCGGCACTCTCCGTCTCGGCCCCCTGGATCTGGCTCCCACGGGGGCCAGCCTCGAGTGGACGGTGGAAGGCCCCGGGGTGACGGGTCACGTCCACCCCGGAATCGTCCTCGAGGGGCCCACCACGACGGTCGTGCTGATCCTCGACAACCCCTTCCACCCCTTCCGAAACCGGGTGCTGTCGGTACCGCCCCCCACACTCGGCGCCTCCGGCCGGGCCGCCTTGATCTCCCAAGACCCCACCCACCGGGACCCGGGCACCGACTTCACCGTGACGGCTACCTTCGAGGTGACCTGGTCCATCTCGGCGCCCGCCGACGTCACCATTCCTCTCGGCGGAGCGCCCGTCGTGGCAGTCGGCGCCGCCGGGTAGAGCAGCAGCAGCACAACAGAGGAGGTCCGCCGTGCGTCGACGCCTGACGGCCGTCGCCGTCCTCGCCCTGCTCCTGGGAGGGTGCGGGGGCGAGGACGACCCCTCCACTTCCAGCGCCATCGCTCCCACCACGACCACGGAAGCCACCTCCACCACGGCGGTCACCAGCACCACCGCGGCTCCCCCCACCTCGGTGGTCACCACTACCACCGGCGGCAGGCGGGCTTTCGCCGTAGGCACGCCGGGCCTGTACCCGCCCGACCCCCTGCCCGACAGCGGCGGGGCCAACGGGTCGGGTTGCCCGCCGGAGGCCGGCCCCCTCCCCGACGGCATCTGGTTCGGGAGGCTGCTCGAGGTCTCGCCGACGAGCGCCCGCTTCGACCCGGGCTGCTTCTACTTCGGCGAGGTCGCCGACGAGCAGGCTGAACTCGACGGGATCACCGATCTGCCCTCCCCGCACTACCTGCGCAACCCCCTGCCCGACCTGATCGACCTCGGTGTGGCCGAGGGAGCCGTGGTCTACTCCATCGACAACTCGGTGGACCCCCTGGGGTTCCTCACTCTGTCGGTGGAGGAGTGGCCGGCGACACACGGCGGCTACACGCTATGCCCCGGCGAGTACTGCACCGTGTGGCTCTACGTCAACGGCGGCCGGGTCACGGAGATCCTCGAGCAGTACCTGCCCTGATCGACCGGGGCGGCTCAGAGCATCCGCCAGTAGGCTCGCCCTGGAATCACGAGCCGGCCCACGGTCGAGCCGGATCGTGACGATCCCCGCGACCAACCGACGCATGCTCTCAGGCTCCGCTGAGGATCTGCTGAGAGCGGAGTGGCATATTCTCCTCCCTTCTATATGGTGAAGGTGTCGCCCACGGACGCCGAAGAGACCGGCGAGCACTCGACACCGGGAGACGACATGCCCGATGCCCTGCCCGCGGTAGCCCGCAGACCAGCCCTCGTCGGCTTGACGCTGGCCGCTGCCTTCACCCTTCTCGTGGCCACGGCCCCCGCGGCCCGAGCAGCCAGCCACGTGTACGGCGAGATGGTGGACTACCCCCTGGTCTTCCCCGTCATCGGCGAAGTCCGCTACTCCGACTGGTTCTACGCCTCCCGCGGGAGCGGCCAGCACCACGCCCAGGACCTCATGGGCACCAAGATGCTGCCCGTGGTCGCCGCGTCCTCGGGCCGCATCGAGTACGCCAACTGGTCCTCCAACCCCAACGACCTGCGGCCCGAGAAGTGCTGCACACTCACCCTGCGCCATGACGACGGCTGGCAGACCTACTACATCCACTTGAACAACGACACCCCCGGCACCGACGACGGGCAAGGGTGGGGCATCGCCCCCGGCATCCGCCCCGGCGTCCACGTGCAGGCCGGGGAACTCATCGGCTGGATGGGGGACAGCGGCAACGCCGAGAACACCTCCCCCCACCTTCACTTCGAGTTGCGCGACCCCGCCGGGGTCATCGTCAACCCCTACGAGGCGCTGCGCGCGGCGGAGCGCGGGGATACGATCCCGTGCTCCGGCGGGAGCAGCGCTCCACTCGACTCATTGCTCGCCGGCACCCGCCTCCTGCGCAAGGGCACCAGCGGCTCCGACGTCGCCGAACTCCAGGGCTTCCTCAATCTGCAGGGCCACGAGGCCGGACCGGTCGACCGCATCTTCGGCAGCCTCACCGACCTGGCCGTGCGCTCCTTCCAGCGAGACCGCGACCTCAACGCCGACGGAGTGGTGGGAGCCCAGACCCGGGCCGAAGTGCGCCGCATCGCCCAGGGGAGCGGGTTTGCCTCGCTCACCGACCCCAACGGGCGCATCCTGCGCCCCGGAGAGGCGCGCGGCGAGGACGTCCGCACCCTGCAGGAGTGGCTGCGGGTGCTCGGCTACGACGCCGGGCCCTTCGACGGCATCTACGGTGCGCGCACCGCCCAGGCGGTGTCCTCATTCCAGACGAGTGCCGGCCTCAACGCCGACGGCAAAGTGGGCCCGGCCACCCGGAGCGCCCTGGGCGCCGCCCTCGGCATCATCGCCGCCCCGTCCTGCGGGTAGCCGCCCTCCGGCTCCGTACGCTCCTGGTCGCGACGAGCGAAAGGGACCGGCCGTGGCCAAAGGGAGACGCTGATCGGTACCGGCGCAACTTGCAGGGCGAGGTCGACGGCGCCTTCCTGTACCGGCGGCTCGCCGAGGTCGCAGACCGCCACGGGGCCGTATGGCGTTCCCGCCTGAAGGGCCTCGGAGAGGCGTCGGACCCGGCCCCCAGCCGCCGGGGCCGCTTCCCGGCCCGCCCCCTGGCGGGGCGCTTCGGCCCGGGCATGCTCGTGCAGGTCATCGCCGGAGAGGAACGGCGCAGCCGCACGACGTACAACGCCCAGCCCGAGGCGGCGGGGACCGCCCTTCCCGCTGAAGAGCGCTCGCACGCCCGCCTGCTCACTGCTCTCAAGGGCTCCGGGGGCGTTGCGGGGGCGAGGATCGCCCGCCTCGAGGGACGGCATCGGGCGGTCGGTGGCAACGACCTGCGAGCCGCCGTCCTCGGGGCCAACGACGGGTGGTCTCCAACCTGAGCCTGGTCATGGGGGTGGCCGGGGCCACCCGGGGCGGACGGGCGGTGCTCATCGCCGGCCTCGCCGGCCTCCTTGGCGGAGGCTTCTCCAAGGCCCTGGGGGAATGGCCCTTGGTGCAGAGCTCCCGCGAGCTGTACGGGGAGCAGATCGCCGTCGAGCGGGAGGAGCTCGAGGCGGCGCCCGAAGAGGAGGAGGCCGAGCCGGCCCTCATCTACCAGGCCAGGGGCCTGCCCGAGGACATGGCCCGCCGATTGGCGGCCCAGGTGATCGCCACCCCGGGGGCGGCCCTCGACACGCTGGCGCGCGAGGAACCGGCGATCGATCCCGAGACCCTGGGTGGGTCGGCCCGGGAGACGGCCTTCGCCTCGTTCCTGCTGTTCTGCCTGGGCGCGATGATGCCGGTCTTGCCCTTCTTCTCCTCCTCCGGGGGGACCGCGGTGGTGAGGAGCCTGGCGATCAGCGCAATGGCCCTCTTCGTGGTCGGGGCCGGGATCACCCTGGTGACCGGGAAGAGCCTCTGGCGGTCGGGGCTGCGCCAAACCCTCTTCGGCCTCATCGCCGCCGGGGTCGCCTTCGGCATCCGCTACCTGCTCGGGGTCGCCATCGCCGGTTGAGCTTCGGCGCCCGGCCCACACGCGCCCGAGGGGCCGGCTCGCCGGCCCCTCGGGACGTTCGATCTGCGGGGTTACTTGAGGATCGCGAAACGCTGCACCAGACGAGTGCGGCTCCAGCGAGCGCCCAGCCCCCAGGTGTTGCCCGCTGCGGTCAGGGCCAGCACCACCAGCACCAGGGCGTAGATGATGTGGTCGTCGATGAAGGGATGGTTCTCCGGGAGCAGGGCCACCGACCACATGGACAGCATCAGCACCGACCCCGCCACCGCGGTGAGGCGCAGGCCGATGCCCAGCAGCAGGGCCAGGCCGAGGCCCGCCAGGGCCGTCAGGAACAGCACGTTGACCCAGCCGTCGCCGGCCAGGCTCTGCCAGAACGAGGCCAGCGGGCCCCGGCTGCCGAAGTTCAGAAAGCCGAACGTCGGTGAGCCGCCGTTGAGCGCCGCTCCTCCCTGGGCGAAGAAGTCGATGCTCCCCTCCTCGAGCCGCCCGGTGGCGAACCCGAGGGCGAACATCTTGTCCAGGAAGGCCCAAAGGAAGATGGAGCCCATCGCCATCCGCAGCACGGCCAGCACTCGCTTCAGGCCGCTGCCCGGTCCTTCGCGCACCTCGACCAACACCGGCGTCTCGTCGCGCCGCTCCACTGTGATCGCCATGTCATGCACCTCCAGGTGTCTCAATCGATTCCCACATGCGCGTATCCGTTGAGTGACCGCGCAAAACGGCCGTCACTCATCGAGCCATGGTCCCGGCCAGGTCGGCCAATGGCGTCGCCGCCAGACCCTGGAACCCTTCGCGAACCTTCCCCCAGTGGGCGTGCAGCGGACACGGAGCCGCCACCACGCATTCGGGCGCTCCGAACGGGCACACCACTGGATCCGCGATGTGTCCGGCCGTCACTGCGACCACGCCGCCCGACACTGCCCCAAGCCGCTCATGGGAGCGGGCGAGCGGACAACCACACTGGGGCTCCACGAAGGGACACGCCGCCGGTTCCGCTCGCTCGTCGAAGAACGCGAGTACCTCTCCGAGCGAGAGTCCGGTCGCTCTAGGGTGGAGCACGAACCCGCCACCCCAGCCCTTCTCGGCCATCACCACGCCCCGCTTCCGGAGAACCCCCAGGATCTTGGCCACGTAGTTGGCCGGGGTTCCGGTGTCGGCGGCGATCTGGTGTGCCGGCACCCGGTCGTCTCGGTGACGGGCCAAGTGGCACAACACGCTGAGGACGTAACGGGTGGTCTGGTTGAACATTCTCGTACTCACCGGATGAGTATATGCGTTGAATCGAAGTCTGGCAACACGCCCGCCCGGCAAGCGCCCACCCGCGGTCCCGATGAGGACGGGCCTGGGACGAGAGCGACTCCGAGTCCAGACTGTGCAGCGCCCTGGATCCCAGGATCGGTGCCGGGCCCGCCCCCCTGAGGTGCCGCCTACTGGCCTCCACTGCCGTTCCACATGACCCTGTGCCCGCCCGCCGCTGCCGGCGAGGCCCGGCCGGGCTCGGCCCGGAGGGTCGCATCGCGCCGCGCCCGCCGGCGACTTGGGAGAGACCTTCACGGGCCCTGCGGCCCCTTACCCACCAGGATGACCGTCCGGGTCCGCCGGCACCGGGACGAGAGGATGGCCGAAGAGCCCTCCTTCGACGACCGGTCGCCGACCGTTGCCGACCGTTCCCGCTCTCCTGCCCCGAACAGATCCAACCCCCCGACTACCCCAACGGAACCGGCATCCGCATCGTCGGGGCCTGAGGCCGCTTCTCCCGGCGAGGACACCTCCGCCGCGCCGTCAGAGCCGTGCGCCGGGGACGCCTCCCCGCCTGCCCCGGCGGGGGAGGAATCCAAGCAAGGATGACATTGGCAGCCAGCACCCCAGGCGACGGCTCTCTCCCAAGCGGCGGCACCGTCGCCGAGGGGTGAAGGTTCACCAGAGGCGACCTACGTCGCGCCTTTGCCCTCACCCCGGTCCTCTCCCGGCAAACCGGGAGAGGGAGCTACCCCTGCTCCGGGATCGTCGCCGGCAGGGATCGCTCCACTTCGGCCAGGGCGTCCACGTAGGTGTCCAACTCCTGGCGCAGGCGGCGCACCTCGGCGGTGGAGACGCCGTAGCGCCCTGGGGAGGCGGTGTCGAGGGCCAGACCCCCCATCTTGACCGCCAGGGTCTCGATGCCGGCAACGGTGGCGGACAGTTGCGAGATCGTTTCCTCGCGGCGTCCCCGGATGTGCTCGATTTCGGTCAGTTGCTCCGCCAGTTCGTCGGCCACCGCCGAGCCCCGGGCCGCCCGCAGCCGCCGTTCCAGGGCGGCGGCGTCCACTGTGGCCAGGAAGCGGTCGGCGCGCTGAGTCCACACCACCGAGTCGTACATGCGGCGCAGCGCCTCAGTCACCCGGGTGCGCATCCCTCCGAATTGCTCCTTGCCCGGCAGGTCGGCCGCCGCCGTCTCGAAGCGGTCCCGGGCGGCCAGTGCCGCCGTCATGTAGCCCAGATGCTCCTCGTCGAGCACCGACAGGTCCCGGTCGAACTCCGGCGCCAGCAGCGAGGAAACCAGTGCCGGGTCGCGCAGGTGCAGCACCGCCGAGGTGAGCCAGGCCACCACCCCGGCAGCGATGACGAAGGGCAGGCCAACGCCCAGAGCCAAGCCGATTCCGGCCAGGCCGCCCCCGGCGGCCAGGCCCCAGGGTGACAGCGTGGCCCGGGCCAGCAGGGTGCCCTTGCGCACCCGGGGGCTCCAGCGGAGGCGGTCGGTGAGCGGCATCAGAAGTTCGAAACCACCTGCTGGAAGACGGCTTCGATGGTCAGCGGGTTCGTTGCCTTGTAGAGCCGCGCCTGCGAGGCGTCGGTGATGGCCTGCAGGGTGTCCACGTCGGCGTCGGCCCCGTAGGCCACGGCGAAGACCCGCACCACGTCGCGCTCCGTAGAGCCGAGGAAGTCGAGGAGCGGCGGCAGCTCGCACCCGGGCTCGTAGTCGTCGCACATGCCGTCGGTGAGCAGCAGCACGGCGTTGATCTTGGTGGTGTCGTAGGCATCGCGCACCGCCTGCACCGCCGCCCGGGTGGTGTCGTAGAGGCCGGTGCCGTTCTGGGGGATGAGGCTCTGCACGAACCCCTCGATCTGCGCCCGGCCTTGCGACAGGGGCATCGGCGGCAGAAGCTCGAGGTAGTCCAGGGCCCCGTCGAGCTCCGTGGAGAAGATCCAAAGGCCCACTTCGTCCTCGGGCTTGAACTCGTCGAGGGAGGCCAGCACCGCCTGCTTAGCCAGGTCGAGCTTGGTGTACCCCTCGCCCCCCAGGTCGCCCATGGAACCGCTCACGTCGAAGACGATGATCACCCGTGCGGTCTTGCGATAGGACTCCCACGAGTCCACCAGGGCGGCGAGCACCGCCGGCTGAGGCAGCTCGAGCTCGGTCTTGGGCTGGGACGGGTTGAGGCCGTTGGCCGTCGAGATCGGTTCGCCGATGGCCACCGCCGGGTTGCCGGGGCGGAAGCCGAACTCGAGCGCCCGGGCCTGGTTCTCGGGCACGTCGATGACGAAGGTGCGGAACTCGAGAGCGGCCTGCCGCTGCACCTCGCTCACCCAGGAAGCGGCGAGCACGTAAGCCGGGTTGTCCGAGAACAGGGTGCCTTCTTCGGGGTAGACGGCCACCAGCGGCACGTGGGGCGGGATTGGGTTCTCCATGCCGGTGTCGTTGGGGTCGCCCCGGTTGTAGGCGATGATGCTGACCTCCTCGACCGCCACCGCCGACACGTAGGAGAGCGGGCGCCCGGCGAGGTCCTCCCGCAACATGTTGTCCAAGAAGGTGAGCGTGGTATCGCCGTAGTGCACCGTGGCCGCCTCCACCCCGCGCACGAACTCGGCCACCCGCGTCGAGCCGACGTCGTCGAGCGTGAGCCCGGACGTCTTGCCGGTGGCGGCGTAATAGATGGCGGCGGTCGCCGAGAGCCCCGAGGTGGAGAAGTTGGGGTTGGTCTTGCCCAGCTTGAACTCCCCCCACTCGGGGTGCCCGTAAGCCCCCCAGCCTTCGGGGTCCTGGGACAGGGCGAGCACGTCGGCCCAGCCGATCTCCGCCTCGGGCCAGCCGAGGGCCTCGGCCATGGGCCGGGGCATGCCCAGCACGAGGGGGGTGATCATGATCCGTTCGAAGTCGTTGGCTATCGCCGCCTTCCCGGTCAGGGAGAGCCGGTGGTTGACCACGGCACCCCAGGCGCTCGATGCCGGGCTCCACAGCACCGGGGCGGGCGCCCCGGTAGTGGCCTCATCCCACCCCTCGGCCAGCTGGCTGGCCGCCAGGCCCGAGGCCACCCGGTAGATCGTCAGGCGGACGCACTGCCCGCCCACCTCGGGTGAGGTGGCGTTGAAAGCCTCGGCCAGGTCGGTGAGCAGGGTGACCTTCTCCGAGGACACCGCGGCCGGCACCTCGACGCAGCCCTCGGGGACCCCGGTGGTCGCAGCCCCGTCGGCGGCGTCGTCACCTCCTCCCGTGGCGGCGGCGATGGCCCAGATGAGCAGTCCCACCACGACCACCGCGGCCACCCCCACCAGACCGTTCAGTTGTCGGCGGTCCACGACGCGCCCTCCTCGCTCACAGGCTCTGCCACGCCGCCAGGAGCGCCTCCCGCTCGGCGGGGCCCAGCGGCCCCAGCGGCTGCCCCGGCGTCCCCAGGCCCTCGGGCAGGCCGGTGGCCTCCCCCGAAGCGGGGCGCAGCCCCCGGGCTGCCAGCAGCGACTGTACTTCCGCGCTCAGCAAACGCTCGGCCAGGCGCCGGGCATCACCGCCGCTGGCGGCGGCCAGGTACTCCACCCACGGGGCCGGGTCCGGGTAGTACACCTCGAGGCGGCCGACGTCCCACACGTTCTCCAGTTGCCCGGCGACGGCCACCTCGGTGGTGACCACCGCGTCGGCCCGCGAGGGCCCGAATTGCGCCATCTCGAGCATCAGGGCGGCGTCGTCGGCGGCCCGCACCCGCAGCGAATCCTTCAAGCCGCGGGGCACGCCGGCCCCGGCCACCGCCCGCCAGGCCTCCAGCCCCGAGGCGGAGAGCGCCGGGTCGGCCAGGCCCACCGTGAATGCGGCCCAGGCGGCGTTGCCCCCCAGGTCGCCCCACTGCTTCCCGTAGGCCCCGGCCAGGCAGGCGAGGTCCACCGCGCCGCCACACGCCGGGGCCAGGACTACCGCCCGCTCCCGCCAGACGGCCACCGCCACCGGGCTGCGGGCGACCACCGCGCCGGTCATCCCGGCGGGCAGATCGGCAGCCGGGGCGAGCACCACCACGTCATCGCCCGGGTCGCCGCCCGACCGGAAGGTCCGCGTCGCCACGCCGAGCGAAGCGCCCAGGTCGGCGCAGACTTCCTTCAAGGCAGGCACGCATGCCAGGGTGACGTCGCCGGGGGCCGCGGTGGTGGTCGAGGCGAGTGAGCCGCCGTCGCCGCCCGCGGCGTTCACGATGGCCCCGACCAGCAGGATCAAGCCGCCGACCGCGGCGGCCACCAGTCCGGCCCGCCATCCGCTCACGTCCGTCTGCCTCCCTCTCGAGCCGGGATGCTACCGAGGGGCGGCCCGGGAGCACCGACCCCGGGGGTCAGGGGGTCAACCGGATGGCCACCACCTGTACCTCGCCGGCCACGACCACGAGGCGCTCCGCCGCCAACTTGCCGCCCGGCCCGGTTGCGATGCCGAAGGGGCGGGCCGCCCGCGGGATCTGCTCGAAGTAGGCAGCGAGGCGGGGCACGGCCTCCTCGCCGATCACCAGGCGGGCCTCCCCCTTCAGGTCCTTCCCGGCCAGGCGAAGGCGCACCGGCAGGGTGCCCCGCATGTTGGTCCACCAGGTCTTGCCCCCGGGCCGGCCCGCCATCACCACCAACTCGTCCTCGCGGTAGCGGGCGTAGCCCACCGGGATGGTGTACTCCCTCCCGGTGCGTCGGCCCTGATAGGTGAGCAGCAGCAGCGAGCGGCTCATGGTGCGGTGCAGCGGGGAGCGCAGCACCCCGCCCACCAGGGTGTTCCCGATCGACATAGCCCCTCCGTGACGACGGCGCCCCGGACGCTACGGACATCTTCGGGGAGAATGCAACCGGACGCCGTGCCCCGGTGTTCTAGAGGGTGAGGAGGTGAAGTGGCCGCGGGACGCAGGATCGGGCTGCAGGCATTGCCGGCGGCACTGGCCGCCGACCGCGACGCCGCGTTCCCTCACCTGGTGCGGGCCCTCGTCGACGGGGTCTACTCGGGAGCCCTCCGGCTCACCGGCAGCCCAGCCGATGCCGAAGACATCACCCAAGAGGCCTTCGTCCGGGCCTACGGGGCCCTGCGCTCTTACCCGCCGGAGCGCATCGCCGCTTTGCGGCTGCGGGAATGGGTGTGGACCATCGCCGCCAACCTCTGCCGCAATCGGGCCCGCTCCCGGCGGCGCCGTCCCGAGGAGCCGGGCGACGGTGCCGTCACGGTCCCCGACCCGGCCCCCGGGCCCGAGGCCCGTGCCGTGGCCGGAGCCGAGCGGGAACGCCTGGCCACCCTGCTCACCCGGCTCCCCTGGGCCCAGCGCGCGGCGGTGGTGCTGCGCCACGTCACCGGCCTGGGGTACACCGAAACCGCCGCCGCCCTCGGCCGCCCGGTGGGCACGGTGAAGGCCGACGTGCACCGCGGCCTGCAGCAGTTGCGCCGGTACCTGGAGGAGGAGACATGAGCGACATCCCGGCCCGCCTCGCCGCCTTGCGGGAGCCGGCCCCGGCGCAGTTGGCGCCCGGGGTGCTGGCCCGCACCGGCCTGGCCGACCGCTACGCCGCCCGGCCCAGTCCCCTGGGCCCGGTCTTCGTGGCGTTCACTCCACGGGGGGTCTCCATGGTGGGCCTGGCCACCGACCCCGCGGTGTTCGAGGAGCGCTACCGCGCCCGCCTGGGACGCGAAGTGGTGCCGGCCGACGGCCTGCCCGCCCGCCTCGCCGCCGCGGTGGACCGGGCGCTGGCCGAGGGCCGCACCCGGGGAGTGCCGGTGGACCTGGCCGGCCTGAGCGAGTTCCAGGCGGCGGTGCTGCACCTGGCGGCCGGGATCCCCGCCGGCGAGGTGCGCCCCTACGGGTGGGTGGCCCGGGAGATCGGCCGCCCCGGCAGCGACCGGGCGGTGGGCAACGCCCTGGCGGCCAATCCGGTGCCGCTGGTGGTCCCCTGCCACCGGGTAGTGCGCGCCGACGGCCGCTTCGGTCGCTACTCGCTGGGGGCCGATGCCAACAAGCGCCTGCTGCTGGAGGCCGAGGGCCTGGAGGTGGCCGCCTACGAGGCCCTGGCAACCCGCGGGGTGCGCTACCTGGGGAGCGCCACCACCTGCATCTACTGCCACCCCACCTGCCGCCACGCCCGCCGCATCACGGGGCGCCACCGAGTGGAGTTCCGGGACGACCACGCCGCGGCCCGGGCGGGCTTCCGCCCCTGCCACGACTGCCGGCCGGCGGCGGCATGAAGGTCACCCCCGCGGTGGCGCAAGGAGTGGACAAGGGGGATGAAGTGCCTCCACCCCGGGCTGCTGCCGGCCATTGTCGTCTCCGTCTTCTTCTCCCCCGCGGGAACCCTGCCCTCTTCTCCCCCGCGGGAACCCTGCCCTCTTCTCCCCCGTAGGACCCCCGTTTTCTTCTCCCCCGTAGGACCCCCGTTTTC
>JBDROA010000098.1:0-3510 GCA_043810615.1 Actinomycetota bacterium | reverse complement strand
CGTCGGCCAGCAACGCCGCCAGGCGGCGGCGGGCGGTCTGGCGGTTGCGCCACTGGGAGCGGGACTCGTCCACCACCACCCGGACCACCCCGCCGGGAGCCCGGGGGCTCAACCGCTCCAACAGGCGGGCGCGCACGGCCTCGGGCACCGGGGGACTGGTGGCGAGGTCGAAGGCCAGTTCCACGCGGGTGGCCGAGCGGTTGGCGTGCTGGCCGCCGGGGCCACCCGAGGTGTCGAAGCGCCAGCGCAACTCGTCGGCAGGGATCACCAATCCGGGGGCGACGCGGAGCGGCTCGTCCATGAGCGCCATTCTCGCCTGCCCCACGGCGGTGGGGGAGGCGCAAGGCGGCAACGGGCCGAATTGCCGAATTCGTGACGGAGGTGCCGCCGAGCGACGAGGGCAACTCCAGAGCCGAGGCGGCAGCCGCCATCAACCCCCGGCCGCCATTGCCGGACGGCCGCCGAGCGGTGAGGGCAAGACAAGGAAGGTTGCTGGGAGAGGGTTATGCGCCGCCGGTCGCACCTAGCCTTGCCCACCCCCGTAGGGTGGCGCCGTCGCGATGGGAGGAGGAGTTCTGTGAGGCGCCTGATCCTGTTCGCCGGGTTCCTCGTTCTCGTCGCTTCTGCCTGCGGGGACGACGACGCGGCTCCCACAACTGCGGCCCGGGGAACGACGGTCGTAACCGCTACCACGACGGCTACGACCCCGGCGACGGCCCCCTCGACGACGGCTGTGACGGCCACCACGGTCGACCCGGCGGCCCCTCGCGTCGCCCTGGCCCTCATCTTCGCCGGCGAGTGGGAGGGGGAGTGGGTCAACACCACCTACGGGAGCACCGGCCGTGTTGCCCTGGCCATCGCGGTGGACACCGAGGCGCGCACCGCCACTCTGACCATCGACCTGGGTGGCTCCGTCTTCGGAGCCGGCGACCCGGCGGCCTTCGACTTCGTGGCCGACCTGGCCGCGGCATCCCCCTTCATCGCAACGACCCCCCTGTTGGGCGAGGCCACCTTGGAGGTGGAGCCGACCGGAGCATTCACCCTGGAGGCCCGCGACGTGCCGGAGGCGGGCATCGAGTCGTTCCGCGTCGCCGGCACCGCCACCTCCGCGGGCATCGCCCTCGCCTACACCGTCGGCCTCGAGGACGGCGGCAGCGCCGAAGGCACGGCCACCCTGCGCCGGCCGACACAGTAGGGGGGGGTATCGACAGCTCGCGGGGACCATCACGATCCGGCTGGAGGGTGGGCCGGATCGTGACTACGGGGCGGGCCTGTCGACGGCCGCTCGGGGCGGCCGGGCCCGGCAGTGCCGGGTCCGGCCGGTAACCTGCGCCTATGGCCCACGCCGACCCGTACCGGCCCCCTGCCGGCACCCGGCCCGCGGATGGGGTGGCTTCCCGGGAGGTGCCGAATGCCTGACGTGCTCCTGCTCACCGGGGACCCGCTGCGCCCGGACCAGGTGGTGGCGGTCGCCGAGCGCCGGGCCGAGGTGCGCCTCGGCCCCGGGGTGGCGGCGCGCATGGCGCCCGCCCGGGCCGTGGTGGAACAAGCCGTCCGGGAAGGCCGGGTGGTCTACGGCATCACCACCGGCTTCGGCGCCCTGGCCAACACCCGCATCGACCCCGCGCTGGCCGACGAGGCTCAGGTGGCCCTGCTGCGCAGTCACGCCGCCGGGGTGGGGCCCGCTCTGCCCGACCCCCTGGTGCGGGCCATGCTGCTGCTGCGGGCCCGGACCCTGGCCCAGGGCCACTCCGGGGTGCGGGTGGAGATCGTGGCCCGCCTCCTCGACCTGTTGCGTCTCGACCTGCTGCCGGTGGTGCCCGCCCAGGGGTCAGTGGGGGCCTCCGGGGACCTGGTTCCATTTGCCCACCTGGCCCTCCCGTTGATCGGGGAGGGGTGGCTGCGCCACGAGGGGCGGGCGCGGCCGGCGACGGAGGTGCTGGTCGAGCACGGCCTGGTCCCCCTCACCCTCCACGCCAAAGAGGGCCTCAGCCTGCTCAACGGCACCGAGGGCATGCTCGCCCTGGGGGTGCTGGGCCTGGCCCGGGCCCGGCACCTGGCCGATGCCGCCGACCTGGCCTGCGCCTTGTCGATCGAGGCCCTGTTGGGGAGCGCCCGGCCTTTGGACCCCCGTATCCACGAACTCCGCCCCCACCCGGGCCAGGCGGAGAGCGCTGCCATCTTGCGTCGCTTCCTGGAGGGAAGCGGCATCGGAGCCAGCCACCACGACGACTTCAACCACGCCGTGCAGGATGCCTACAGCCTGCGCTGCGCCCCGCAGGTGCACGGCGCGGCGCGGGACGTGCTCGGCTTTGTCGACGGGGTGCTGGCGGTGGAACTGGGTGCGGTGGTGGACAACCCGGTGGTGTTCCCCGATACCGGCGAGGTGATCTCCGGGGGGAACTTCCACGGCCAACCCCTGGCGTTCGCCTTCGACTTCGCGACGGTGGCCGTCACCGAGTTGAGCAGCATCTCGGAGCGGCGCACCGACCGCATCCTCGACCCGGTGCGGTCTTCCGGGCTGCCGCCGTTCCTGGCCGCTCGCCCCGGCCTCAACAGCGGCTACATGGTCACCCAGTACGTCGCCGCCGCCCTGGTCGCCGAGAACCGGGTGCTGTGCCACCCCGCTTCGGTGGAGAGCATCCCCACCTCGGGATCCCAGGAGGATCACGTGTCGATGGGGTGGGGCGCCGGCCGCAAGTTGTGGGAGGTGCTGGGCAACGCCGCCCGGGTGATCGCGGTGGAGGTCCTCTGCGCTTGCGCCGGCATCGAGTACCGGCGCCCCCTGGCCCCCGCCGCGGGCACCGGGGCGGCGCTGGAGTGGGTGCGGCGCCGGGTTCCACCCCTGACCGACGACCGTCCTCCGGCGCCCGACATCGAGGCGGTGGCGGCGATGGTGGAAGACGGCAGCCTGGTTCGGGCCGTCCTCAACGCGGTAGGGGAGGTACTCTGAGAGCAGAGACGCAGGAGGTTCGTAAATGACCGCAGGAGAAGAGAAGAGCGGGCTGTCCCGGTTCTTCGACAAGGCCAAGGCCATGTTCGGCAAGGCCAAGGAGAAGGCCGCCCCTAAGGCGGAGAAGGCCTGGGAGAAGACCAAGGAAGTGGCCGGCGAGGTCAAGGAGAAGGCCGCTCCGGTCGCCGAGAAGGCCTGGGAGAAGACCAAGGAAGTCTCCGAGAAGGCCTGGGAGAAGACCAAGGACGTCGCCGGGGACGTCAAGGAGAAGATCGAGGAACGGCGCCATCAGGACGACGCCCCCGAGGTCGCCGAGGCGCCTGCCGCCGAGGAGCCCAAGCCCGAGGCGTAGCCCGTCCTGTCTCCCCCACGGCTGTGGGGGAGACGCGGCCGTCAGGCCGCAGAGGGGGCAGCCCGACAACCCGATTTCAGGCAAAGCCTGAGGCCCGCCGGAGCGGCGGGCCTCAGGGCGCGCGGGAGACTGTGGAGGCCCTCTCCCCCCGCCCTCTCCCGCCGGAGCGGGAGATTGCGGAGGCCCTCTCCCCCCGCCCTCTCCC
>JBDROA010000097.1:0-7047 GCA_043810615.1 Actinomycetota bacterium | reverse complement strand
GGTTTGGTGTGGTTGACGGACCCCCTCCGTCGGCTCCCAGAACCTCGCCGCCACCTCCCCCTGAGGGTGAGGAACGGGAACGGCGAGTGCCGGGTCTTCGAGGCGTGGGGGGTGCTTCACTGCGGCCGTACGGGTTTGGTGTGGTTGACGGACCCCCTCCGTCGGCTCCCAGAACCTCGCCGCCACCTCCCCCTGAGGGTGAGGAACGGGAACGGCGAGTGCCGGGCCTGCGAGGTGAGTGCCAGGTCTGTTCTCCCCCCTCCGGGGGGCGTGCCTCGTCTGCGAGGCGTGGGGGGTCCTTCACTCAGCCCGAACCTGTCCGGTCTTGGTGACGCACCCTCTCCGACTCCTCGAGGACTCGTCGCCACCTCCCCCTCGATGGGGAGGAACAGCGGGGCTCCGCCGGCTCCCGAGACCTCGCCGTGACCTCCCCGTCGTGGAGAGACAGGAAGGGCCTCAGGCCATGACGATCCAGGTCTGGCGGGCGTAGCCGTGGAGCAGGCCCCCGGGGCCGAAGAAGGCCGTGCCCGAGTGCAGCTTGCGGCCCTCCCGGCCCAGCGGCCAACCCACCGCCACCCCGGAGGCGCCTACCGGGATGGGCTGCAACACCCGGGCCGTCATGCGCCCCAGCACGACCGGCTTCTCCTCCATGTGCCGCTCCATGGCCCAGGCCCCCGGGCAGTCGAGCAGCGACCAGGCGATCTCGAGGGCCAGGCAGCCGTCGGCGGCGGGGAGGGAGGCGTCGGCCTGCACCGGGGCGGCCACCACGTCGCGACCCGGCAGCCATCCCGGGAACAGCCGTAGGCCGTCCCCGGCGGCGCGCCCCGGGCCGCACACGAAGCAGTCCGGGAAGAAGTGGCGCTCGAGCCCGGCGTAGGCCCTGGCCGCTGCCTCGGCCTCTTCCGGGGTGGGCGGCGCGGGCAGTTCGAGTTCGAGGCGGGCCGGCACCCCTTCGGCCACCAGGTCGGGGCCGTCGTGGGCCAGCACCCGCTCGCCGTCGCGGGTCACCGCGAGGGGCCGGTCCAGGGGAGGCGGGCGGCGCAGCGTGACCTCGGCGTCCCCGCCGACGAAGCGGGCCACCATGCCGGCGGTATAGCCGCCGTTGCCCGACGTCTCGGGGCCGCGGAAACGCCGGGCGATGGTGAACGACTCGCTCACAGCACCTGGCTCAGGAACGACCTGGTCCGCTCGTGGCGGGGGTTGGCGAACACCTCGCGCGGGAGGCCCTCCTCCAGGATCGTGCCCTCGTCCATAAAGATGAGCCGGGTCCCTACTTCGCGGGCAAAGCCCATCTCGTGGCTGACCACGACCATCGTCATGCCCTCCGCAGCGAGGCGCTGCATGACCAACAGCACTTCGTTCACCAGTTCGGGGTCGAGGGCCGAGGTGACCTCGTCGAACAGCATTAGCACGGGCTGCATCGCCAGGGCCCGGGCGATGGCCACCCGCTGTTGCTGCCCCCCGGACAGCTGCGACGGCCAGGCGTCGGCCTTGTCGGCGAGGCCCACGTGGCCCAGTTGCGCCCGGGCGCGCTCCCGAGCCGCCTCGCCCCTCAAGCCCAGCACCTTCTCCAGGGCCAGGGTGATGTTCCCGGTCACGGTGCGGTGGGGGAACAGGTTGAACTGCTGGAAGACCATGCCCATCCGGGTGCGGGCCGCGTTCAGGTCGGTGTGGATGTCGGTGAGCTCTAGGCCTTCGAAGAAGACGCGCCCTTCGGTGGGCTCTTCGAGCAGGTTGATGGTGCGCAGCAGGGTGGACTTCCCCGACCCGGACGGGCCGATGAGCACCACCACCTCGCGGGTGTGGATCTCCAGGTTGACGTCGCGCAGCACGTGCAGCTTGCCGAACCACTTGTTGATGCCCTCGAGCCGGACGACGGGCTCGTTCATCTGCGCCTCCTCCATCATCCGACCACGCTCGTCAGGCCGCTGCGCATCCGCCGCTCCAGATAGGTGACCAGGCGGATCATCGGCAAGGTGATGATCAGGTAGCCGGCCGCCGACCCGAGCCAGGCGGTGGCATTGAACGAGGAGTTGTAGATGTCCCGGCCCACCCCGAGCAGTTCCTTCTGGAAGAAGGCCAGCCCCAGCACGATCACCAGCGAGGTGTCCTTGATCAGGATGACGAACTCGTTGGTGAGCGGCGGGATCACCCGGCGGATGGCCTGGGGCACGATCACGAAGCGCATCGCCTGGAAGTAGGAGAGGCCCAGGCTGCGGGCCGCTTCGATCTGGCCTCGCTCCAGCGACTGGATGCCGGCCCGGTACACCTCGGCCGAGTAGGCCGCCAGGTTCAGGCCGAGCACGGCGATGGCCACCCGGTAGGGGCCGCTGGTGCCCGAGAAGAAGTCGAGGCGGAGGGCGGTGACCACGCCCAGGCCGGCGAAGGACAGCTGCCAGATGAGCGGGGTACCTCGGAAGAAGTTGATGTACAGCCGGGCCGGGGCCCGCACCACCGCCCGCTTCGACATGGTGAACAGGGCCAGTATCAGGCCGAGGAACATGCCCAGGCCGCCGCCGAGCACCGAGAGGATGAGGGTGTTCTTGGCCCCGTTGACGAAGCGGGGGAAGAACTCGCCGAGAATGCGGAAGTTGAGGAAGTTGCGGGCGAAGACTTCGACGTTGCTGCCCCGGAACCACAGGAGCACCCCGGCGAGCACCGCCGCCTGGATGCCGATCACCGCCCCGGCGATCGCCGTCTCCCGCGCCTGCTTGTTCGGCACCAGCCGGGCCCGGGTCAGGGTCAGGGCAAGGGCCAGGGCGCCGATGCCGATCACGGCATAGATCAGGGTGCCCAGCTCGGGGCTGGTGAGGCCTTCGACCAGAGGAGCGGTGGGGGTGCATACCGCCGCCTCCGCTCCCTCGGGGCACTCCTGGGTCCAGCCGTGGGCGGTCAGGATGGCGCCGGTGCCGATGACCAGAACGAGCAGCGCCAGCACCCCGACGCCCAGGGCGAGCCACGACCAGGTGGTCTGCTGGGCGGCGAAGTAGCGGAAGCCGCGGTCCGGCGGCGCCTGGGGCGCGGCAGTGGTGGTCAAGGCCGCCTCCTCTCTCCAAGCCGACGCGAATTGCTGGGCGGGCCCGGCCCAGGCCCGCGCCTCCCGGCCTCGCCGCATCCTAAGCGTTGGAGGGGTGCCCCGGGGAGACGGGCCGATCGGCCCCGGCGTCGAGGGCAGCCGGGGGCATAGACTCGGGGCCATGGAACGCCATACCATCGTCCTCGGCTACAGCCCCTCGTCCAGCGGGCGGCCCGCCCTGGAGCGGGCCATTCAGGAAGCGAAGCTGCGGGGGTCCCGCCTTCTGGTGGTTCTCTCCATGTGGGGCGGGCGCCGGACCGGGTTCGACGAGGTGGAGGAGTCGCGCCGGGCCCTCGAAGCAGCCGAGGCTCGCCTGAAGGCAGAAGGCGTCGAGTATGAGTTGCGCGAACTGGTGCGGGGCAAGACCCCGGCTCAGGATCTGGCCGACCTCGCCGCCGAAGAGAAGGCCGACCTGATGGTGATCGGCTATCGCCACCGCAGCAAGTCGGGCAAGTACTTCCTGGGGAGCGACGCCCAGGACATCCTGCTGGCCGCTCCCTGTCCGGTGCTGGCGGTGCGTGCTCCGGAGGACGGGGAGGACTGAGGGCCGCGGATCTTGAGGGGGAGGAATGGGAACGGCGAGAGCCGAGTCTTCGAGGCGAGTGCCATTCTGTTCTCCCCCCTCAGGGGGGAGTGCCGAGTCTTCGAGGCGAGGGGGGTGCTTCACCCAGCCCGAACCCGTCCGGTCTTGGATACGGACCCCCTCCGTCGGCTCCCAGAGCATCGCCGCCACCTCCCCCTGAGGGGGAGGAACGGGAACGGGGAGTGCCGGGTCCTCGAGGTGAGGGGGGTGCTTCTCTGCGGGCGACGGGTTTGGTGTGGTTGACGGACCCCCTCTGTCGGCTCTCAGAGCATCGCCGCCACCTCACCCTGAAGGGGAGGCATGGGATCTTCTGTTCTCCTCCCTGAGCGGGGAGGAAAGTTACGGCCCCAGGAGCTCGTCGAGGTGGGGGCGCAGCAGGTCGGGGAGGTGGCGGGTGACCCGGGCCCGGGCGGCCCGGGGGACGGTGCCGGCGATGTGGCGCTGCTCGGAGTCCCCCAGCAGCCGGCGCAGGCGGGCCACCTGCTTCTCCAGGCGCCGGATCTCCTCGCGCATTCCGAGGATGCGCTTCACCCCCTCGATGTTGATTCCGTCGGCGGTGAGTTCCTGGATGAGGCCGAGGCGCTCGAGGTCGGCGGCTGAGTAGCGCCGGGTTCCCCCGGCGGTGCGGTAGGGGTTGAGCAGGCCGCGGCGCTCGTAGATGCGCAGGGTCTGGGGGTGGACCCCCACCAGGTCGGCGGCCACCGAGATGATGTAGACGGCGTCGCGGCGTTCGTCGGCCATGGTCACACTCCCAGGTGGGCTCGGGGGTTGTGCCCGGCCTCCAGGCGGCGCAGTTCCTCGAGGAGGGAGCGGGCTTCGTCGGAGAGATGGTCGGGCACGGTCACCTCGACGGTGACCAGCAGGTCGCCGGCGCCGTCGGCGGCGGCCACTCCCTTCCCCTTGACGCGGAAGGTGCGGCCGGTGGCGGTGCCGGGAGGCACCCGCAGGGTCACCTTGCCGTCGAGGGTGGGGACTGCGATGTCGGCGCCCAGGGCGGCTTCGGTGAAGGCCAGGGGCACCTGCACTTTCAGGTCGCGACCGGAGCGGCCGAATACCGGATGGGCGGCGGCGTGGATGCGGACGTAGAGGTCGCCGGCAGGCCCTCCCCGGTTGCCGGGCTGGCCCTGGCCGCGCAAGCGGATCCGGCTGCCGTCGTCAACCCCGGCCGGGATCTTTACCGCCACCCGGCGGCGCCCCTCCGGGCCTTGAACGGTGAGGGTGCGGGTGGTGCCCTGGACCGACTCGTGGAAGGACAGGCTCATTTCGGTTTCGATGTCCCCGCCGCGCCGGGGCCCGCGGCGGGCACCGCGGCCGGGGGCGGGTTCGCCGCCGGCCCCGAAGAGGTCGCCCAGGCCGCCGAAGAGACCCCCGCCGAACAGGTCGGCCAGATCGCCGAGGTCGTCGATGCGCACGTACTGCGCCCCGCCGCCGGGGCCGCCGACGAAGGTGCCCCGGGAGAACATCTCCCGGGCCTCGTCGTACTGCCGACGCTGCTCCGGGTCGGAGAGGACGCCGTTGGCCTCGGAGATGTCCTTGAAGCGGGCCTCGGCGGCCGGGTCACCCGGGTTGTTGTCCGGGTGGTGCTGCTTGGCGAGACGGCGGTAGGCGGCCGTGATCTCCTTCGGCGATGCCCCCCGGTCGACGCCCAGGACCTGGTAGTAGTCCTTCTCCAACCAGTCCCGCCGCACGGCTCACCCCTCGCTCTCCCCGGCGCTCCCCGCCTGCGGCCGGGGGGCCACCACCACCATGGCCGGGCGCAGCACCCGCCCCTTCAGGGCGTACCCGCTGCGCAGTTCCTGGCTCACCATGAGGTCGCCCTCGCCGCCCCCGGCTACCGCCTCGTGGACCTGCGGGTCGAAGTCCTCACCCACGGTGGGGATTGCCTCGAGGCCTTCCTTGGAGAGGACGTCCATGAGTTGGTGGAATGTGCCCCGCACCCCGGCCAGGACCTGTTCCTCGCCGGTGGTCTGGGCTTCGTGGGCGAAAGCCTGGTCGAAGGAGTCGAGCACGGGGAGCAGGGCCTGTACCACGCGCTGCGCGGCCCGGGCAACCGTCTCGTCGCGTTCGCGCGCCGCACGCTTGCGGTAGTTCTCGAACTCGGCGGCCACTCGCTGCAGGTCTTCGAGGTAGGCGTCGGCGGCGCCGCGGGCGGTGGCCAGAGCGTCGAGCAGCACCCCGACGGCCTCCTCCCGGTCGTCGGGCAAGTCGAGCCTCAAGAGGGCGGTGTCGAGACGGGCCGACTCCAGGGAGGCGGCCTCGTCGCCGTCCGGGGTGGTGGGGGCGGCGTCGTCGGCCATCAGGACCGGCCCTCCTCGTCGTCCACGATCTCGGCCTCGACCACCTCTTCACTGCCGGGGGTGTCGCCGCCGGGCGCCGCCTGGGCCTGGGAAGCCTCGTAGATGCGTTGCCCCAGCACCTGGGAGGCACTGACTACGGCGTCGGCGGCGCCGCGCAGGCGCTCCGCCGAGGCGTCGGTCTCCTTGAGAGCGGCGCGCAGGTCGTCGAGCTTGGCCTGGAGCTCTGCGCGCTCGCCCTCGCTGAGGTGCTCGCCGTGCTCCTGGAGCAGCTTCTCGGTCTGGTAGGCGACGTGGTCGGCCTGGTTGCGGGCCTCGGCCGCCTCCCGGCGCGTGCGGTCCTCGTCGGCGTGGCTCTCGGCGTCGTGAACCATGCGGTCGATGTCGTCACGGGGCAGGGCGGTGCCGCCGGTGATGGTGATCTGCTGCACCTTGCCGGTGCCCAGGTCCTTGGCCGACACCGAGACGATGCCGTTGGCGTCGATGTCGAAGGTGACCTCGATCTGCGGCACGCCGCGGGGTGCCGGTGGGATGCCGGTGAGGTTGAAGCGGCCCAGCGACTTGTTGTCGCCCGCCATCTGCCGCTCGCCCTGGAGGACGTGGACCTCGACCTCGGGCTGGGCGTCGGAGGCGGTGGTGAAGATCTCCGACCGCCGGGTGGGGATGGTGGTGTTGCGCTCGATCATACGGGTCGTCACCCCGCCCAGGGTCTCGATGCCCAGGGTGAGGGGGGTCACGTCGAGCAGCAGGATGTCCTTGACCTGGCCCTTGAGCACCCCGGCCTGGAGGGCGGCACCGGCGGCGACCACCTCGTCGGGGTTGACCCCCTTGTGGGCCTCCTTGCCGGTGAGGCCGCGCACCAGTTCCTGGATGGCGGGCATGCGAGTGGAGCCGCCCACCAGGATGACGTGGTCGATGTCGGACACCTTGATGCCGGCGTCCTTGACCGCCTGCTGGAAGGGGCCTTTCGTGGACTCGACGAGATCCTCGGTCATCTTCTGGAACTCGGAGCGGGTCAGGGTCTTGAGCAGGTGCAGCGGGCCCTCGGGGGTGGCGGTGACGAAGGGGAGGTTGATCTCGGTCTCGGCCACCTG
>JBDROA010000096.1:0-20738 GCA_043810615.1 Actinomycetota bacterium | reverse complement strand
GCCTCGCGGGCCGCGGCATCCTCGGCGGTGCGGCGAGCGGCGTTGTGCCGGCTGGAGGCCCGGGCCGCCTCGACCCGGGCCCGCTCCAGCCCCACCCGGGCCGCTTCGAGGGCCGCCGGGCCGACACCGTCGGGCTGGGCGGCGCGCACCCCGAAGGCCGTCACCAGGTCGCCGTCGGGGGTCACCGCCCGCAGCCCGGGATCGCGGCGCACCAGGGACCAGGCGGCCGCCCAGCCCTCGACCACCACCACGTCGCCCAGCAGGGCGCCGGCCAGGGCGGTATCGCCCTCCGGCCCGAGCAGGTCCACCAGCGCGTCGATCCCCGCCGCTGCCGCAGCGGCGCGGGCCGGCACTTCCCCCCCGCCTCGAGCGGAAGCGAAGGCGGCCCCGCCCAGGCCGGCCGCCTTGAGCGAGGACACTGCCCCCGCCAGCGACTCGGGCCCCGACACAGCGAACGCCTCGCTCCACAGCCCCAGGGCGGCATCGACCGCAGCCGCCAGAGCGGCGGGCACATCGAGGCGGGCCACCACCGGGCCCAGCACCCCTTCCAGGGCGGCGGCCCGCCGCCGCGCCTCGGGATCGCCCAGTCCGGCCACCGCGGCCTCGAGAGCCTCCACCCGGGCCTGGGCGGCGGCTTCGCCCAGGCGGGCCTCGGCCAGGCCGCGGCGCCCCTCCTCGAGGACCGCCGCCGCCTCGCCAGATCGCTCGGCGGTCCGCCGGAAGGCCTCGGCGGCCGGATCAGCCTGCTCCCGCAGGGTCACCACCTCGCCGTTCAGGCGCTCGACCTCGGCCGCGGCCGCCGCCACCTGCGCCGCCACCAGCACCCGGCGCTCGTCGAGGGCCACCGCCTCGCCTTCGTCTCGCTGGGCGGTGGCCTCGAGGGCGGCGAGGTCGCCTCGCAGGGTGGCCACCACCCCTTCGGCGGGGAGGCGCCCTTGCTCGGCCAGGGAGCGCTCCTCGTCCTCCAGGGCGCGCCGGGCCGCCTCGTGCCGTTGTGCCGCCACCCGGGCTGCCCCTTCCTCTTCGACGGTGGCGGCCAGGCGGGCCCGCAGGTCGGCCCGCTCCTCCTCCAGGTCGCGACGCCGCTGCCCGACGCCCTCCACCCGGCCCTGGAGGGCGGAGCGCCGCTCCCGGGCCACCATGGCGATGCGCTGCAGGCGCTCCGCCACGGTCTCGAGGTGGGCGCCGGCGGCGGTGTCGCGTTCCAGTCGGAGTCCGGTGGCACCCACTGCCTCTTGCAGCCGATGCAGCGACTCGATCAGCCCTTCCCTTTCGGTCAGGGCGGCTTCGAGGCGATCCCGGATCGTCGTCTCGGCCCCGGCCAGTTCCGCCAGACGCCCCTCGACCGTGCGCAGGTGCTCGCCCCCCACCCACAGGCGCAGCTCCCGCCACTCGGCCTGGAGGGTTTCGTGGCGCTCGGCGGCGCGGGCCTGGCGGCGCAGCGGGCCCATGCGGCGCTGCTGCTCGCCGAGCAGGTCCTGCAGCCGGGCCAGGTCGACGTCGGTGGCTTCGAGGCGCCGCACCGAGCGATCACGACGCAGGCGATGCTTGATGACCCCGGCCGCCTCTTCGATGACGGCCCGATGCTCCTCGGGCCCGGCGTTGAGCACCGCGTCCACCCGCCCCTGGCCGACGATCACGTGCTGGTGGCGGCCCACGCCGCTGTCGGAGAGCATCTCCTGGATGTCGAGGAGACGGCAGGAGGCCCCGTTGATCTCGTATTCCGAGGTGCCGTCGCGGTAGAGGCGGCGGGTGATGGTCACCTCGGGGACGTCGAGGGGGAGGCGCCCGTCGGAGTTGTCGAAGGTGAGCGAGACCTCGGTCCGGCCCAGGGCGGGACGGGTGGCCGTGCCGGCGAAGATCACGTCCTCCATGCGCTGGGTGCGCAGCACGCTGGTGGCCTGGGTGCCCATGACCCAGGCCACGGCGTCCACCAGATTGGACTTACCGGTGCCGTTGGGGCCGACCACGACGGTGATGCCCGGCTCGCACTCCAGACGGGTGCGATCGGCAAACGACTTGAAGCCGACGAGGGTGAGTGTCTTGAGGTGCAAGGCCGGTATCAGGCTATCACCGACAAATCACACGGCTGGAATTCACCGCCGGATCTCGAAGGCCTCCAGGCCCGGTTCCGGCACCGCCGACTCCTCGGAGACCGCTGCCACTTCGGCCCCCGGCGGCCCCGCGTGCAGCCATGCCACCAGCGCCGCCAGGGCCTCCGGATCCCCCTGGGCGTGCACCTCCACCCGGCCGTCGGGCAGGTTGCGGGCCCAGCCGGCCAGGCCCAGGCGGTTCCCTTCGGCCATGGCCGACCAGCGGAACGCCACGCCCTGCACCCGGCCTCGCACCAGCACACGGCGGGCCGCCGCGGCTGGGCCCGCCGGGCCGCCGCCCGGGCTCATCGCTGGCACTCCGGGCAAAAGAAGGCGCTGCGGCCCCGCAGCAAGATCCGCTCCACCGTCGTGCCGCAGCGCCGGCAGGCCTCCCCGGCCCGGCCGTACACGGCCAGGCGCTCCAGGTAGCCGCCGGCCCGGCCGTCGGGCAGCAGGTAGGCAAGGACGGCCAGGCTGGTCCCGCCGCGGCGCAAGGACGCCTGCAGCACCGGCCGCACGGCGCGGCGCAGGGCGGCCACCTCCTCTCGCCCCAGCGATCCCGCCGGGCGGTCGGGGCGCAGCCGGGCCCGGTGCAGCACCTCGTCGGCGTAGATGTTGCCCAGCCCCGCCACCAGCCCCTGGTCGAGGAGCAGCGGCTTGATGGGAGCCGACCGGCCGGCCAGGCGGGCGGCCAGCGCCGGGGCCGGCGGCAGGGCGTCGAGGGCGTCGGGGCCCAGACGGGCCGGGCCGGCCGCCGCCAGTTCCCCCGGGGTGAGCACTGCCGTGTGCCCGAAGGTGCGCGGGTCCACAAAGCGCACTTCGGGCCCGCCCTCCAGGACCACCACCACCGCGGTGTGGGCCGCTTCCGGCTCCCCCGGGCGGGCCAGCGTCATCCGACCCGACATGCCCAGGTGGGTCACCCAGGTGAGGCCGTCGCCCAGGTCGCCCAGGAGGTACTTACCCTGCCGGGCCAGGCCGAGGACCCGCCGCCCCCGCAGCCGGGCGGCGAAGTCCCGGGGGCGCGGCTGCAAGCGCAGGGCCCGGTCCCGGCGCACCGCCACCCTGCCCACCACCGCCCCGCACACCACCGGTTCCAGGTGGCGCCGGGTGATCTCGACCTCGGGGAGCTCAGGCAACCGGCCCCCCCTCGGCCGCCAACAGGTCGAGAGCGTGGCGGGCCGCCGCCTGTTCCGCCGTCTTCTTCGAGGTCCCGGTGCCCGAGCCGAGGACCCGCCCCCCGGCACTCACCGTGGCGAAGAACACGCGCGCGTGGTCGGGCCCTTCCCCCTCGGAGGCGTAGGCCGGCACTTGCCCGGCGCGGGCGAGGGCTTCCTGGAGCCGGGACTTGGAATCGAGGTCGCCCGGAGCCTCGCTGCGCTCGGCCAACAGCGGTGCCCAGTGAGCCAGGATCACAGCGCGGGCCGCCTCCAGGCCGGCGTCGAGGTACACCGCCCCCAGCAGCGCTTCGAGCGTGTCGGCCAGGATGGAGGCCTTGTGCCGGCCGCCGGTCTCCTCCTCGCCGGCATCCAACAGCACCGCCTCTCCCACTCCGACGAAGCGCGCCACCTCCTCGAGGGCTTCCTGGTTCACCACCGAGATGCGCACCTTGGTCATCTCCCCCTCGCTGCGCCCGGAGGAGGCGTAGAGGTGGCTGGTGATGACGAACTCCAGTACGGCATCGCCCAGGAACTCCAGGCGTTCGTTGGAGCCGTCGGGATCGTGGGAGCGATGGGTGAGAGCCCGCCGCAGCAGGCCCCGGTCCACAAAGGTGTGCCCGAGCGAACGTTCCAGTGAAGAGGGCCGCTCAGCCACGGCGGAGGTCCGCCTCGATGCGCTCCACCAGGCCCCGCTCCGCCCCTTCGGCGGCCAGGCTGAGGGCGTTGGCCACGCCCACTCGCGAGACCGACCCGTGGGCCACCACCACCGTGCCCCGGGTGCCGAGCAGGTGAGCCCCGCCGTGGGTGTCGGGGTCGAAGCGCTCCCGAATCCCCACGATCCGCGAGAGCACCACGGAAAAGGCAGCCTGCAGGGCGGGGTCCTCCTCGCTCAGGGCGGCGAGAACCAGGCGTGCCACGGCTGACGCCATGCCCTCGGCCGCCTTGAGCAGCACGTTGCCGGTGAAGCCGTCGGTGACGAACACATCGGCCGTGCCCCGCCCCAGGTCGCGGCCCTCCACATTCCCGGCGAAGCGCACCGGGGCGGCGGACAGCAGGGCGAAGGCCTCCTTCTCCAGGAGGCGTCCCTTGCCCTCCTCCTCGCCGATGTTGAGCAAGCCCACCGCCGGGTCGCCCGCTCCCAGGTAGACCTGGGCCAGGACCCTGCCCATGACGGCGAACTGGACCAGGTGCTCCGGGCCCACCGCGAGGTTGGCCCCGATATCGAGCACCACCGTGGGGTGGCCCACCGGGAAGATGCCGGCGAGGGCGGGGCGCGACACCCCGGGCACCCGCCCCACCAGGATGGCCCCCGCCGCCACGGTAGCCCCGGTGGACCCGGCCGACACCAGGCCCGCCGCTGCGCCCTCGGCCACCAGGCGGGCGGCCACGCTGATGGACGATCGGCGCTTGTCGCGGATGGCGGCGGTCACGTCGTCGCCCATGCCGATCACCTCGGGGGCGGGGACGATGGGCAGGTCGGCGCCGCATTCGGCCAGGATCGGCCGCAGCCGAGCCTCGTCCCCCACCAGAACGACATCGACGCCGCGGGCGGCGGCGTCGACGGCTCCCCTGACGGTCTCCTGCGGCGCACGGTCGCCGCCCATAGCGTCGAGGGCGATGCGAGTCATGGCACCCTCAGGAGGTGCTCACTACCTCCCGCCCGTTGTAGGTGCCGCACTGCGGGCAGGCCCGGTGGGGCGCCTTGGCGGCCCCGCACTGCGGGCAGGGCGTGGTGGACGGGCGGGTCAACTTCCACCCTGCCTTCCGCTGTCGGGTGCGGGAGCGGGACATCTTCTTCTTCGGGACCGCCATGACGATTCGCCTCGTTTCACTCGCTCAAGGTTGCAGCAGGTCACGCAGGGGCGCGAAAGAAGAACCGGCCGCCTCGTCGTGCCCTGGGCAGGAACCCGTATTCAAGTCGCCGCCGCAAACCGCGCAAAGTCCGCGGCAATCGGGGCGGCAGAGGGGGCGCAGCGGCAGGGCGAGGAGGACCGCGTCGCGCAGCGGCGGCTCCATGTCCGCCTCGTCCCCGTGCAGTCGGTACTCCGCCTCCGGATCGGTGCCGAGCACCTCGAGAATCTTCACCTCCAGCGCCTCCACCCACTCGCTCAAGCAGCGGCGGCAGGTGTACCGGGCCGCCACCGCCACCCGGCCCCGGGCCACGATGCCCCCCGAGGTGCCTTCGAGCACCAGGTGGGCCTGTAGCGGGACGGTGGGATCGACCCGGGACAACTCGAGGGCCCACTCCACGCGAGCCTCCACTTCCACGGCGCGGCGGTGCCCCGTGTCGCGGAGCAGGTCGGAGACGACCAGGCGCAGTGGAGGGCGGGGCACGCCGCGATTGTATCGGGGCCCCCGACGGCTACCCGGCGTCCCCCATGCCCTGGCGGGCCTGGTGCAGGTCGGTACGGGCGCGGCGCACCTGCGCCAGGAGGTCGGCGAGCATCCCCTCAGCGCTCTCGTAGGCCCGTTCGGCGTCGTCCTCGGCCTCCAGGCGGATCCGGGTGGCTTCGGCCTCGGCGCGGCGGATCAGGGAGTTGGCTTCCTCGACGGCTTCCTTGACGATGTACGACTCGCTGACCATCTGCTCGGAGCGCTGCCGCGCCCGCTCCAGGAGCTCGCGGGCCTTCTCGTTGGTGCGGGCCACGAAGGCCTCCCGCTCCCGCACCATCCAGCGGGCAGCTCGCAGCTCGTCGGGCAGCTCGTCGCGCAATCGGTACAGCATGTCGAGCAACTGGTTGCGGTCGAGCATGACACTCGAGGAGAGAGGCACGTTGCGCGCCCCTTCCACGGCGAGGATCAGCTCGTCGACCAGCTCCTGCAGCTCGCCGAGGCGCGGCGGCACCGGCACGACTTCCTGGCGGTCGAGATCGTCATCGCTCATCGCCCAAACGCTCCTTGAGTGCTCGCGCCACAGTAGGCGGCACCAGCCCTTCCACCGAGGCACCGAAGCCGGCGACCTCTTTGACCAGGGAGGAGGACAGGTACCCGTACTCCGCGTTGGTGGGGACGAACAGGGTGACCGTCCCCGAAAGGTGGCGGTTCATCTGCGCCAGCTGCAGTTCGTACTCGAAGTCTGTGATCACCCGGAGGCCCTTCACAATCACGTCGGACCCCGAGGACCGGACCACATCGACGAGCAGCCCGTCGAACGACGCCACCGCCACGTTCGGCCAGACCGCGCAGCATCCCTCGAGCAGCGCCACCCGCTCGGCGGCGGTGAAGAGCGGAGCCTTGGAGGGGTTGTTGGCCACCGCCACCACCACCCGGTCGAAGATGTCGGCGCAGCGCTCGATGATGTCAAGGTGGCCGTTCGTGGGCGGGTCGAAGCTCCCCGGCACCAGGGCGGTGATCACATCGCTCCTTCCTTCACCAGCCGGGTGATCTCGCTGTCCCCGTAACGCCGCCGGTCGGTCACCTCCAGCCCGGCCGGAGGGGCGAGCCCCTCGCCGGCCCGGCGGTGCAGCACGACGGTGCCGCCCACGGCGAGCCAGCGCACCAGCCCGCCGAGGACCTGCTCCACCGACGCTAGCGCCAGGGCGTAGGGGGGGTCAACGAACGCCAGGTCGAAAAGGCCGGCCGGTCGCCTCAGGTAGGCGGCCACTTCCCCGGCAACGACCTCGCCGCCCAGGCCCACGGCGGCGACATTGGCCCGTAGCACCGCCAAGGCCGCCCGGCCCTGTTCCACGAACACCACCGACTCCGCTCCCCGGCTGAGGGCCTCCAGGCCCAGGCTGCCCGAGCCGGCGTACAGGTCGAGCACCCGGGCCCCGGGGACGACGCTCCCCAGGCTGGAGAACAGGCCCTCGCGGGCCCGGTCGGTCATGGGCCGGGTGCCGCCGTCGCGCGGGGCGAGAAGGCGGCGTCCCTTGGCGAGGCCGGCGATGACCCTCATGAGATGAACAACCACTCCACTTGCTCGCCGAGCAGGGCTCGCACCTCTTCGGCCACTTCGCGGTGGCGGGCCAGGGCCGGGTCGGCGGCGACCAGGGCGAACGCCTCCCTCCGGGCGGTGACCAGGGCCTCGACGTCGCGCAGGATGTCGGCCAGCCGCAGGTCGGGCAGGCCCGACTGGCGGGCCCCGAACACCGTGCCCTGGCCGCGCAGGCGCAGGTCCTCCTCGGCGAGGCGGAACCCGTCGTCAGAGGCGGCCACCGCCCCCAACCGCTCCCCCGCCTCTTCGGTGCCCGGCGCCGCCACCAGGTAGCACCAGTTCGGTCCCGCTCCCCGGGCCAGACGGCCGCGCAACTGGTGCAGTTGACTGATGCCGAAGCGGTCGGCGTCCTCGATGACCATCACCGTGGCGTTGGGGATGTCGATGCCCACCTCGATGACCGTGGTGGCCACCAGCACGTCCACGGCGCCGTCGCGGAAGGCCTGCATCGCCCGGCGCTTCTCCTCGGCGGGGAGCTGGCCGTGGACCAGTCCGAGGCGCAGGTCGGGGAAGACCCCCTTGAGGCGCTCAAACTCGGCAGTGGCCGAGGCGGCCTCGAGCTTGGGGCTGTCCTCCACCAGGGGGCAGACCACGAAGGCCTGACGGCCGACCGCCACCTGCTCCCGCACCCGGGCGTAGACCGGGGCCAGGTCCTGGGGATCCTTGCCCACCGCCTCGGTGCGCACCGCCGGGCGGTGCGCCGGCATCTCGTCGAGCACCGCCACGTCGAGGTCCCCGTAGAGGGTCATCGACAGGGTGCGCGGTATGGGAGTGGCGGTCATGATCAGCAGGTCCGGCTGCGGTCCCCCCGACTTGTCCCGTAGCGCCACCCGCTGGTGGACCCCGAAGCGATGCTGCTCGTCCACCACCGCAACGCCCAGCCGGGCGAAGAGCACCCCCTCCTGAATGAGGGCGTGGGTGCCCACCACCACGTCCACGGTGCCCTCGGCCACGGCGGCCAGCACCCCGGGCCGATCGGGCGAGTTGGAGGTGAGCAAGGCCATGCGCACCCCCACCAGGCGGGCCAGCGGCTCCAGTCCGAAGAAGTGCTGCTCGGCAAGGACCTCGGTGGGGGCCATAACGGCCCCCTGGTAGCCGCCCTGCACCCCGGTGAGCAGGGCCGCCATCGCCACCACCGTCTTGCCCGAGCCCACCTCGCCCTGGAGGAGGCGGTGCATGGGGTGGGGCGAGGCCATGTCGGCGCGGATCTCGGCGATGGTCCGCTCCTGGGCCCCGGTCAGGCGGTAGGGCAAGGCCGCCACGAACGCCTCCACCAGACCGGCCTCGCCGGAGTGGGTGATGCCCTCCTCCTCCTCGATCTGGCGGCGCTTGCGCAGGGCCAGGGCCACCTCCAGGCGGAACAACTCGTCGAACACCAGGCGGGCCCGGGCGGCCTCGGCCTCGGCCGGGGTCTCGGGGAAGTGGATGCCGGCAATGGCGGCGTCGCGGGAGGCCAGGCCGAGGCGCGCCACCAGGCCCGGCGGGAGCGGGTCGGTGACGGGCCGGGAGCGGGCCACGGCGTTGGCCAGGAGCTGCTCCAGGCGCCACGAGGCCACCCCACCCACCGTCGGGTACACCGGGACGATGCGCCCCGTGCGGCGGTGGGCGGCCCCGCCCAACACATCGACCACGGGGGACTTCATCTGCAGCCGGCCCCGGAAGCGCTCCACCTTCCCGGAGAGGGCCACCTCCGTGCCCGGGGGGAGCTGGCGCTCCCGGAAGGCCTGGTTGAAGAAGGTGACCCACAGCGAGCCGAGGACGTCGGCCGCCACCCGGGGGGCCTCCTCGGCCACCCAGCGGCGGGCCTCCTCCTCTGTATCGAAGGCCGCGGCCGGCAGGTCGGGGTACCCCGGGGCGGGGAGCGCCCGCCACGCCCCGTCTTCTTCGACCACCTCGTACTCGGCCCTGCCCGCCACCAGGGCCTCTACCAGGGTCAGGCCGGAGCGCGGGCGCCGCACCGCGACCCGGACGACGACCCCCACCACGGTGACCTCGACCCCGAGGGGGACGCGGGAGATGGGGGCCACCCGGGAGCGGTCGATGTGGCGCCGGGGGAAGTGGAAGAGCAGGTCGCCCACGCTGGCGATGCCGGCCTTGCGCAGCTCACGGCCCAGCCGCTCACCCACCCCCTTGACCTGCTCCACCGGGAGCCCGGCCAAGTAGGCGAGGCTCCGTCCGCTCACTCGACGCCGATGAGATAGGGGTAGAGAGGCTGACCCCCATCCACCACGTCCACGGGGAGGCCGGAGCGGAACTCATGGAGCCAGGCGCGCCCGGCGGCGGTCACATCGGCGTCGGCCTCCGAGCCCGCCACCACGGTCACCGCCTCGGCCTCGGTGTCCACCACCCGCTCCAGCAGGGCGATGAGGGCGGCCCGGAAGGCCTCCCCCTCCAGGCGCCGGGCCCGGCGCTCCGCCCGCTTCGCCCCGAGCAGGAGACGCAGGAGGCGGGCGGCCAGAACCCCCACCGGCCCGGCCCGGCCGGCCTGATGACCTGGACCTTGCCGTCGATGAGCCCGATCCAGTCGCCTTCGTGGATCGTCCCCACCGGGGTGGTGGCGTCGCGCACCGCCCGGGTCATCTCCCCGCTGCGCACCGCCCGGGCCGCCTTGTCCATGCGCGACACCGCCGTCTCCGCCGGCAGGTTGGTGGCGTAGGCCACGGCGGCGGCGATGCCCTGAGGGACGGAGCGAGTGGGGATGACGTACACCTGCTTGCGAGTGAGGCGGTCGATCTCCTCGGCGGCCGAGATTATGTTCTTGTTGTTGGGGAGCAGCACCACGGTCTTGGCCGGAACGGCCTCGACCACCTCGAGCAGGTCCCCCACCGAGGGGTTCATCGTCTGACCCCCGATCACCACCCCCTGGGCCCGGTACTGGCGGAACAACTCGAGGATCCCGGGGCCGTTGGCCACCGCGACCAGCCCCACCTTGGCGTTGAGGGCGTCGGGCAGGGGCTCAAAGATGTAGGCGGCACGATGGAAGTCCTCGGCGGCGGCCTGCTCGAGCAGGTCGGTCACCTTGATGCCCCGCGGCCGGCCCGCCTCGACCCCGGCCTCGAGTGCGGCGCCGATGTCGTCGGTGTGGATGTGGCACTTCCAGGAGCCCTCGCCTCCCACGATCACGACGGAGTCCCCGATGGGGACCCAGGCCTCCTTGAGGCGCTCGTCGGCCCCCGCCGGGCCCTCCAGCATGAACATCACCTCGTAGTGGAGATCGGCGATAGAGCCGCCCTCCCCCTTGGGGCCGTGCCCATCGCCGGAGAGGAGCTGGGTGGCGGGGCGGAAGAAGGCCGGGGGAAGCACCACCTTGACGCCGGAGACGTGCTCGCGCAGACAGGCGAGGAGCAGCAGCAGGCCGGCCCCGCCCGCGTCCACCACCCCGGCCGCCTTCAGCACCGGCAGCAGTTCGGGGGTCTCGAGCAAGGCCTGCTCGGCGCGGCCGTAGACCCGCTCCAGCAGCCCGCCCAGGCCGTCGGCCGACCCGGGGGCCCCCTTGGCCTCCTCGGCAGCGCAGCGCAGCACGGTGAGGATCGTGCCCTCCACGGGGTGACCCACCGCCCTGTAGGCCGCCGTGGTGGCCCGGTCGAGGCCGTCGATCATCTCGGCCGGGCCGATCTCCTTGTGGGGCCGGAAGACCTCGGCCCAGGCCCGCAGGATCTGGGAGAGGATGATGCCGGAGTTGCCCTGCGCCCCCATGAGCGACCCGTGGGCCATGGCCTGGGCCACGTCGGCCAGCGATGAGGTGCCGTCCAGGGCCCCTACCACGGACTCCATGGTGAGGGACATGTTGGTGCCGGTGTCGCCGTCGGGCACGGGGTACACGTTGAGCCGATTCAAGGACTCGCGGTGCTCCTGGAGCCGGGCAAGGTAGCGGTTCATGACCTGCTTGAGGTCCTGGGCGCGGATGGAATCTGAGGCCACGACGGGAAGTGTATACGGGGCGATCTGGCACGCACCGACCGGGCTGGTATCCTTCCTCGCCGTTCCCGAGAAGGATCCCTCTCGTGTCGTTCGTATGTGAGATCTGCGGCCGCCGTCCCTGGGTGGGCAAGCAGGTGAGCCACTCCCACCGGCGCTCCAGCCGCCGCTGGCTGCCCAACGTGCAGCGCGTCCGCGTCCGTCACGGGAGCAACTCCCGGCGCATGCGGGTCTGCACCTCCTGCCTCAAAGCCGGCAAGGTCGAGAAGGCCTGAGCCCGGTGCAGGGTGTGGTCCAGGCCTACGACCCGGCCACCGGCGAAGGCGTCGTGCTCAGTGAGCCCGACCGGGCCCCCATTGCCCTGCGCCCGGGCGCACTCCAGGGCAGCATCTTCCGCAACCTCCGCCCGGGTCAGCGCATCGTCTTCGAGGTAGTCGAAGAAGACGGCCGGCGCTACGCCGAGCAGGTCCGCGTCGGCTCCGACGGCTATTGAGGCAACCGCGAGCCCCTGCCCCCACCGGTTCGGACGGCGTGGTGGCGTGCCCACAGAGCAGCCAGCACCAGGGCGGCCGCGTCCACGAATCGCTCGCCCCGGACGGAATGGATGAAGTCGAACCCGTGGGTAGCCCCCGGCAGTTCGGCGTGGCCCACCGCCGGCCCACCGGCGGCGCGCAGTGCCGCCACCAGGCGGCGGGAATCCGCCGGCGGCACCAGCGAGTCGGCACCGCCATGAACCACCAGGAAGGGCGGCCGCTCGGCCCGAGCGCAGCGCACCGGTGACCCCCGGCGCCAGGCCTCCGGGTCGGCCTCGGGGGTGACCTTGAGGACGTGGGTGGCCAGGTAGGGCCACTTGGGGCGCCCGTCGGCGGCGAGCAGATCGTGGACCCCGTACACCGGGAGGCAAACCTGCACCGTGGCATCAGCCGTCTCGAACCCCGGCTGGTAGGCGGGTTCGCCCCCGGTGAGCGCCGCCAACGCTGCCAGGTGGCCCCCCGCCGAGCCTCCGGCGACCGCCACGAAAGAGGGGTCGGCGCCGTGCTCGGCCGCACCCGCCCGGATCCAGGCGATGGCCCGCTTCAAGTCGGCCAGTTGGTCGGGGAAAGTGGCCCGAGGGCTCAGCCGGTACTCCAGGTCGAAGACCACCCACCCCTCCCGGGCCATGCGGTGCACCAGGGGACGACCCTGCCGCCCGCGTCGCCCGCCGGTCCACCCGCCACCGTGCACCTGCACCAGCACCGGGGCGGGGCCGTAGTGCCCCCGCCGCCGGTAGCGATCGGCCAGGTGTGCCGGGTGGGGACCGTAGACCAGGTCCGCCGCCACCTCCACGGAGCGCGGCACCCCCGGGTAGGGCCACAGGAGCCGGGCGAAGCGCAGGCGCGGCAGCCGTACCGGAGTGCCCAGGGCTTCGGCCGCCGCCTGCTCCACGACCCGGCGAGTTCGCCCCGCTCGGGCCTGGATTATCACCAGCCCGGCCACCGACAGCCCGCTCGCCCCCAGGGCGGTGGCCCCGGCCCAGCCCCCCGCCCATCCGGCGGAGGCGAAACCCCCGGCGAGGCCCAGGTGCAGAGCGGCATGGAAAGGGGCGAGCTCGGTGGTGAACAGGACGGGGACCCAGGGCGGCCCTCCTCCGCCCCGGCGGGGCAGGGGCCGCAGGGCGTTCCCGGTGAGGACGAGCCCGGCCAGCGCCAGGGCCAGGAAGACGAAGCACATGGGGAGCCAGTATGGCCTCCCGTGGGCTCACCCGGCGCAGAGCGCCCGCCGATGAGCTCACCCTGGGATCACGATCCGCTCCGCCGCCGGGCCGAGCCGTGATGGTCCCCGCGCCCCTTTGCCGCCGACGCGAAGTGGCCGGGAGAGCCACCGCGGCGGTATAGTCCGCGCCACCTACTCACGGGGAGAGACATGGTCGAGGCCTACGTGCTCATCCAGACCGAGGTCGGCAAGGCCGCTCAGGTGGCCCTGGCGGTCAAGGGCATTCCCGGCGTCAAGGCAGCCGAGGCCGTAACCGGCCCGTACGACGCCATTGTTCATGCCGCGGCCGACGACGTCGACTCGCTGGGCAAGCTCGTGGTGGCCCGCATCCAGGCGGTCGAGGGGATCACCCGCACCCTGACCTGCCCGGTCGTCCGCCTCTGAGCGCAGCCGCCATCGGCGGCGGGGCCCCACCCGCCGCCTGATTGGCATGCGCTGAGAGAGCTTCCCGGCACCGCCGCATCTCCGGCAACGGCGCGCTCCCCTCAACCGCGGGCCGCAAACGCCGACAGAGACGGGAGATGGCCATCGAACCCCCCGCCGCTGCCGCTCCGTCGCGAGCCGCCACGGAGCCAGGCATCACGCCCGGCGCCCGTGCCCTGTACTCCGTCGCCACCTCCTTCGACTCCGGCACAGACCCTGAGGCCGTCCTCTTCGCATTGGTCCACCGCTGCGCCGCCGCCGTGGGAGCGCGCCACGGGCGGCTGCTGACCGGCGACGGTGGGGGCAACGACCGGGTCGCCGTCGTCTGGCCCGATCCCGGAGCCCACCCCCCCGAACCCACCACGGATCAAGTGCTGCGCCTCCCCCTGGTCCACGCCGGTCTTCCGGCCGGAACCCTGCTGCTGGCCGGCCCCGCTTCCGGTGCCTTCACGACTGCCGAACGGCGCCTGGCCTCCGCTCTGGCCCACCCGGCGGCGGCGGTGGCGGCAGTGGCCCTGCGCCTCGCCGCCGCCGAGGACCGGGCCCGCCGCTCCGAGGATGCCGCCGCTCTCAAGGCCGAAGTGGTCGGCGCCGTCGACCACGACCTGCGCACCCCGCTCACCACCATCCTCGGCGCCCTGCAGACGCTGGCCCTCCCCGAGTTCGCCCCCACCGACCCCGACCTGGCCGCGCTTCTCTCCTCGGCACTCGCGCAGGCGAAGCGTCTGCGCTTCCTGCTGGGCGACCTGCTCCTCGCCTCCTCCCCTGCTCCCCGCCGTGAGGCCCTGCTCCCCGACGCCCTGAGGGCCCTGATCGCCGATGCGGCCCGGTCCGGCATGGGCGAAGAGGCGGCGGTGCCCATCGAGGTCCCGGCCGGCCTGCCCCCGGTCACCGTGGACCCGCCCGCCTTGCGACGGGCCCTCGACGGGGTGCTGCGCCGGGCGTGTCGCCGCGGCCTGGCGGCTCGGGTGGAAGTGACCGCCTGGGGGGAGGATGCCGTCATCGCCATCAGCGCCGACGGCGAGGGGCCGCTGGTGCCCGACCTCTCCACCCGCCTGGCCGGCGCCATGGGCGGCACCCTCGATGAGTCCAGCGGAGCCGACGGGACCGCGGTGGTGCAACTGGTGCTCCCCGGGGCCCTGCGCCCCGCGCCTGACCGCGACGGCACCTAGAGGACGGGAGCCCTACTCCCCCGGGCCCAGCGCCACGGCGTGGAAGCCCCCGTCCACGTGGATGATCTCCCCCGTGGTCATCGGGGCCCAGTCGGAGAGGAGCACCGCCGCCATCCGGGCCACCGGCTCGGCCGAGCCCACATCCCAGCCCAGAGGGGCCCGGTTGCCCCAGACGTCCTGGAACCGCTCGAACCCGGGAATCGACTTGGCGGCGACGGTGCGCAGCGGCCCCGCCGCCACCAGGTTCACCCGTACGCGGTGCGGCCCCAGGTCGCGGGCCAGGTAGCGGGTCACCGCCTGCAGTGCAGCTTTGGCCACTCCCATCCAGTCGTAGGCCGGCCAGGCCTGACGGTTGTCGAAGTCGAGCGCCACCAGCGACCCGCCTCCCGCTGCCTGCAGCAACGGCAGCAAGCCGGCGGCCAGCGTCTTGAAGGAGAAGGCCGAGGTGGTGAAAGCGGTGGCGGCGCTCTCGACCGGGGTATCGAGGAAGCGCCCGCCCAGGGCGTCCTCGGGGGCAAAAGCGATGGCGTGCAGGGCCCCGTCCACCGCCCCCCAGCGCAGCCGGAGGGCGTCCACGAGGGCGGCGAGATCCTCGGGACGGTTGATGTCCAGTTCGAGGACGTCGGGTGGGTCGGGAAGGCGTTTGCCGGCGCGTTCGGTGAGCCGCAGGCTGCGCCCGAAGCCGGTGAGCACGAGGCGCGCCCCCTGCTCCTGGGCGAGGCGGGCAGTGTGCCAGGCGATGGAGTCGTCGGTGAGCACCCCGGTGATCACCAGCCGCTTGCCTTCGAGCAGCACCTCACCTCCCACGCCGCAGTGCCGGGATGCTAGGGGTCGCCCGACGACAACGCAGGGGCCGCCGCCTGCGGGCGCCTCCGGCGGACGAGTCCCCGGGCTACGACTCCCCGAGGATCTTGCGCTTCTGCTCCTCGTACTCGTCGCGGGTGATCATCCCGTCGGCCTGCAGGCGGGCCAGGCGCTCCAGCCGGGAGACCGAATCGTCATCCGCAGGGAGTCCGGCTGATCCCGCGAGCGCCTTGCCCCGCTCCTCGCGAACGGTGTAGAGGAGGCTCTGGAACTCCTCCGGCTCGGGGATGTCCGAGAAGCGACTCTGCCCCTGCGTGCCGGCCGACTCGATCAGCAGGTCGCCGGAGCGGAGCACCCGCTCCAGGATGTTCTGGGCGAACAGCACGTTGGTGATCTGCTCGAGGGGGATCTCGAGGCCGTGGCGGGCGAGGATGCCCCGCCGGGTTATCAGCCGCTCGTTGGTGAGCACGTAGAGGGTGAACCACCACGAGATGAAGGGGTAGAGGCCCAGGATCAGCCAGCCCACTCCGGCCACCCCGGTGACACCCCAGTCGAACCACTTCTGGTCGGGCGGGAAGATCCAGGTGGCGATGACCGCCGCCGACAGGAGCAAGGTCCACCCGGTGGGCACGAAGAGCATGCGCCAGTGGGGCCGGAACTCCCGGATGATCGTCTCGCCTCCGCTGAGCAAACGCTTCGGGTATCCCATGGGGACCATGCTAGAGAGTGGGGAAGGCCCACGTCGGGGAGAGCGCAGACGCGGGAAACCCCGAGAGAGTTTTGGCCGAAGCTTCCACCCTCTCGGGGCTCCTGCCGGAAAGCCCTTGCGGGCACTCCGTTGACGAAGCCGCCCTTGCGGACGCTCCGCCGCCGACGGCGGGCCGAAGCCCGGGGCCGGGTTCGCTACGGCCGCAGGAAGCCCGAAGGCCGCCCGGCGCGGGCCCCTTGCGGGGACCGCACGACCCCTTGCGGGGCCCGGTCGGAGCGCCACGGTGAGCCGTTGCCGACCCTCCGTGGACTGCCGGATCGCTCCGGCGAATAAGAGGAATATAGGGTCCGCCGCCGGACCGATCGAGGAATACCGGACCCGGCTTTTCGCGGCTCAGCGGTTCTTTTCGCGGGGCTCAGTCGCCCCGGCGCGTCCCCAGCTCGCGATCGAGCACGAGGAGAGCGGCGGGGTGGGCCGCGGCCATCCGGACGCGCTCGAGCGCCCGTCCCACATTGGACTCCTCCTCGACCTGTTCGGTCACGAACCACTGCAGCAGGGGCAGCGAGGCGTAGTCCTTCTCGGCAGAAGCCATCTCGTAGAGGTGGTTGATGGCGGCAGTCACCTTCTGCTCGTGCTCCAGGGCCTTGACGAACACCTCCTCCACCGACGCGAACGACTGGCCGGGCTCGGGGAGGGCGGCGAGGTGCGGCCGCTCCCCCCGTTCGAGCACGAAGTGGAAGAACTTGTGGGCGTGCTCGATCTCCTCTTCGTGCTGCACCTGCATCCAGCGGGAGAAGCCGTCGAGGTTGGCGTCCTCGAGGTAGGCGGCCATCGCCAGGTAGGCGTAGGCCGCGGAGAACTCGAGGGCGATCTGATCGTTGAAGGCCTGGCGCAAGGCGGCGCTCATCGGCATGGGGCTCACCTCCGGATGAGTGGAACGTCCGCATGGTACCAAGAGGCGTCGCGCCGGGGCCGGCCCGGGAAGAGGCGGAAGTGCGGCGAGCCGGAATGCCCCCGGAATAGCGGAAACCCCGAGGAAGCCTTGGCCGAAGCCGCAGCCCCCTCGGGGCTCCTTAGCCTCCGTCCGGCGCACTCCTTGCGAGAGCGCTCCGGCGTCCGGCCGCCGCTGGAGCCTTGCGGCCCCGGCGGCTCCCCATCGACCGGGCCGCGGCCCGGACGCCGGCCCGACGGCGGCCGAACGGGTCTCGAGGCCCGCCCGGTCGTCCCCCTTTCGGGAGCGATCCGCCGGTGCCGCCTCCCCCGGTTCTTGCTTCCTGGGGAGAAGGTGCCGGGAATGTACGCGACGGGGCCGGGGCCGTCAAGCGTCCGGGGTGCCTCGTTTTCGCGGCCCACTGCCGAGATTTCGCGATCCCCCGCGGTGGCGGAGGAGGACCGGATTGGGTGCCGTCTCGGCCCGATACGCTGCGGACTCGTGAGCCAGCCCGCCCCCGCGCCCGACCGCCTGCTGACCCGCCCCTTCGTGCTCGCCTCCCTGGCGAACCTGCTGCAGGGGATGTCCTTCTTCGCCTTCGTCCACCTGCCGCGCCGCCTCGAGGAGTTGGGGGCCGACGAGGTGAAGATCGGCCTCCTGATGGCCGCGGCGGCCATGGCCTCCCTTCTGGTGCGGCCCGCCGTGGGGAGGCAGATGGACCGCAAGGGACGCCGGCTCCTCATCCTGGTGGGCGGCGCGCTGAACCTGGCAGTGGTGCCCCTCTACCTGACCGTGGGCGCGCTCGACGCCTGGCTGGTGGCCATCCGGGTCCTGCACGGCGTCGCCTGGGCCATCACCTTCACCGCCCTGGCCACCTATGGGGCCGACCAGGTGCCGGAGGCGCGGCGCACCCAGGGGCTGGCCCTGTTCGGGGCCTCGAGCCTGGTGCCCATGGCGGTGGGCGGCTGGGTGGGCGACGTGACCCTGGCCGCCGGAGGGTTCAGCGCCCTCTTCCTCGCCTCGGCCGGCTTCGCCGCCGCCGCCCTGGGCATCTCCTTCGGCCTCACCGAACGGCGACTCGCCCTCGCCGTCGCGCCCCGCGGCGGGGGTTTCCGCCGGGCACTGGCCCATCCCCAACTCCTGCCGTTGTGGTTCCTCGCCTTCAACCTGGCACTGGTGCTCACCGGCTACTTCACCTTCATGCGCACCTTCGTCGACGCCACCGGGGTGGGCTCACTGAGCGCCTTCTTTGCCGCCTACGCCGGGATGGCGGTGCTCACCCGCACCGTCGGCGGTTCGCTCCCCGACCGGGTGGGGCGCCGCCGGGTCTTCTACCCGGCGCTGGGCGCCATCGCCCTCGGGTTCCTGGCGGTGGCTCTGGCCGCCTCCAATAGAGCCATGGTCGCCGCCGGGGTGCTGTCGGGAGCGGGTTTGGGCTACGCCTTCCCCATCCTGTTCTCCCTGGTGGTGGAGCGGGCCTCGATCGAGGAACGGGGTTCGGCCATGGCCGCGTTCACCGCCGTGTTCGACGCAGGCACGCTGGCCGGATCCCCCACGCTGGGATGGGTGATCCACCAGTTCGGCTACGGGGCGATGTTCGCCGCGGCTGCCGGGTGGATGGCGGTGGCCGCCCTGGTCTTCGCCTTCTGGGACACCGGCGGCGCCCGCGGCCGCGACCCCCTGGCTGCGGAGCAGCCTGCCGTTCCCTGAACTACATCCGGGAAGGTAGAAGAGGGGTACGCAACCGGACTATCCGTTGGGGGTGCGCGTCGCAGGGTCGGTGGGGTGCGACGCGGGTCGCCGGGGATGCTGCGGGTCGCAGGTGTCAGATGATCGGGGCCCGGCCGGGGGACGCAACCGGACTCTCCGTTGCGGCTCGTGTCCTGGGTCGCCGGGGGAGGTGGCGTGCGCTGCGGGATGCGGTGTGCGGGCCGTGGGGCGGAACGGTGAGGGTGTCGGACAACGCACCGGACTATCCGTTGCGCGTCGCGCGGCAGGGTCCGCGGGTGCGGCGTCAAGGGTGGTGGCGGTAGCCGACGGCGCCCGTGTTGCGGTCTGCTCTGCCTACAGGTGCAGTGTTGGGCAGGTCAGGGTGCGGGTGACTCCGTCGATGGCCTGGATCTTGGAGACCACCAGTCTCCCGAGGGAGTCAACGTCTTCTGCCACGACGCGGACAATCATGTCGTAGGGCCCGGCAATGACCGCAGCGCTGGCGACCCGTGTGATCCGACTCGCCTCCGAAGCGGCCGACTCCAGTTTCCCGATCTTGGTCTGGATGAGAACGTAGGCTTCGATCACTTCCACTCCAGGATAGGCTCGATACGTCGGCAGAGACGCGTGGCGCTCCTGCTCTCCGAGCGAAGAGGCCACGGCAGCAAGCGACTGGGTTCCCAGGAGATCAGCACCATCACACGCCCGAGGTCGCTGTCGCTCACCGAGAGCTCGAACCGACGGGGGTACTGCCCCAGAAGCCGGGGTCGATTGAGATACAGGTGCCCGCCAGCCCGGTCGGCCTGGGATACCTCGAACCCCAGCTGCGCCGCCGCCCCGAGGGCGGCGTCCAACACCTGCGACGGTGACCCTGCAAGGGTTCCGATTCGGCTGTGTGTCATGCGACCGAGCCCCGTAGTGGGAGCCGAGTATCCACGGTACCTGGTTAGCCCCGCCACGTGTGGCCCAGGAAAGCCCCCCATCATGCCAAGAGCGCACAGGCCAAGCCTCCCGCCCGCTTCATCAGGGGCGGCGGGGCGTCTGGTGGGTTGTGCAGGCAGCAGCCAGAAGTGGCGCCTCAGCAGGCTGTCGTGCTGCAGCCCCCAACATGTTCCGGGGTCATCGCGCTAGCTGGGCTCTTCTTTCGCTGGTTCCTCCGAAGTCTCGGTCTTCTTCGGGCCGCGCCCGACGAGCTTCTTCGCGAGCACAACGAGGCCGGCACCCAGGGCTGCAAGGCCCAGCCACTTCTTCTTCGCCATGATCTCCACCCCCTTTCTCGTCTTCGGATGGTTGTGCTGGGTCCTGCCTTCCCAGAACCCGCAGCGCCTCTGCGAGGCTCAGGAGGTCTCCACAGGCGGCTGAAGGACGGCGACGGCCAACTCCCGGTCCGCCCAAAGGCCTAGGAGGTTCGTCCTCTACTGCGCCGTCTTGGCTAGCTCTCCCCAGTCGATTCCGTCAACCTGCATGAGGTCGACGGTGACGTAGTCAGCAAGGCCGCTGTCGCGGATCACAGTCATCACATCTTCAGGCTTCTCCGCTTCCCAGAGGCAGAAGACGTAATCGGTCCGGCCGTAGGCAAATGGGCTCCAAGTCGTGAGAGCTCTCGCCGGCATTTGGCCGGCCGCCATTGCGGCCGCCAGTGCAGGTGCCCCCTTGGTGAAGAACTCCCAACCAGCTGCCGGATCTCCTATAGGTGTGTGCAGGGCAAAGTACATCACCATGACGCAAGTCCCTTCCGACCAGCGCGGCCAATGGAACACTGAAGGCCAACCACGAACACAGGCATGAGGCGAGTGCGCCGCGGCCTAATGCCGAACCCCCTTTCCGGGACCGGGTCCGCCAGTGCCTGAACCCCCTCTGGGGCCTCCGGCTCGACCTCAACCCCTACCCAAGCATACGCCCCGCCGTGATGGTGTGACGGGCCGGGCCCGTTGCGGCGACCCCGTCAGGATCCCTTCGGGTCGGTCAGCAGCCAGTCCGACGGTAGGCCGGTGGGGATGCGACCATAGGGCACGAAAGAGCACAGGAGGCTCCCATGGTGAAGAAGGAGAGGGTCGGCCGCCTCAAGAAGGCAGCAGCCCAGAACCTCAAGCAGAAACGTCAGGCCAAGAAGGCCGGGAAGGCCAAGAAGGCAG
>JBDROA010000095.1:0-37932 GCA_043810615.1 Actinomycetota bacterium | reverse complement strand
CAGGGCCCAGTGCAGGACGTGCGTGCCCGAATGGGCCCGACGGATGCGCTCCCGCCGGTCGGCGTCGACGGCCAGCGTGGCCTCCTGGCCCACCTGCAGCACCCCGGCGGTCACCTGGGCCCGGTGCCCGTGCAGGCCGTGTACCGGGAACTGAGTGTCGGCCACCCGGGCGGAGCCGGTGGCCGTGTCGAGGCGGCCCGAGTCCCCGACCTGGCCGCCGGACTCGGCGTAGAACGGGGTGCGGTCGAGGTAGACCTCCACCTCGTCCCCCGGCCCGGCCTGCTCCACCGCCTCCCCTCCCCGCACGATGCTGAGAATGCGGCCCGGCGCCTCGGCGCGCTCGTATCCGACGAAGTCGGTAGGCCCGAAGCGATCGAGGATGTCCCGGTGCACCGGGGCGGTTCCCTCGTTGGGCCCGCCCTTCCAGGCGGCCCGGGCCCGGCGGCGCTGCGCCTCCATCTCCGCCTCGTAGCCGGGGCGGTCGAGGCCGAAGCCCCGCTCGGCGGCGATCTCGGCGGTCAGATCCACCGGGAACCCGTAGGTGTCGTGCAGACGGAAGGCCACGGTCCCGGGCACCACAGCCCCGGCGGCCAGGCCGTCAAATTCCCGCTCGAGCAGGGAGAAGCCGCCCTCCAGGGTGCGGCGGAAGCGGACCTCTTCCCGCTCGGCGGTCTCGGTGATCCCGACAAAGCCCTCGGCCACGGCGGGATAGGCCTCGCCCATCACCGCCACCGTGGCCTCCACCAGCCCGGGAGTCACCAGGTCGGTCGCCCCCAGCGCCCAGGCGTGGCGCACGGCCCGGCGCATCAGGCGCCGCAGCACGTAGCCCCGCCCCTCGTTGGAAGGCATCACCCCGTCGGCGATCAGGAAAGTGAGAGCCCGGCCGTGGTCGGCGAGCAACCGGAGCGCCACGTCGGACCCTTCGTCGGCGCCCAAGCGGGCCCCGGTGAGCCGCTCGGCGGCGGCCAGCACCGGGCGCACCAGGTCGGTGTCGAAGATGCTGGGAACGTCCTGGAGGATCATGGCCGCCCGCTCCAGGCCCATGCCGGTGTCGATGTTGCGCGAGGGAAGGTCGCCGACGACGTGGTAGGGATCGTCCTGCACGTGCTGCATGAAGACCAGGTTCCAGACTTCGATGTAGCGATGCTCGGCGGACTCGCCCCCCTCGATGGGCCCGCCGCCCGGCCCGTACGCCGGGCCGCGGTCTACGAAGATCTCAGACGACGGTCCGCACGGCCCGGGCACGCCCATCTGCCAGAAGGTCCCCTGGGCGGCACTCCCCCGCTGCAGTCGATCGGGCCGCACCCCTACCCCGTCGATCCATATGGCGGCGGCTTCCTCGTCGTCCTCGTAGATGGTGAACCAAAGCACCTCGGGGTCGAGGCCCAGGTGCTCGCTGACGAACTCATAGGCCCACGGGATCGCCTTCTCCTTGAAGTAGTCCCCAAAAGAGAAGTTGCCCAGCATCTCGAAGAAGGTGGCGTGGCGCGAAGTGGTGCCCACGATGTCGACGTCGATGGTGCGCAGGCACTTCTGCACCGAGGCGGCCCGCCGGTACGGAGGCCGCTGCTCGCCCAGGAAGTAGGGCTTGAAGGGGACCATGCCGGCGTTGGTGAGCAGCAGGGTGGGGTCCACGGGGATCAACGAGGCGCTCGGCACCACGGTGTGCTCCCTCTCCCGGAAGAACTCCAGGAAGGCGCGACGGATCTCGGCGCCGGTGCAGAGGCGGCTCACTTCAGCCCCCCGAAAAGGGGCCGGCCGGAGGCGGCGAGGCCGGGCTGTCGGGTCGGGGTGGGCGGCACGGGCGGAAGGGTAATCACTCCCTCGGCGGACGCCCGACAAGGCGGTCCACCTCCGCCAGGCGCTCTGCCCGGGCGGCCTCCTCCCCCTCGGATCCCGGCCGATACAGGACGCGGCCCACGGCGGCGTCGGGAAGGTACTGCTGCGCCACCGCGGCACCGGGAAAGTCGTGGGGGTAGCGGTACCCGACCCCGTGGCCCAGGCTCTCCGCCCCGCGGTAGCCGGTGCCGCGGAGGTGGGGCGGCACCACCGCCCCCGGGGTAGCCTCCACCGCCTCGCGGGCCGACTCCATCGTCCGTTTCACCGAGTTCGACTTGGGGGCTGTCGCCAGGTACAGCGCCGTCTCGTACAGGGCGTAGGCCGCCTCCGGCAGGCCCACGAACTGCAGCGCCTGCGCGGCGCCCACCGCCACCCCCAGGGCCGCCGGGTCGGCCAGGCCGATGTCCTCGGACGCCAACACCACCATGCGGCGGGCAATGAACTCGGGGTCCTCGCCGGCGGTGAGCATGGTCTCGAGCCAGTACACCGCGGCATCCGGGTCGGAGCCGCGCAGGCTCTTGATGAAAGCTGAGATCACGTCGTGGTGCTGGTCGCCGCCCTTGTCGTAGCGCACCACCCGCCGCTGCAGGGCCTCGTCCGCCTCGACCGTCGAGATCACGGCACGGCCCCGTCCCGATGCCAGCAGCGCCGCCACCTCGAGGGCGTTGTAGGCCAGGCGGGCGTCGCCTCCCACCCGCTCGGCCAGCAGGGCCCTGGCCTCCGCCTCGATGCCGGAGACGATCCCCGCCAGGCCTCGCTCCGCGTCGGCGACGGCCCGGTCGATGAGCACCCCCACCTCCTCCGGTGCCAGCGGTTCGAGCCGGAACAGGGTGGCCCGGCTGATGAGCGGCGAGTTCACTTCGAAAAAGGGGTTCTCGGTGGTGGCGCCGATCAGCGTCACCGTCCCGTGCTCCACCCCGGGCAGCAGGGCATCCTGTTGCGCCTTGGAGAAGCGGTGGATCTCGTCGAGGAAAAGGACCGTGCGCCGGCTCCCCTCCTCGAGGCGCCGCATGGCTCCGGCCAGCACCTCCCGCACCTCCTTGACTCCGGCGGTGGTGGCCGAGAGGGCCTGGAAGGCGGCGCTGGTCTCGGTGGCGACCAGATAGGCCAGCGTCGTCTTCCCGGTGCCGGGAGGGCCCCACAGGATCATCGACAGGGGCCGCCCGGCCCGCACCATCTCCCCGAACGCGGCCCCCGGGGCGAGCAGGTGCTGCTGGCCCACCACCTCGTCGAGAGACCGGGGCCGCATGCGGGCAGCCAACGGCTCCGCAGACCGGCGCCGCGCCGCCCGTTCCGCCCCGAAGAGGTCCCCGGTGGTCACCCCGGAGACGCCTCTCCCTCTCCTTCCAGGGTGGCCCGCGTCTCGGGGCGCAGGTCGATGCCCAGTTCCCGCAGTTGCTCGTCGGCGACGGCAGTGGGCGACTCGGTCATGGGGTCGAGGCCGGTCTGGGTCTTGGGGAACGGGATGACCTCGCGGATGTTGGGCTCGCCAAGCAGCACCGAGAAGAGGCGGTCGATGCCCACGGCGAACCCGGCGTGGGGCGGCGTGCCGTAGCGCAGGGCCCGCAGGAACCAGCCGAAGCGGCGCTCCGCCTCCTCGTCGGAGATGCCCAGCACCGAGAACATCCGGCGTTGTACCGCCGGATCGTGGATCCGCACGCTCCCCGAGCCGAGCTCACTCCCGTTGAGCACCAGATCGTAGGCCCGGGCGATGGCCCGCTCGGGGTGCTCCTCCAGGTCGCGCACGTCCACGGGCGAGGTGAAGGGGTGGTGGGCCGGGGCCAGCCCGCCTTCCGGCGTCACCTCGAACACGGGGAAGTCCACCACCCACAGGAAGCGCAGCTCCTCGTGGCCCTGCGGCTGGCCCAACTCCAGGCGCAGCTTGCCCAGGAGGAGGCGGGTCTCATTGGCATCCCCCGCCGCCAGGAGAATCGTGTCACCCGGGACGGCCCCGAAGGCCGACACCAGGGCCGCCGTCTCGGCCGGGTCGAGGTGCTTCGCCAGCGTCGAGCGCAGCGTCCCGCCCGCCTCCACCACCGCGGTCACCAGGCCCCGGCCCCCGAGGGCCCGGGCCCTCTCCCCCAGGGCGTCGAGGCCGCTGCGGGACAGGCCCAGGGACCCGGCGTCGAGTCCCGCCACGAGGCCGCCGCCGTCCACGGCCGCCCGGAACGCCCGGAATTGGGTGGCGGCGAACACCTCACTGAGGTCCACGATCTCCATGCCGAAGCGCAGGTCCGGCTTGTCGGTCCCGAAGCGGGCCAGCGCGTCGCGGTAGGTGAGCCGGGGGAAGGGGAGATCGGGGACGGTGCCGCGCTGGCCGGCGACCACCTCGGCCATAACCTGCTCCAGCGTCGCCAGCACGTCGTCCTGCCCCCAGAACGAGCCCTCGACGTCCAACTGGGTGAACTCCAGTTGGCGGTCGGAGCGGAAGTCCTCGTCCCGGTAGCAGCGCGCCACCTGGTAGTAGCGCTCGACCCCGCTCACCATGAGCAGCTGCTTGAAGAGCTGCGGGGACTGGGGCAGGGCGTAGAAGGTGCCGGGGCGCAGACGGCTGGGCACCAGCATGTCGCGCGCTCCCTCGGGCGTGGAGCGGATCAGGGTGGGGGTCTCTACCTCCAGGAAGCCGAGGCGATCGAGGGCGCGGCGCATGGCCGCTATGCCCCGGGAGCGGGCCCGCAGGTTGCGTGCCATGCGGGGCCGGCGCAGGTCGAGGTAGCGGTACTCCAGGCGGCGCACCTCGTCGACCTCGGCCCGGTCGTCGATCTGGAAGGGCAGCGGGTCGCAGTGGCTCAGCACCCGCAACTCGGCGGCGGCCACTTCGATCTCCCCGGTGGGGAGGTCGGGGTTGACCAGCCCCGCGGGACGAAGGCGCACTGTGCCCTGCAAGGTGACGCAGTACTCGTCGCGCACCTCGCGGGCCACGGCGGCGGCGGCGGGAGCCGCGACCGGGTCCACCACCACCTGCACCACCCCGCCGGCGTCTCGCAGGTCGAGGAACATCACCCCCCCGTGGTCCCGCCGGGCCTTCACCCAGCCGGCGAGGCGCACCTCGCTCCCGGTGTGCGCCGGACGCAGCGTGCCCGCCCCGGACGTCCTCAGCGGGCCTGCGCCCATGCCGCCACCTCCGCAATCGACACCGTCTGCTCTTCTCCGCTGGCCATGGCCCGCACCGTCACCCGGCCCTCGGCCCATTCGGCACCCACCACTGCCGCCACCGTGGCGGCGCGCCGCGCCGCCACCTTGAACTGCGCCTTCACCGAGCGGTCGCCGAGTTCCAGGTCGGCGGCGAGCCCCGCGGCGCGCAGGGCCGCCACCAGGTCGATGGCCTCCGCCCGTCGCTCCCGGTCGGCCAGCACCACGAACACCGCGAGCTGCTCCGCTCCCGCCTCCCCCGGCATGGCCGCCACGATGCGGTCCACCCCCATGGCCACGCCCACCCCCGGGATCGGGGGCCCGCCGAGGAACTCGGCGAGGGGGTCGTAGCGGCCCCCACCTCCCAGAGCGTCCTGGGCGGCGGTGTACGACCGGGCCTGGTACTCGAACACCGTGCGGTTGTAGTAGTCGAGGCCGCGTACCAGCCGCGGGGCGATCTCGTAGGGGACACCCCGGCGCTCCAGTCCGGCACGCACCGCAGCGAAGTGGGCTGCGGCCTCCGGTCCCAGGCAGTCGAGAGTGGCCGGGGCATCTGCCACCACAGCGGCGTCGGCCTTGCTGTCGAGCACCCGGAGCGGGTTGGCGGCCAGGCGGTGGCGCGAGTCCTCGGAAAGCCGATCCTCCCGCGCGGCGAGGAACTCCCGCAGCAACTCGCGGTACCCGGCGCGGTCGGCGGGGTCGCCCAGCGAGTTGAGCAGGACCACGATGCCGCCGATGCCCGCCTCCTCAAGCAGGCGGTAGCCCAGCTCGACGACCTCGACGTCGGCATCGGGCGACGGCTCCCCCAGGTACTCCACCCCCACCTGGTGGAACTGGCGCCGCCGGCCTGCCTGGGGCTGTTCGTAGCGGAACATGGGGCCCGAGTAGGCGCACTTCAGCGGCCCGGTGCGCCCCTCCTGCAGGTAGGCCCGCATCACCGAGGCGGTGGCCTCGGGGCGCAGGGTCAGCGAGCGACCCCCCTTGTCGGTGAAGCTGTACATCTGCTTGGAGACGATCTCGGTCTCCACGCCCACACCGCGGGCGAACAACTCGGTGGCTTCGAAGACGGGGGTGAGGGCCAGACCGTACCCATAGCGCTCCGCCAGGGCGTCGAAGGCGCGCAACAGGGCCCGCCAGCGGCCGGACTCCGGCGGGAGCACGTCCAGGGTGCCCTTAGGGGCGCGGGTGGTCACCGGTGCAGCACCTGCAGGAAGGGGTTCGTCGCCAGTTCCCGGGTCAGCGTAGTGGCCGGGCCGTGCCCGGGGAGCACTTCGGTCCCGGCGGGCAGCGGCATCACCCGTTCCGCCATGGAACGCATCAGGGTCCCGTAATCGCCCCCGGGCAGATCGGTGCGACCGATGGACCCGGCAAAGAGGTGATCGCCGGAGAAGAGCACCCCTTCGTCTTCGAGCCAGAAACAGCAGTGCCCCGGTGTGTGGCCCGGGGTGTGGATCACCCGGAAGCGCAGTCCGGCGAGGTCCAGCACCGCCCCGTCGGCCAGCGGCTCGTAGCGCTCCGCCCCGGCGAACTCCCCGGACAGCCCGAGGCCGGGCAGAAGGCGGGCCTGCCCCTCGAGGTCGGCCGCCAACCCCTCGTCCTCGGGGTGGAGGTGGGCGGGGACTCCGAAGGCCGCCACGGCCCCTCCGGCGCCCCCGACGTGGTCGAGGTGGCCGTGGGTGAGCCGCAGGGCCTGTGGCACCACCCCGGTCCGGCGCACCACCTCGACGATGGCGCCCGCGTCGGGCGGGGCGTCGACTATCACCCCCGGGCCGCCGTCGGCGCCCGAGACCACATAGCAGTTGGTGGCCGCCAGCCACAGGGGAGCAGAAGCGATGCGCACGGGCACCAGGCTACGCCGCGTGCCGCCGCACGGTGAAACCCGCTCGGGGAAGGCGGCCCCGGCGCTAGAGTTCGTCCCAGGAGCCGAAGGTCAGGTTCTCGCCCTCCCCGAGCACCGTGAACAGAGTCCACAGCGGGCCCGGGTACTGCAGGGTGTAGTTGCCGGACATGATCGAGGAGTGGACCGGCGATAGGGGATGGTCGCACCACGACTCGGCCACGATGACCCCCTTCGAGGTCGCGTTGCCCTTGAAGTCGATCTGCTCGTGAGCGAGCAGGGCTCCGACAACGGTGGCGCCACCCCGGTAGTAGATGTCGCCGCCGGTCACGATGGCGATTCCGCTCATGCCCGGGTCCGCCTCCAGGTAGGAGTTGTCCGACAGGAAGAAGTGGCCGCTATTGGAGCCGCATTCGCCGCCGGCGTCGAGCGACTCGATGACGATCGTGGCCTGCACCACGGTGCCGTCCTTGTCGTTGCCGATCTTCCCGTCGACCGTTCCCCCGGCCACGTAGTAGACCCCTCCGGTGTTGCCGGGGCGCCAGATGCGCACGCCGCCGGAGAGGGAGCTGGTCCACCCCTGGGCCGGGACCTGGTGCTCGTCGGCTTCGCATGGCGTGTCCGGGGTAGGATCCTTGAAGGAATCGTTGGGGTGCTGGGGGCCGCCGTAGGCGAGACCGTCGGGGCAGAGCACCACCTGGGCGTACGGGTACATGACCCGCGGGTCGATGTGTGGGATCCCCACCGGGTCCAGCGGGCTGCCCTCGCAGGCCCCGTAGGGCGCGATATGGGTCGTCGACGACGAAGCGCACCCGTCGACGTTCTCCGGTTTCAGGATCTCGAGGATCCCGTTGGCGTGGATGCTGGCCGCATCGGAGCCTGTCAGGTCGATGGTCTCGGCGCTGCCCCAGAACCGCAGCTTCCCACCGGTGAGGAAGGCGAACTCGACCTGCCAGGCGACGGGGACCATCTCCGGCTCCAGGGTCATCATCGCCACCCGCACCCGTCGCTGGGCGCCATCGCGGGCCGGGGCGAAGCCCACCGCGTAGAGGGTGTCGGCATTCGCCGGCTTGACCACGACGTACTCCCCTTCCGGAGTGGAACCGACCTGCCCGGCGGGCCGAGCCTCGGCTGCGGCCACCACCCAGGCGCGTTCGGCGCCGCGGTCGCCGAACTCCGGGGCGACCTCCCCCGTGTTGAACTCCGGGTCGGCCTCGATGGCGCGCATCCCCTCGTCCAGCCCCGACTCGGCCACGTACAGTGCCTGCTGCCACCGAGCGTCGGAAGCCACGCTGCCTAGTTGGCGCACTCCGCGGATGGCCACCACGGCTGCCACCAGCACCAGCGCCATGCCGAGGAACGCCACGAGGGCCAGGGCCGCGCCGCGATCGTCCCGCCACCAGGGCACCTGCCGCTGCCGGTCCTTCAACCCGATGGTGCACCACCTCATGGCGCTCTCCTCTTCACAAACGCTCCTCTTCACAAACGGTTCCTCAGGAACACCTCGGTGGCCACGTACCGCGCCCCTTCCACACCGGGCGAGGACACGACGGCGGCCAGGTGCACACTCACCCGGCGGGTCAGGTCGGGGTACGCCGAGTCGTAGCTGAAGCCGCTGTCGGCGTAGGAGAGGCCGGTGGCCAGCACCCCGTAGACACCGACATCGGTCGAGCGGGCGAGGTCGCCGTCGCTCTCCACCGCCCAGGTGATCAGTTCTCCCTCGTCGGCGGTGTCGTCGCGGCTCTCGTCGATCCACATGGTGACCGTCTTCTCCCCGATCACGACCAGGCGCTCGGCGCGCCGCAGGTCCTTGGTCATCAACTCCTGGGCGGTGCGCAGTTCGGCCATGGCGCGATCGTCCGCCTCATGCTGATGGTCCACACGGTTGGTGGCGACGAAGACCCCGACCATCACCGTGCCCAGGATGGCCAGGCCGAACAAGGCCACCATCAACTCGACCAGGGTGAGCCCCTGGTCGGGGCCCCGGATTCGACGTCGACGCGCAGGAAGGGTCATCTGGGTCCATCCCTCACGCGGTTGTGCTCGTGGTGGTCGCCGGCGGGATCGTCGTGGTGGGGCCGAAGCCCCCCGCGGTCAACTCGGACACCAGAGTCGAGACGCTGAAGTCGTGGCTTCCGGACGGGCCCACCCACTCCACCACGACCGTCAGGCGACGAACGCCATCTCCGGCCTCACTGACGTAACGCCAGCCCACGTAGACGGTCCCGTCGATCGCCTCCTCCACCCGCGGCGCCACCCCACCCTCGGCCACCACCAGTGCCTCATCGGCCGGCAGCCCGGCCTCGGCCCCGTCGAGAGCAGTCCCGCCGGAAGTGAGCAGGGGTGCCCCCCCGTCCACCGACGCCATCGCCACCTCCGGCCAGGGGAGGGCACGGAGTTGCTCCAGCTGCTCGCTGCCCACTCCGGATGCGGTCTGGTAGTCACGACTAATCCGCGCCCCGGTGAGGGCCGCGCCCAGCACCGATCCCAGCATGGATACCAGGATCGCGGCAATGCCCATCGCCACGATGAGCTCCACGACGGTGAAGCCCCGGTCGCTTCTGACTCTCACGCCTCAGGCCTCCAACGGTGCGGTTCTGCCCGCATCCATTGTTCCGTCGACCATTCAGCGTGATGACTTGACCACTTTTCGTTGTCAGGACCGGGAACCGGGTACGCCGGGGGCCGCCCGGAGGCCGGATCTTCCCCCGGGGGTCAGTCGTTCTCCCGTCCCCCACCCGCGGGGACCACCCGCCGGGCCTCGTAGACACCCTCCACCCCTCGCACCTCAGCCAGAGCGCGTGCCAGGTCCTCCCGAGCGGCCACCTCGATCTGGAAGCGAATCACTGCGGTGCGCTCCTGGGTGAGGCGCGACGAAGAAGCACTGATGTCGAGCCCCAGGTCCCCCAGGGCCGCTGTCACGTCGCGCAGCAGTCGGGGCCGATCGAGGGCCTCCACCTGGAGCCAGACGGGGAAGGTCCCCGCCTGCTCCACCCCCCACTCCACCTCGACCATGCGCTCCGCCCCCAACGCCCCGATGTTGGTGCAGTCCGCCCGGTGCACCGAGACGCCGCGGCCCACCGTCACGAAGCCCACGATGTCGTCGCCGGGCACCGGGGCGCAGCAGCGGGCCAGGCGCACCCACATGTCCTCCAGCCCCTCCACCAGGATCCCCTTGCCCAGGGGCCGGTCGCGGGCCACCGGGAGCAGGTCCAGGTCCCCCGCGTCCTCGGCGGCCTCCTCCGGTTCCGGGCGCACCAGGCGCACCAGGCGCTGCACCGCCGTGGCCGCCTGGGCGGCCCCCTCCCCGATCGCCTGGTACAGGCTCTCCAGGTCGTGGTGGCCGAGCGATTCCGCCACCTGGGCCAGGGCCTCGTCGCGAGCTGCCGCACTCAACCCCAGTCCCTCCCGGCGCAGCAAGCGGGCCACCTGTTCCCGCCCCTCGGCCACCGTCACCTCGCGCCGCTCGCGGAGGAACCACTGACGGATCTTGGCGGCTGCCCGCGAGGTGCGGACGAAGCCGAGCCAGTCCCGGCTGGGCCCGTGGTCCTCAGAACGCGAGGTGAGGATCTCCACGATGTCCCCCGACTCCAGCCGGGAGCTCAGAGGCACCAGGCGCCCGTTCACCCGGGCCCCGGTGCAGCGGTGGCCCACCTCCGTGTGCACGGCGTAGGCCAGGTCCACCGGGGTGGCGCCCCGGGGCAGGCTCTTCACCTCACCCTTGGGGGTCAGGACGAACACCTCGTCCTGGTAGAGGTCCAGCTTCAGGTTGGCCAGGAACTCCTCAGGGTTCTCATACTCGTGCGGCAGGGCGCTGATGGAACGCACTCCCTCCACGTCCTCGGGGGCCGTGCCCTCCTTGTACACCCAGTGGGCGGCGATCCCCCGCTCCGCCCTCTCGTGCATCTCATCGGTACGGATCTGGACCTCGATGGGCTTGCGGTCGGGACCGAGCACCGTGGTGTGCAGGCTCTGGTAGAGGTTGAACTTGGGCATGGCGATGTAGTCCTTGAACCGCCCCTGCACCGGTGGCCAATGGGTGTGCACCAAGCCCAGTGCGGCATAGCAGTCCCCCACCCGCCTGGTGATGATGCGAATGCCAATCAGGTCGTGGATCTCCTCGAAAGGGCGGCCGGCATCCACCATCTTGCGGTAGATGGAGTAGGCGTGCTTCGGCCGGCCGCTGACCACCGCGGTGATCCGCTGCTCGGCCAGAAGGCGCTCCACCTCGGCGATGAACTCCTCGATGTAGGCGTCCCGCTTGGAGGCCCGGGTCCGCAGCAGCTCCTGGATCTCGGCGTGCCGGGGCGGGTACAGGATGGCGAAACAGCGGTCCTCCAGCTCGTGCTTGATGCGCTGCACGCCCAGACGGTGCGCCAGCGGGGCGTATACCTCCAGGGTCTGGGCGGCGATGCGCAACTGCTTCTCGGAGGGCAGGGCGTGGAGGGTGCGCACGTTGTGCAGGCGGTCCGCCAGCTTGATGAGCAGCACCCGAACGTCGCGGGCCATGGCGATGACCATCTTGCGGATGGTCGCCGCCTGGGCCTCCTCGAGGTTGCCGAAGCGGATGCGGTCGAGCTTGGTCACCCCGTCGATGAGGTCGGCCACCGTTGCCCCAAACCCGGCGCGCACCTCGTCGAGGGTCAGGTCGCTGTCCTCAAGGGCGTCGTGGAGCAGGGCCGCCGCCACCGTCTCGGCGTCGAGGCCGTAGCCGGCCAGGATGCGGGCCACCGCCAGCGGGTGGGTGATGTACGGGTCGCCGCTGCGCCGCAACTGGCCCCGGTGCGCCCGCGCCGCCACGGAATACGCCCGCACCAGGAGGTCGGTGTCGCCCTGGGGGAAGTGGCGGCGGAACTCGGCCAGCACCGGCTCCAGTTCGGCTACCGCAGCATCGTCGGCCGGAGCGGGGGCGTCGGGTTGCATCACCGGCCTTCACCTCTCCGGCCCCAGGCCGGGACGCAACCAGGCCGACACCTGCCCGAAACGCCCATCCCGGGATTGTACGACGGGCCGCCGGGGGACCCCAGCCGGGCCGGGCGGGTACCGCTCAGCGGTGCCGGCGCCGCTTCCTGGGCGGGCGAGGCACCGCTCCGGTCGCCGTCGACGGGACGGCGGCCGCGTCCTGGGCGGGAACGGCCACCAGTTCGCGAGCGGCGAACTCGTCGTCCGCGCTCTTGCGGCCCAGGCGGCGCCGGACACGCTGCCAGTGCTCCTCTCTCTCCTTCCACACCGCTACCAGCGGCGCGCCCAGGAAGATCGAAGAGTAGGTGCCGGCAGCAACCCCGATGAACAGGCCCAGGGCGAACTCGCGCAGAGTGGTCGCCCCCAGCAGCAGCGAGCCCACGAAGAGCAAGCTGCCCACCGGGAACAGCGTGGTGAACGAGGTGTTGATGGAGCGCATCAGCACCTGGTTCACCGACATGTTCACGATGGCCGAGATCGTCTGCCGTTCCCCACGCTCGGCGACGTTCTCATGGATCTTGTCGAAGACCACCACGGTGTCGTACAGCGAGTAGCCCAGGATGGTGAGCACCGCGATGACTGTGGCCGGGGTCACCTCGAAGCCGATCAGGGCGTAGATGCCCGCCGTGAGCACCAGATCGTGGAGCACCTCGATGATGGCGATCAAGGCCATCCGCCACTCCAGGCGCCACCACAGGAAGACGGAGACGACGATGAGGAACACCACCAGGGCGCGCACTGCCGACTCGGTGACCTGACGCCCGAAGGTGGGCCCTACCGTCTGGTAGCTCACCTGCTCCAGGTCGTCGATGCCCGCTACTGCGGCGACGGCGCCGATCAGTGCCTGCTGACCGTCCTCGGTCAGCTCGCCGGTCTGCACCCGCAGCCCCGCGCCACCCCCGCTGAGCTGTACTTTGGCTCCGCCCTGGCCGATGCCGGTCAAGGCGGCGCGCACTTCGCCGACGGTGGCGCCGGCCGGGTTGTCGGATTCGATCAGGGAGCCGCCGACGAAGTCCACACTGAGGTTGAAGCCCCGCAGGCCGAAGGCCAGAGCCGAGATCAGCACGAGGATTCCGGAGAGAGCGAACCACCGGCGGCGGCGGCCGACGAAATCGAAGTGGGTCTCCCCCAGGTAGAGGCGCCGGGCCAGGCTCACTTCGCCGCCTCCTTCACCACTCCGGCGGCTTCTCTCGCCACCCCGGCGGCGCCGCGGATACTGAAGCGCCCGCCCTCACCGAGCCGCGTGTTCCCGGCCAGGACCACGGCCGGCCGGGTGAAGAAGTAAGCCACCACCAGGTCGGTGACGGTGGCGATGCCGAGCGCCAGGGCGAAGCCCTTGACCGATCCCACCGCCAGGACGAACAGCAGTGTCGCGGCGGCCAGCGACACGGTGTCGGCAGTCAGCATGGTGCGGAAGGCCCGCTTGAAGGCGTGGTTAATGGCAGCGCGCATCGACCGGCCGGCGCGCACTTCCTCCTTGATCCGCTCGTAGTAGACGATGTAGGAGTCCGAGGTGATGCCGATCGACACGATGATGCCGGCGACACCGGCCAGAGTGAGGCTGACCCCCTGGGTCTCGCTCAGGAGGGAGAAAACCACCAGAACGATCGACCCGAACACGGTGAGGCCGATGACGTGGATGAGGCCCAGTGCCCGGTAGTACAGGACCGTGGCCAGCGCCACCAGCACCAGGCCACTGGCCCCGGCGATCAGCCCGGCGCGCAGCGAGTCGGACCCCAGGGTGGCCGAGATCGATTCCACGCTCGGCTGCGAGAGGGCCACGGGCAGGGCCCCGTAGCGGAGCACCACCGCCAGGTTGCGAGCCGACTGCTCCGGCTCCAAGGTCCCCATGGTGATCACCGCCCGCCCGCCGGCGATCCCGGTGTCGGGACTGATGTCGGCGTCCATCTGCGGGGCCGACTGCACCACCCCATCGAGGACGATGGCGAAGCGCCGCCGCGGGTCGCCCACGCTGTAGCCGGCCAGTTCCTTGGTCACTTCCTGGAACTTGGTGGCGCCTTCGCCGTTGAAGTCGAGGAAGACCACCCACTCTCCCACTCCGCCGGTGCTCACTCCGAAGGGCACGCCGCTGCCTGAAGCACCCTGCTGGATGAACCCGGCTTGAGCGTCGGCCAGGTCGCCGCCGAGCACCCGGGCCGGGGCCAGGTGGAACACCTCGCCGGTTTCGGGGTCGGCCAGCCAGGCCTCCTTGGTGGGGTCGTCGCTGAGCGTGGTGGCGGTGGTGCCATCGACGCAGCCGGGCTGGGCGGCCAGATCCTGGTCGGGGTCGCAGATGGTGATACCGGGGGGCAACACCGGGGTCAGGTCGGGAGACTCCGGAGCCACCGTTGTGGTCGTGGTCGTGGCGCCGCCGGTGGTGGTCGTCGTCTCCCCGACCGCCGTGGTGGTAGTGGCGACGGTCGTGGTGGTGGTGGTCGTGGTGGTCGTGGTGGTCGTGGTGGTGGTGGTCGACTGCTCGTACTCGATGGCATCGAGCAGCAAGGGGCTCACCCCGTACTGGCTCACCTCGAGCACCGGGCGAAAGGCGAGTTGGCCGATGGTCCCCACCGCGTCCAGGGCCCGCTCCCGGTCGGTGACGCCCGGCAGCTGCACCTCGATGTTGCGCAGGCCGGTCACCGCTATCTCCGGCTCCTGCACCCCTCCCAGGGACTCGACGCGGCGCCGCATGATCTCGACGGCCTTATCGAGCACATCGGGGTCCGTGCCCTCCGGAGCCTCGAGCAGGACCGAGAACCCACCCCGCAGGTCCAGGCCGAGGCGCGGGGTGATGCCCAGGGCCTGAGTGAGGATGAGAGATCCCCACGCCACCGCGAGGGTCGCCACCAGGGTGATGAGCGCGCCGCGCCGCGACATGCTCCTATCGGCCCTTCGGTTTCACCTTGTCCGCCAGGGCGCGCCGGGCCACCCGAATCTTCCCCCCGCCTTCGACCTGGAGTACCGCGGTGTCGGTCTCCTCGTCGAAGTACTCGATGGTGCCGTAGATGCCCCCGATGGTCTGCACCTCGTCGCCCACTCCCAGCGAGGACTGCAGTTCCTGGGAGCGACGCTGCCGGGTGCGCTGCGGGCGCACGAGGAGGAAGTAGAAGAGGCCGCCGATGACCGCGGCGTACATCACGATGGTCATGATGACGCTGCCCCCGGAAGAGCCGCCGTTCGCCGCGGTGGTGCCGGTCGTGTCGCCGGCCGCCGTGGTGGAGGAAGTAGACGGGGGGACGCAGGCCGCGCTGAGGAGGGCCACGGTGACGGCGAGGGCGAACACACCCAGGCGGACAACGACGGCCCGGGCACGGCTATTTGGCATCACTCCTCCGAGGGCTTCGACGGCCACGGCACCCGCCGGGGGGGCGAGGGCCGGGTCATGGTAGCCGCCCGTGGGGCGGCCGGGTGCGGCGCCCCGCCAGGGTCCGCTCCCGAAAGGCGCCGAACTCCCCGGCGGCCACCGCCCGCCGCGCTCCGGCCAGCAGCCCCAGGGTGTAGGTGAGGTTGTGGATGCTGAGCAGGCGATGCCCCAGCAGCTCCCCGGTGACCCGCAGGTGGCGCAGGTACCCCAGCGAGTATCGCCGGCAGGTGAGACACGGGCAGTCGGGGTCTATGGGCCCCGCCTCGTCGGCGAACTCGGCCCGACGCACCGCGTAGTCACCGCGGCGGGACAGCACCTTGCCGTGGCGGGCGAGGCGGGTAGGCCAGACGCAGTCGAACAGGTCGCAGCCCTGCGCTACCGCTTCCAGCACTCCCTCGGTGTCGCCCAACCCCATCAGGTAGCGAACCCGATCGGGAGGCAGGGCGCCGACGGCGGCCTCGAGAGCGGCGTGCCTCTCCTCGGCGGCTTCCCCCACCGCCAGGCCCCCGATGCCGAAACCGGGGAAGCCCAGGGCAGCGGTGGCGGTGGCGCTCTCCGCCCTCAGTTCGGGGTCCGTGCCTCCCTGGACGATGCCGAACAGGGCCTGGTCGGGCCGACGATGCACCGCCCGCGCCCGCTCCGCCCAGCGCAAGGTGAGCTCCATGGCGCGCCGCGCCCGGTCGCGCGGGGCGGGCAGGGCCACGGGGACGTCGAGCATCATCGCCACATCCGGACCGAGGCGCTCCTGGACGGCCACCGCCCCCTCCGGCGTCAGGCGCACCGCCGCCCCGTCGTACGCCGAGCGGAAGGCCACCCCGTCCTCGTCCACCTTGGGCTCCAGTGACAGCACCTGGTACCCGCCGGAATCGGTCAGGATCGGCCCCTCCCACGCCATGAAGCGGTGCAGTCCTCCCAGGGCGGCCACCGTCTCGGCGCCGGGGCGGAGCATGAGGTGATAGGTGTTGGCCAGGACCATCGCCGTCCCCACCTCGCTCAGGTCGCGCCCGTCCAGGGCCCGCACCGTGCCCCGGGTTCCGACCGGCATGAAGGCCGGAGTGGGTACCGCGCCGTGCGGGGTCAGCAACACCCCGGCGCGAGCAGCGCCGTCGCGTTGCTCCACCCGGAAGGAGACGGCCTCGCTCATCGCGTCCTCGCCGCCAGCATGGCGTCGCCGAAGGAGAGGAACCGGTAGCCGCGTTCCAGGGCGACGCGGTATGCCTCCCGCCAACCCTCCCCCATGAAGGCCGCCACCAGGACCACCAGGGTGGACCCCGGCACGTGGAAGTTGGTGACCAGCAGATCCACCACCCGAAACGAGTAGCCGGGGGTGATGAACAGGCCGGTCGCCCCCGCTCCCGGCCGGACTTCGCCGGTGGGCACGGCGGCGCTCTCCAGGGCGCGCACCACGGTGGTCCCCACGGCTACCACCCGGCCGCCGCGCTCCCGGGCCGCGGCCACGGCGGCCGCAGTCACCGCCGCGATGGAGTAGCCCTCCCGGTGCATCTCGTGGTCCTCCAGATGGGCGGCGGCGATGGGGCGGAAGGTATCCACCCCGATGTCCAGGTCCACCGCGGCCAACTCGATCCCCCGCCGGCCCAGGGCGTCCAGCACTTCCGGGGTGAAGTGCAGGCCGGCCGTGGGGGCGGCCGCCGACCCGGCCCCGGCGGCGTACACCGTCTGATATCGCTCCGGGTCGTCGAGACGGCCCTTGAAATAGGGCGGCAGGGGCACTTCCCCCCACCGGGCGAGGGCTTCGTCCAGCGGCACTTTGCCGGTGTCGAAACCCAGGAGGGCTTCCCCGCCGACCGGCCCCACCAACACGGTGGCCACCATCTCCCCGAAGTGGATCTGGTCGCCCGGTCGCAGGCGGCGAGCGGGGCGGACCAGGGCCTCCCACCGCCCTTCTCCCGCGGGCCGCAGCAGCAGCGCCTCCACCCGGCCCCCGCTCCCTTCCCGGCGCCCGCGCAGGCGGGCGCGCCGCACCCGGGTGCGGTTGACCACCACCAGGTCTCCCGGCCGCAGCAGGCCGGGGAGGTCGTGAAAGCGATGATCGGCGAGGCCGTCGGTGACCAGGAGGCGGGCGGCGGAGCGCGGCTCCACCGCGCTCTGGGCGATGGCGGCCTCCGGCAGGTCGTAGGTGAAGTCGGCGGTCCTCACTGCGCCCCCAGTCTGGGGTCCGCGGCGGCCCGGCGCCAGCCGAGGCGCCGGTGGGCGCCTACAGCAGCGTCCCCTGAGGGCTCGGGGGCGGCGGCGGGGGCTCCAGCCCCAGGTGGCGGTAGGCCAGCGCGGTGGCGATCCGGCCGCGAGGAGTGCGCTGCAACATGCCCTGTTGCAGCAGGAAGGGCTCGTAGGCGTCCTCCACCGTCTCCGGTTCCTCCCCCACCGCGATGGCCAGCGTGGACAGGCCCACCGGCCCGCCGCCGAACTTCAGCACCACCGCCTCCAGGATGGCCCGGTCCACCCGATCCAGCCCGGCCCGATCCACCTCGAACACCTCCAGGGCCCGCAGGGCGGTGGCCGCGTCTACCCGCCCTTCGGCCCGCACTGCGGCGAAATCGCGCACCCGCCGCAACAGGCGATTGGCCACCCGGGGGGTGCCACGGCTCCGGGTGGCGATCTCCCGCCGCCCGCCCTCGTCGATGGGGACTTCGAGGATGCCGGCGGAGCGCCCCACCACCGCCTCCAGTTCGTGGGGCGGGTAGTAGTCCATGCGGGCCAGGTAGCCGAAGCGGTCGCGCAGCAGCGCCGACACCCGGCCCACCCGGGTGGTGGCGCCGATCAGGGTGAAGCCGGGCAGGTCGAGGCGAATGGAGCGGGCGGCCGGACCCTTCCCCACCACGACGTCGAGTTGGAAGTCCTCCATGGCCGAGTAGAGGACCTCCTCCACCGCCCGGGGCAGGCGGTGGATCTCGTCGATGAACATCACATCCCCGCTCTCCAGGTTGGAGAGGATGGCGGCCAGGTCGCCGGCTCGCTCCAGGGCGGGGCCCGCCGTCGCCCGGAACTGGGCTCCCATAGCTGTGGCCACGATCGCCGCCATGGTGGTCTTGCCGAGCCCGGGGGGCCCGGAGAAGAGCAGGTGATCCACCGGCTCTCCCCGCCCCGCCGCCGCCTCGATGAGGATCGCCAGGCGCTCCTTCAGTTCCTCTTGCCCGACGAACTCATCCATGCGCCGGGGGCGCAGCCCGGCCTCGAAGGCCGCCTCGTCGGGCTGCAGTGCCACGGAGAGCAGGCCTTCGTCCCTCATCGCTTCCCCAGTCGCTGCAGGGCGGAGCGCAGCAGGGCCTCGACCTCACCGTCGGCGGGCAGGCCCTGCAGCGCCTGGCGGATCTCCGCCGGCTGGTAGCCGAGGCCTTCGAGGGCCCCCCGCACCTCGGCCAGGCTCCCGGCCCCGGGGATCTCTTCGAGGTCGGACATCTCGAAGCGGGCCCGCAGGTCCAGGATCAGCCGCTGGGCAGTGCGCTTGCCCATGCCGGGCACCATGGTCAGGGCGTTGGCGTCAGCGGTGAGGATGGCCCGCCGCAGGTCGGCGGGCCGCAGGGTGCCCAGCACCGCCAGCGCCAGCCGCGGGCCCACCCCGGTGGCCCCCAGCAGCACCCGGAACAGGTCGCGCTCCTCGGCGCTGGGGAACCCGAACAGGGCCACGCCGTCCTCCCGCAGGTGGAGGTGAGTGTGCACCACTGCGGCCTCCCCCACCGCCGGCAGGTCGGCCAGGGCGCGGGGCGGCATGGCCACCTCGAAGCCCACTCCCCCCGCGTCGAGCAGCAGGCCCTCGGGTCCTTTGGCCGCCACCGTGCCCCGCAGGCGGCCGATCATCGTCCCGCCCCGGCGACCGCCCGGCGCAGGCCGGCCGACTGCAAGTGGCAGAGGGCCACGGCGAGGGCGTCGGCGGCATCGGCGGGTCGCGGCGCCGCCGCCAGCCCCAGGCGCCGGGCCACCAGGGCCTGGACCCGGTCTTTGGCGGCATCCCCGCTGCCGGTGACCGCCATCTTCACCGCCGAGGGCGTGTACTCGAACACCGGGATCCCGGCCCGGGCGGCGGCGAGGAGGGCCACCCCCACGGCGCGGCCCACGGCAGTGGCCGTCTGCAAATTGCGGTTCACGAACACCTGCTCCAGGGCCATCTCGTCGGGCCGGTACTCGGCGAGGAGGGTCTCGAGATCGGCGAAGAGCTCGGCCAGACGGGGTGCGTTCTCCATGGAGGGCGAGGTGCGGATGGCCCCGGCGGCGACGGCCCGGAGGCGCACCCCGCGTGCCGCCACCAGCCCGTACCCGGTGACGGAGAGGCCGGGATCAATGCCGAGAACAAACATGTGTTCGCCGACTTTAGGGCGTGCGTCGACAGGCCACAGGGATCATCACCGCGACCTGCCGCGGCGGCCCCGTCACCCGGCGACGGCCGCCATCACCTCGTCGCTGATGTCGAAGTTGCCGTACACCGTCTGGACGTCGTCCAACTCCTCGAGCAGGTCCACCAGGCGCAGCACCTTGCGGGCCGCCTCCTCGCCCAAGGGGAGCAGCGTGCTGGGCAGGTAGGTGACCTCGCCCGACTCCACCGTCAGCCCGGCTTCCTCCAGGGCCTGCCGCACTCGCGCCAGGTCCGAGGGGGCGGTGATGATCTCCCACTGCCTATCCGAGGCCCGCACGTCCTCGGCGCCGGCATCGAGGGCGGCCAGCATCACCTGATCCTCCTCCCCCGAGGCCAGCAGGTACCCCTTCTTCTCGAACAGGTAGGCCACCGAGCCCGGCTCGCCCAGGCTCCCCCCGTGGCGGCTGAAAGTGGAGCGCACATCGGAGGCCGCCCGGTTGCGGTTGTCGGTGAGCACCTGCACGAAGATGGCCACCCCGCCGGGGGCATAGCCCTCGTACCAGATTTCCTCATAGTTGGCCCCGCCGGCCTCGCCCGACCCACGCCGGATGGCACGCTCGATGTTGTCGTTGGGCACCGAGGCAGCCTTGGCCTTCTCGATCGCCTGGGCCAGGGCGGCGTTGCCCGCCGGATCGCCCCCGCCCTGCCGCGCGGCCACCTCGACCGCCCGGGCCAGCTTGGCGAACAGTTGGCCGCGCCGGATGTCCTTGGCGCCCTTCTTGTGCTTGATCGTTGCCCACTTGGAGTGACCCGACATCAGTGCTCCCGTGCCGTCTCGAGCAGCAGTGTATGTACTCGCCGGTCGCCCGTGAGCTCCGGGTGGAAAGAAGTGCCCAGCACCTTCCCCTGGCGCACCATCACCGGGTGCCCGTCGACCGCAGCCAGCACCTCCACCCCCGGCCCGGTCTGGCGCACCCACGGGGCCCGGATGAACACTGCCCGGAGCGGCTCCGCCAGCCCGGCCACCTCCAGGTCGGTCTCGAACGAGTCCACCTGGCCGCCGAAGGCGTTGCGCTCCACCACCACGTCGAGCACCCCGAGTTGCGGCTGGGGCCGGGAGCCGGTGGTGCCCGTCGCCAGCAGGATCATGCCGGCGCAAGTGCCCAGGGCGGGCAGGCCTCCGGCGATCGCCTCGCGCAGCGGGCCCATGAGCCCGAACCGCCCCGCCAGGACGCCCATGGCGGTCGACTCCCCACCGGGGATCACCAGTGCCTCCAGGCCCTCGAGGTCCCCGGGCGTGCGCACCAGCACCGCTTCGGCCCCCAGCGCTTCCAGGGCGGCGGCGTGCTCGCGGAAATCGCCCTGGAGAGCGAGCACTCCGGCTCGCACCGTCAGCGGCCCCTGGCCTGCAGCATCTCCCCCGGCGGGATCTGGCCGATCTCCAACCCGGCCATGGGAGCCCCCAGTCCGTGCGACACCCGGGCCAGCGCCGCCGGGTCGCGGAAGTAGGTGGTGGCCGCCACGATGGCGGCGGCCCGGGGCTCCGGATCCTCGCTCTTGAAGATCCCCGAGCCCACGAACACCCCGTCGCAGCCGAGCTGCATCATGAGGGCGGCATCGGCCGGGGTGGCGATGCCTCCGGCGGCGAAGTTGACGACGGGGAGGCGGCCCGTCTCCGCTACCTCGCGCACCAGCTCGTAAGGGGCGCGCAACTCCCGCGCCGCCGCCATGATCTGGTCGCCGCCCAGCGTCTGCAGGCGGCGGACCTCGTTGGTGATGGCCCGCATGTGGCGCACCGCTTCGACCACGTTCCCCGTGCCCGCTTCCCCCTTGGTGCGGATCATGGCCGCTCCCTCGCCGATGCGGCGCAGGGCCTCCCCCAGGTCGCGGGCGCCGCAGACGAAGGGGACGGTGAACTGCCACTTGTCGATGTGGTGCTCCTCGTCGGCCGGGGTGAGCACCTCGCTCTCGTCGACGTAGTCGACTCCCAGGGCCTGGAGGATCTGGGCCTCCACGAAGTGCCCGATACGGGCCTTGGCCATGACCGGGATGGTGACGGCCGCCTTGATCTCCTCGACGCGGGCGGCGTCGGCCATACGGGCCACCCCACCATCGCGGCGGATGTCGGCCGGCACCCGTTCCAGGGCCATGACGGCCACCGCGCCGGCGTCCTCGGCGATCTTCGCCTGGGCCGCGTTGATGACGTCCATGATGACGCCGCCCTTGAGCATCTCGGCGAGGCCTCGTTTGACGCGCACCGTGCCCTGCTCCAACTCAACTCCTTGGGGGGAACGCTCCCAGTCTACCGCCGCGCCCGCGGTGCCCTCGAGCCGCGCCCCCCGGCCGGCCGGAAAGCCTCAGGCTCCACCAAGAGCGTCGCGGTAGGCCGCCAGGTAGCCCTCCAACACCGCCGCCCGGTCGAACCGGGACGCCTGGTGCCGCCCCATGCCGGCGAGCCGGGCGACTTCTCCCTCATCCGAGAGCACCTCGGTCAGGGCCCGGCTCAACTCCGCGACGTCGTCCGGGGGGACCAGTCGCGCCGCCTCTCCGGCCACGTGGCGGAAGGCGGGCAGATCGCTGGCCACCACGGCGCACCCCGCCGCCAGGCCCTCGGCGACGATCAGCCCGAAGCTCTCACCGCCCAGGTTGGGCGCGCACAGCACCGCCGCCTCCGCCAGTTCCCGCAGCTTGGCCGGCTCATCGACCCGGCCGAGGAAGACCACCCCCTCCGGCCCGGAAGGGCGCTTCGCCCCCAGGACCCGCAGTTCTGCCCCGGGCACGGCGGCCGCCACCACCGGCCAGGCTTGCAGGAGGGCGTCGAGGCCCTTGCGCGGGTCGTCGCGACCCAGGAACACCACCCGTCGCGGCACTCTCTCGACCTCGACGCGATAGCGAGCGGTGTCGAGGCCGTTGGGGACGAGGCGCACCGTGGCGAACGCCCGCACCCCTTCCGCCGCCACCGGGCTCACCGCGGTGGCCACGGCCAGGCGGCGCACCAGGCGCCGCAGCAGCGGGGCCGCCCCCCGGTAGAACCGGCGCACCACCGCCCCCGGGTCGGCGTGGAAGGTCCCCACCAGCGGCGCTCCTCCCGCCCGCAGGGCCGCCGGCCCCACCATGGGCACCAGGGGTTCATGGAGGTGGACCACATCGGCCCCGGCCACCGCCGCGCGCACCCGGGCCAACGCCCCGGGATGGAGGGTGATGGGGGCGCGCGACCGGTTGGTGGGCACCGTCACCACCGGCCCCACGTGACGGGTCCCGGGGGGGCCGCCGCAGCCCGGGGCCACCGCCCAGGCCTCATGGCCCGCCTCCTGCAGCCACGCCACCAGCGACACCACCTGGCCCTGCACCCCTCCGACGGCGGCCAGGTCGTAGGGGCAGACCAGGACGACCTTCATGGCCCCTCCCGGTCGCTCGGCCACACCGGTTGCAGCACGTGCCATTGCTCGGGGGCGCGGGCGATCATCTCCTCGAGCACCACGGCCAGGCGGCGCGTCCCCTCCTGCACCCGCTCCTCGAACGATCCGGTGGCGGGCACCTCCAGCGGAGGGTGGACGTGGAAAAGGTGGCCCGGGCCGGCATTGAAGTAGGTCCCCACCGGCAGCACCGTCGCCCCCGTGCGACACGCCAGGGTCAGCGGGCCGGCGGGCATGGTGGTCTCTTCCCCGAACATCGTCACCGGGATGCCCGTTCCTTTCAGGTCCCGATCGCTCATCACCGCCACCACCCCGCCCTCCTCGAGGCGACGAGCCAGGGCCTCGGTGACCCGGGTGCCCCGCCGCACGATCACCACGTCGATACCCATCATCGCCCGCATCGCGATGAACCACCGCACGAGGCGCTCGTTGGGCAGGCCTTCGGCGGGGGCGAGGACCGGCGCCCCCACGGAGACGGCCTTGAGCCCGGCCGCCTCCCAATTCCCCAGGTGAGCCACCGCCAGCACGATGCCCGCCGGGGCCGCCACCGCGGCCTCGAGGATCTCCAACCCCTCCACCGTCGAGGTGCCGAGGACCCCGCGCTGTCGCCGGGGGCGCGTCCAGAAGGCCTCCGCGTAGTAGCGCCCGTAGTGGCCGAAGACCCGGCGAGCGGCGCGCCGGGCGTCCGCCGCGGGGCCCAGGATGCGCCGCTGGTGGCGCTCGGCCATGGCCCGGGCCCGCGGCGAGGTGAACGACATCAGGTAACCGATGGCATAGCCGAGGCGCCGCATCACCGGTTCCGGGAGCACGCCCAGGAGGCCCGAGAGGGCCCGGACGACCAGGTAGCCGAAGAGGCCGCTCACGCCTTCAGCTGTACCCAGGTGTTGTAGAAGCGCTGCAACACGGTCACCCAGGTGAGCACGGCGAGGATCCAGACCGTGGGCGCGAGAGTGGGCAACCCCACTCCGGCCAGGCCCACCCCCCAGCAGAAGACCAGGATGCGCTCGGCCCGCCCCATGAGGCCGCCCTTGCCCCGCACGCCCTCCGCTTCGGCCTTGGCGCGCACCAGGGAGATGAGGAGTGAGCCGCACACCGCGATGAGCGAGAGCATCGCCAGCGTCGCCCGGCCCTCGTCGGCCAGGTAGAAGCCGAGGCCGGTCCACATGGCCACTTCCCCCACCCGGTCGGTGAACGAGTCGAGGAAGGCCCCGCGCCGGGTTTCGGTGCGGGTGAGACGGGCGAGGATCCCGTCCAGGACGTCCAGCGTGGCCCCGAAGCCGACCACGACGCCCCCCATCGCCAGGTAGCCGAGGCCGAGGAGCACCGCCCCGGCGATGGAGATCGTCAGGCCGAGGAGAGTCACCACACTGGGGGTGAGCCCGAAGCGCGCCACCCCGCGAGCGATGGGATCGAAGGCGCGGGAAACCCGGCGGCGGGCTCTCATGTCGAGCACGGCGGCATCGAAAGTAGCACACGGGGTTAGCCGCGGCTCCCGACAACTACACTCCGGTGGCCCTGCAGGAGGTTCATTTGGCCCCGGAACGCATCAGGAACGTCGTACTCGTCGGCCACAGCGGGAGCGGGAAGACCGCCCTGGCGGAGGCTCTCCTCCACGCCGCCGGGGTGACCACCCGCATGGGGCGCATCGAAGACGGCAACACCGTGACCGACTTCGAGCCCGAGGAGATCGCCCGAGGCTCGTCGGTGAGCCTGGCGATGGCTCCCTTCGAGTGGGCCGGGCACCGGGTCAACATCATCGACACCCCCGGGTACTCCGACTTCATCGGCGACGCCCGGGCGGCCATGCGTGCCGCCGACCTGGCCCTGTTCGTCGTGTCCGGGGTCGACGGCGTCGAAGTGCAGACCGAGGTCCTGTGGCGCATGGCCGGGGAAGAGGGCATCGCCCGCGCCTTCTTCATCAACAAGCTCGACCGGGAACGCTCCTCGTACTCCCGGACGCTCACCCAGCTGAAAGCCGCCTTCGGCACCGCCGTGGCTCCCCTGCAGGTGCCCATCGGCACGGAGCACGCTCTCTCCGGGGTGGCGCAGCTCACCGGCGACATCGCCTTCACCTACGAGAGCAGCCCCAGGGGCAAGCAGGGAACCATCCCGGCCGCGGTCGAAGACGAGGTCGCCTCGCTCCACACCGCGCTCATCGAGGCCGTGGTGGAGACCGACGACTCGCTCCTGGAGCGCTACCTGGAGGGCACCGAGCCCACCGGAGATGAGCTCGTTTCGGCCATGCACCGGGGCATCGTCGATGGCTCCGCCTTCCCCGTGCTCTGCGGGTCCGCCACCCGGTTGGTCGGCATCGACCGCCTGGCTCAGTTCATCGTGGACTACGGCCCCCGGCCCGAGGAGCGTCCGGTTCCCCCCCTGGCCGCGGGCAGCGCCCTCCCCGACTCGGGAGTGGTGGCCTACGTGTTCAAGACCCAGTCCGACCCCTACGTGGGCCGCATCGCCCTGTTCCGGGTCTTCCGGGGCCCCATCCCGGCAGACACTTCGCTCGAGAACGCCACCCGCAGCGGCGCCGGCCGCATGCACAACCTGTTCACCATGCGCGGCAAGGAGCACCAGGACCTCGGCGAGGTGGCCTCAGGCGACATCGCCGCCGTGGCCAAACTCGAGTCGGTGCTCGCCGGCGACACCCTGCGCTCCCCCGGGCTTAAGGTGGCCATCGAGCCGATGGCCATGCCACGACCGGCGATGTCCGTGGCGGTGTTCCCCAAGTCCCAGCAGGATGAGGAGAAGCTGTCCCTGGCACTGCAGCGGGTGGTGGAGGACGATCCCACCCTGCGCATGGAGCGTCGCGCCGACACCAACGAGACGGTCCTCTCCGGGTTGGGCGACACCCACCTGGAGGTAGCGGTGTCCCGCCTCGCCGCCCGCTTCGGGGTCGAGGTGGAAACCGCCCTCCCCCGCATCCCCTACCGGGAGACCATCCGTGGCAGCGCCGACGTCGAGGGGAAGCACAAGAAGCAGACCGGCGGGCGCGGCCAGTTCGGGGTGGCCCTCGTCAGATTCGATTCCCTCCCCTCCGGTAGCGGCTACGAGTTCGTGGACGCGGTCAGGGGGGGCAACGTCCCCCGCCAGTACATCCCGGCAGTGGACAAGGGCATCCAGGAGGCGCTGTCGCGCGGCATCCTGGCGGGCTACCCGGTGGTGGACATCCGGGCCACGCTGTACGACGGCAAGCACCACTCGGTGGACTCCGACGAGTTGTCGTTCCGCATGGCGGGGATTCTGGCCGTCAAGGCCGCCACCCCCATGCTGCGGCCCACCCTGCTCGAACCCATCACGAAGGTCGTCATCCGGGTGCCCGAGGAACACATGGGCGAGGTCATCGGCGACCTCAACTCCCGCCGCGGCCGCGTCCTCGGCATGGACTCCGAAGGCCACACCCGGGTCATCACCGCCGAGGTGCCCCTCGCCGAGATGCAGCGCTACAGCATCGACCTCCGCTCCATCACCAGCGGCCGCGGGGCATTTGAGATGGAGATGAGCCACTACGAGGAAGCCCCGCCGTACGAGACGCAGAAGGTGGTAGCCGCCTCGCGGGAAGAGAAGGACTAGCCGCCCCGGGAGCGATGAGCCGGCGGTAGTCAGGCACGGGGAGGCCGAGCAGCCCCTCGATGTCTTCGTGGGCACCGAGGGCGAGCGCGGCCTCGACATCGGCCCGCTGCTGTCGTCCACCGGCATGATGGCCCTCGACTGCGGCTTCGCCGGCACCGCCTGGTGCCGCAACTCCGTCGGCTTCGTGGACGGGAGAGCGGGGGCCCTCCGCTACCGGGGCTACCCCATCGAGCAGCCGGCGGCGCACTCTTGCTTCGGCGAGGTGGGCTACCTGCCCTTCCACGGCGAACTCCCCACCCTGGCCCAACTCGATGCCCGGAGCGAGGCGATCACCGTGGAGACGCTCCTCGATGAGGGGATGCGGCAGATGTTCGACGCCTGCCCGCGCGAGGCCCACCCCATGGTGCTCCTCGCCGCGGCGATGACCGCCCTGGGGGCCTTCCCCCCGGAACTGGGGAGCACCCCGGCCGCCGAACAGGCCGCCATCCACCTGCCGGCCAAGATGCCGACCGCCGCCGCCTTCGCCCACCGGCGCAGCAGCGGGCTGCCCTGGGTCTACCCGCAGCGCTCCCCCGACTACTCCTCCCGCTTCTTCCCGATGACCTTCTCGATACCCGGAGAGGACTGCGTGGTCGACCCGGTGGCGGCGCGGGCGCTCGACGTTCTGCTCCTCCGCACGTCGACCACGAGCAGAACTGCTCCACCTCCACGGTGGCCTGGTGGGCAGCAGCCGGGCGAGCGGGTCCGCCTCGGTGGCCTCGGGCATGAGCGCCCACTCCGGGCCCTTGCACGGCGGTGCCAGCCAGGACGTCCTCGAGCTGCTGCAGCACATCCGCGCCGGCGGAGGCAACCACGCCAGGTGACCGGCGCTCTCCAAGGACCGCCACAACCCCTTCCGCCTGCCCGGCTTCGGCCACCGATCTGCCGCACCTGCGACCCCCGGGCCGGCGGGGCGAAGGGCTTCGTCGACGAACCGGCCGGCCGCCGCTACGCCCGGGGCCCCCTCTTCGACATCGCCCTGGCGCTCGAGCATGCCGCCCTCACCGACGACTGCTTCATCGAGCGCCATCTGTACCCCAATGTGGACTTCCACTCCGGGATCGGGTTGCGCACCCTCGGCTTCCCCACCCGCATGCTGCCGGTGCTCTTCGCCCTCGGCCGCCTTCCCGGCTGGACCGCCCCGTGGAAAGAAGGGGTCGAGGACCCCGAGACTCACATCGGCCGCCCCCGCCTGGTGTACGTCGGCCCGCCCCAGCGCGCGACTACCCCCCCATCCACGAACGGAGCCGACCGGCCCCTATGCGGCCGGCGGGCGTAGCATCACCGCCATGTCCGACCTGCACGTCCGCGAGCGCCAGGATCTCGATTGGGGGCGCCCCGTGGCCGACCTCGTTGAAGACGATGAGGTGGTGGGGATGGCCTACGAAGACGAAGGGCAGCTGCTCGTCGAGTTCTACCCCGATGCCGAGGGGGAGCCCCGCCTCTACGACGTGGCCGACCTGCAGCGCGTCCTGGACACCGTCACCGCCATGCTCGGCGCCGGAGCGGCGACTCCTGGTGTGGAGGCGGAGAGCCTCCTGCCCGGCACCGCGGCCGGCGAGCACCCGGTCGACGTCCTGGCCGCCGAGTTCGACGGCCGCGCCACCCGCCGGGGCCCCGAGGACGAGGGCTTCTACCCCCTGGAGGCCGCGGCCGGCATCATCAACCGCTGCAGTGACCTCGGCCTCGCCGTGATCACCATCGAGGGCTTCACCCTGGCCGCCGATCGGGAGGACCGTGTCTCCGGATGCGCCGCCGACCTGGGATCGGCCTACCGGGGGGAGCCCTGGGCCGCCTTCCTGGCCGGCTGCAACCTCCAGGCCATGGCCATGCTGGAGCGCTGGCCCCGCCGGGCCAGCTTCGCCATCACCCTCGAAGTGCAGGATGGGGCAGGCGAGGTGTTCGTCTTCTGAGCCGGCCCTCCGCCCCCGCTTCGGGGCTCGCCGGGTCCCGGGTGCCTCAGCTCGCCGGCAGCGCCTCTTCGAGGGCCCGCTCGTCGAGCACCGGCTCTCCCCGGCGGCGGTGCCAGCGGTCCCACATCACCAGCATGCTCGGGAGTACCAGGACCGCGGCCACCAGCGCAAACCCGATCGCGTAGGCGATCACCGCCCCGAACTGCTGGAAGGGCTTGAGCGAGGACGTCACCAGGATCCCGAAACCGGCCACGGTGGTCAGGGCCGACCCGGCCAGGGCCCCGCCGGTGTGGACCATGGTGGAACGGATCGCTTCCTCTGGGGTAGAGAAGCGGATGCGGTCCTCCTGATAGCGGTGGGTGATGTGGATGGTGTAGGGCACGCCGATGCCGATGGCGATCGAGGCGATCATCCCCGTCACGGGGTTGAAGGAGATCCCCGTCACGGACATCATCCCGAACACCCAGAGCACCACCAGAGCCACCGGGGCGATGGTGATCACCCCCAGCAAGGGGCGCCGGGACTCGATGAGGAACGTGACCACCAGCAGCGCCATGGCGGCGGCGATGGTGAGAACCAGTGAGCTCACCTGAGAGGCACGCAACGACTCCACCACCCCTCCGACCACGATGCTGTCGCTGGCGGGCACGGCCCTGATCCGATCCAGGGAGTTGAGCAGGGCGAGGTCTTCGTAGAGGGCGTCGCGCAAGCGGGTGGCCCCCGCCTCGCCGGCGGTGGTGCTCACGATCACATTCACGTAGCGATAGGTGCCGCCCTCCCGCGCCACCACCCGTCCCATCTGCTCGGGGACCACCGCCGTCGCCGCGTCGTAGAGGGCGGCCACGTCGGTCGCCGCACCGACGGTGAGATCGGGCTGCAGTCCGAGGGCGGCGGCCGCGACGGCCAGATCGGGACGGTAGGCCCCGGCGTCACCCCCCGCGTCCGGAGAGGTCACCAATCGCAAGAGGATCGACACCGGAGACTCGGCTTCGGCCGAACCCCCGAAGGACTGCACGTCGGGAGTCCCCGCCATGGCGGCGTGCGCGGCCACCAGGGCATTGTGCGCCCTGGGGTCGGCCACGTCGCCTTCGATCAGGATCTGGGTGCGCTCTCCGTAGCCGCCGCCGAACTCCTCGGTGATCGTCTCGAATGTGGCCAGGAGCGGCGAGCCCTCGGGCATGAAGTCGGTGAAAGAGAACGTCGTGTCGAGACGGGTGAGCCCCCAGAAGCCGAGGCCGCCGGCGGCCAGGGCAACCACGAGCACCGCCACCGGGGCCCGCTCGGCGAACACCGAAGCCGAGCCCATCAGGCGGGGCAGGCTGCGGCGGCTGGACCGACCCAGCGCCTCGACGGGCAGGCGGCCGGCCCGCTCCGCCCTCCGGTCGAGCAGGATTCGCACCGAGGGCACGAAGGTGAGCATGAGCAGAAACGCGGCACCGATGCCCGTCGTAGCCAGCACTCCGAAATCGGCCACCGACCCGATCGGGCTGACCAGGTTGGTGAGGAAGCCCACCCCCGTGGTCACCGTAGCCAGGACGAGAGCCACGCCCACCGTGCGGGTGGCCCGGGTGGCCGCGCTCACCACATCGCCGCCTCCCCCCACTTCCTCGCGGTAGCGGGTGGCCAGGTGAATGGCGTAGTCGACCCCGAGACCCACCAGGAGGATCGGGATCACCTGGAGCATCTCATTGAACTTCCCAATGAGCCCCAGGTACTTCGGGCCCAGCAACACCCCGGCGCCGTTCATCCACACGATCGACATCCCGATGACCGCCATCGCCAGCGCCACGTCGGATCCGGCGCGGCGTATCGCCCCCCAACGGGTAAGCCGCCCCCTGGGGTGCACCCAGAAGACGAAGGCCAGGATCACCAGGATTATCAGGAACGCGGTGCCGAAGAGGCGGCCGATCTCTCCCTGCACCTGAGCCGTGTCTTCGAAGAGCAGCCCGAAGGAGAAGGGCTGCACCGCCACCTCGTCCGTGGACACGGCCCGCGCCGCCGCGGCGAGGTCCGATTCGACGGCCTGCAACTTGGAGCCGTCCGGGTCGTCGTCGAGCAGGCTCAGGTTGAGGAAGACCACCATGAGCCCGGCCGGCGACTCCGGCACGGCGAGGTCGGCTCCGGCGGAGAGCAGCCCGACCAGTTGGGCATCGACCTCGGGCGGCAGTCCGGCGCGGGCCACGGCAAATGCCCGTTTCACCTGGTCGTCGGTGGCTTCCTCGAGAGCGATCCCCTCCCGGGCCAGCGCGGTCAGCGTGGGGCCCAAGAAGCCCACCACGTCTCCCCCGGGACGGCCGATGAAGAGCTCACCGGCCCGGCTCTCCCCAGCGGCGGCCTCGACGGCCGCGTAGGCCCGCAGCCCGGCCGCGGTGAGCACGTCGCCCGACGCCGAGGTCACCACTACCTGCACCGCCACCTCGGTGCTCTCCGAGAACACCTCGTCGATGGTCTGCAAGGCGCGGAACTCATCGGAGTTGGGGGAGAACCCCTCGTTGCCGACGGCCCTCTCCTGCTGAGGGACGAGGAGGCCCAGAGCCGCGGTGACCGCCAGCGCCCCGACTATCACCATCACGGGCGCCCGACGCACGACGCCCGACAGGATGCGGATGAAGTACTTCATGATCGCCTCGACCGGGGGGGCAACACGGCGGTGCAGCCTACCGGGCAGCGGCGCAATGCCATCCCCCGATCAGCGGGGGGGCCGAAAGGCCTCCGCCAGACGCTCTGCAGCCGCGGCCAGGGGTACCCCCCGCTCCTCGTCCCCACCCCGAAAGCGCACCCCCACGGTGCGAGCCTCCAGATCCTTGTCACCCACCACCAGCACCGCGGGGTGCTTCTGGGTGAGTGCCCGGCGGATCTTCTCGCCCACCGTGTCGTCGGCCGAGTCCACCTCCGGCCGCAAGCCGCCTGCCTCCAGGGCCGCCGCCACCTCGGCGGCGTAGGCCTGGTGGCGGTCGGCCACCGGCACCACCGTGGTCTGCACCGGCGCCAGCCATCCCGGCAGGGCCCCGGCGTAGTGCTCCAGCAGCACCCCCAGGAACCGCTCCACCGAGCCGAATAGGGCGCGGTGGATCATCACCGGCCGCTCCCGGGTGTTGACGGCGGTGGCGTACTCCAGGTGGAAGTTGTCCGGCTGGGCGAAGTCCATCTGCAGCGTGGTCACCTGCCAGCGCCTCCCGATGGCATCACGCACGTGGAGGTCGATCTTGGGGCCGTAGAAGGCGCCTTCCCCCCCGGCCACCGAATAGGCCAGCCCCGCTTTGCCCAGGGCGTCGCCCAGGGCCGTCGTCGCCCGGTCCCACAAATCGGGCCGGCCGACGAACTTGTCCGGCCGCGTGGACAGGTCGGCCTCGAACTGCTCGAAGCCGAAATCGCGCAGCACCATGAGCGAGAAGTCGAGCAGCCCCTGCAACTCCTCGGCGATCTGGCTCTCCATACAGAAGATGTGGCTGTCGTCCTGGGTGAACCCGCGGGCCCGCAGCAGCCCGTGGAGGACGCCGGAGCGCTCGTAGCGGTACACCGTCCCCAGCTCGAACAGGCGCAGCGGCAGCTCGCGATAGGACCGCCCCCGGCTCTTGAAGATGAGGATATGGAAGGGGCAGTTCATGGGCTTGAGGACGTAACGGTCGCCGTCGTCGAGCTCCATGAGCGGGTACATCGTCTCGGCGTAGAAGCGCAGGTGCCCCGATTGCTCCCACAGATCGGCCCGGGCCACATGAGGGGAGGCCACCAGTTGGTAGCCGTGGGCCTGGTGGGTGCGCCGGCTGTAGTCCTCCATGAGGCCGCGCACCGTGGCCCCCTTGGGATGCCAGATCGCCAGTCCGCTCCCCAGCTCCGCAGGGAAGGAGAACAGGTCGAGATCCGTTCCCAGACGGCGGTGGTCGCGTCGTCGGGCCTCCTCGATGCGGAGCAGGTAGCCGTCGAGGGCCGCCCGGCTCTCCCACGCGGTCCCGTAGATGCGCTGCAGCTGAGGCCGGTGCTCGTCGCCCCGCCAGTAGGCCCCGGCGATGCGCAGCAGCTTGAAGGCCGCCAGTTTCCCCGTCGACGGCAGGTGGGGTCCCCGGCACAGGTCCACGAAGCCGTCGTTGCGGTAGACGGTGACCCGGGTGCCGGCGGCGCCCTCGGACTCCTCAACCGACTCGATGATCTCCCGCTTGAAGGGCTGGGCGGCGAAGACCTCGAGTGCCGCTTCCTTGCTCAGCGCCTCGCGTTCGAAAGGCTGGTCGGCAGCGACGATCTCCGCCATGCGGGCCTCGATGGCCTCGAGGTCCTCGGGGGTGAAGGCCCGGCCCACGGCGAAGTCGTAGTAGAAGCCGTCTTCGATGGCCGGACCGATGGCGTACTGCGCCCCGGGGAAGAGGCCGAGGACCGCCTGGGCCATGACGTGCGCCGCCGAGTGGCGCAGCACCGAACGCCCGGCATCGCTGTCGGCGGTGATCACCTCGAGAGCGGCCCCGTCGGCCAGGGGCGCCGACAGGTCTCGCAGTTCACCGTCGACCCGGACCGCCACGGCGGCCTCTGCCAAGCGGCGCCCGATGGCCCGGGCCGCCATCGCCCCCGTGGCCCCCGCCTCGAGTTGCCGGGAGGATCCGTCGGGGAGGGTGATGGTGATGGGCATGCGCTCGCTCCGTGGGGTGCCGGGACAGAGGGTAATCGGCCCGGAGGGATCCCCCGGCCCCCTCCTCGAGACCGCCCCGCGAGGCGAAATCCTCACCCCGCGGGGGCCCGGGCCCTAGCCTGCGCCCGGCATACCGAGCCAAGGAGTGGGAACGTGACCCCGACACCGACGACGCGAGGAGGGTCTTCGTGAGCGCGCCCCTCGTCCGTCTCACGCGCCTGTTGTGGGAAACGAGCGGGCCCGACTTGCCGTGCCCCTGGTGCCGCAGCCAGACCGGCGAGGAAGACGCCGCCTGCCCCCGCTGCGGCCACCGTTTCGGCTGACCCGAGCCGGACCCTTCGCAGGCTGCAGGGCCTCCCCTGCCGGGGAGGCCCTGCTCTAGCTGGAGTGCGCGGAGAGGCCATAACGGCTTCTTCGGTGCCGCCTCCTCGGCGATATCGGCGACTGCCTTGGCTTACGCCGCGCCCGGGTGAGCCCGGGCGTCGGCTTGGCCACGGGCCCGGCAGCCCTCGCGCTCCTCAGCGCGACGAACGCTCCACCATTCCCAGGGCGGTTCACCGCCGTCGAGGGAGCGGGCCTGGGAGCGGGCCTGGGAGCGGGCCTGGGAGCGGGCCTGGGAGCGGGCCTGGGAGCGGGCTTCACCACCGGCCTGGCTACCGGCCTGCCCAAGGGCTTCGGCAGGGCGATGGGCTTGACCACTGGCTTTGGCAGGACGGCAGCTGCGACGGCCAGCCCCTGCGCCTCGAGGACGGTCATAGTCTTGGGGCCGGGGTTGATCCCGAGCACGGCGAGCGACTTGTGCAGCGCTTCGACCAGAGGGCCGCTCGACCCTCTCGCCAGCATGAGCTTGGCCATGCCTCTCCTTGTCTTGAGGGCGTGGGCCGAGCGCAGCCGATCGGTCGCCGCCGTTCCGGGTTGGCCCGGCACCCGCAGCCGGTTCGTGGTGGAATGGCCGCTGCACCCGGACCGGTGCCCGGCGGCGGGTTGGCCCCGGCGGGCTGGAAGGAGACCTGGCATGGAAGCGCGGCCCTGGCATCGCCAATACGACCCGGGCGTCCCGGCGACTCTCGACTACCCCGACATCAACCTCACCGACCTCCTGACCCGCACTGCGGCCCGCTTCCCCGACAAGCCCGCCCTGCTCTTCTTCGGGCGCCCCCTCTCCTTCCGGGAATTGGACGGGCTCTCCGACCGCCTCGCCGCCGCCCTGCAGGAACTGGGGGTAGCCCAGGGAGACCGGGTCTCGGTGTTCCTCCCCAACTGCCCGCAGACCGTCATCGCCTACGAGGCCATCTGGAAGGCGGGAGGCGTGGCCGTGCCCGCCAACCCGCTGTACACCGCGGCCGAGGTATCCCACCAGGTGGCCGACGCCGGCAGCCGGGTGGCCTTCTGCCTCACCCTCAACTACCCCCGCCTCCGCCAGGCCCGGCCCCATACCGCCCTGGAGCACGTCATCGTCACCAGCGTCAAGGAGTACTTCCCACCGATGCTGCGGGCGCTGTTCACCGTGGCCAAGGAGCGCAAGGGAGGGCACCGGGTCGACATCTCCGGCGATGCGGGCGCCTACTGGTTCCAGGAAGTGATCGCTGCCGCGCCGCAGAATCCGCAGCCGGTCCCCATCGACCCCGGCGACCTCGCCGTCCTCATGTACACCGGAGGCACGACCGGCACCCCGAAGGGGGCCATGCTCACCCACCGCAACCTGGTCTCCAACTCCCGTCAGGGCCAGGCCTGGTCCACCGGCCTGGTGGAGGCGGGGGAGATCATGCTCACCGCCCTCCCCCTGACCCACTCCTACGCCATGACGGTGTGCATGAACCACTCCATCGACCAGGGGTACACCCAGGTCATCGTCCCGACCCCCGTGACATCGAAGGCCTCCTCAAGGTCATCGACCGCTACCGGCCCACTCTGGTGCCCGGGGTACCCGCCCTCTACACCGCCCTGGTCGACCACCCCGCGGTGCAGAAGCGGAAGTACGACCTCACCTCCATCAAGCAGTGCATGAGCGGCGCGGCCGGCCTGCCCCCCGAGGTGCAACGCCGCTTCCAGGAACTGACCGGCGGCCGCCTGGTGGAGGGCTATGGCCTGAGCGAGGCTTCGCCGGTGACCCACGCCAACCCCCTGGCCGGCCAGGACCGCATCGGCACCATCGGGGTTCCGTTCCCCGACACCGACTGCCGCATCGTGGACGAGGAGACCGAGACCCGCAGCCTGGGCCCCGGAGAGCGCGGGGTGTTGTGCATCAGCGGCCCGCAGGTGATGCTGGGGTACTGGCACCAACCCGACGAGACCGCCGCCACCCTGGTCGCCGACGCCGACGGCACCACCTGGCTGCACACCGGGGATGTGGCGGTCATGGACGAGGACGGCTTCTTCCACATCGTGGACCGCAAGAAGGACCTGATCCTCGCCGGCGGGGGCCTGAACGTGTACCCGCGGGAGATCGAGGACGTCCTGTACCAGCACCCGGCGGTCGCCGAGGCCGCCGTCATCGGGGTGCCGCCCAACTCACCCGATCAGAGGGTGAAAGCCTTCGTCGTCCTGCGGCCCGGCACCGCAGCGACCGAGACGGACATCGTCGAGTTCTGTCGCGGCCACCTGGCTCGCTTCAAGGTCCCCAAGTTCGTGGAGTTCCGCGAGACCCTGCCCAAGAGCTTCGTGGGCAAGGTGCTGCGCCGGGAGCTGTCCGCCGAGGAGCAGCAGCGCTTGGATGCCGCGCCGGGCCCCTGATTCAGCCCGGGCGGGCGCACCGGCTACCGCGATGGAGTTAGGCCCCGGGCCGAAGGAGGATGCATGGGACAGGCCCCGACCGTGTTCTCGGTGATGCTCGACTGCAACGACCTGGAGAAGGAGGTGGCCTTCTGGAAGGCCGTCCTCGGACTGCAGGAGAAGGAGCGCTTCCCCGGCTTCGTGTTCCTGAGCCGGATGGGAGACAAGGGCCCGGGCCTCGCGTTCCAGCAGGTGCCGGAAACCAAGACGGTGAAGAACCGCATGCACCTCGACCTGGCGACGGCGGAGCCCGAGGCGCTCATCGCCCGGGTGCTGGACCTGGGCGGAGCCCGCCTCCAGGAGCACGAGATGGGTGGCTTCCGCTGGACCGTGATGGGCGACCCGGAGGGCAACGAGTTCTGCATCGCCCCGAGCGGGTGACCCGGCGTCCCTGAGCCCGGTCGGCAACGGACCTCGCGCCCGGGTGCGTTTCCGGTCTGTTGCCCGGACGGCGGCCCGCGGGTTAGGGTGCCTGGGACCAGGCTCCCGGTTCGAGGCCGGGGCCGTCGCCGGGAGCCTCCACAGGTGCCCGCCGCCGGCGAGCGCCCCGAACGGGAGGAGCCAACGTGACCCTGACCAGGAAGATCACCGTTCCCCTGCTGGCCGGCTTGCTGGTAGCCGCGCTGGTGGGGATGTCGCCGGGCGGCGATTCTGCAATTGCCGCGCCGCAGGCCCGCACCGGCGGCAAGATCATGATCGCGGCGGCGTCGTTCATCCCCACCACCGACAACTGGGACTACAGCAACAACGGCTACTCTCTGGCAACCACCGGCAACAGCGGCAACTTCACCGCCCCGATCCCCTTTCCGGTTCCGGTGGTCAACATCAAGAAGATCATCCTTTACGCCTACGACAATGGAGCCGGCTCGGTCTGCGCCACCGTCTACCGTGCCTCCCCACCCACGGGGAATGAACTCAACCTCGGCGCGGTCTGCACCACCGACCAGGTCGCCTACCCCCAGGACCCCAGCACTTCCGCCATCAGCCCCCGCCGCGCCAACACCGCTCTGGTCGGCCCGTATCTGTGGGTCACCGTCCCAGAGGAAGCGCAGTTCTTCGGCGTCTCGGTGCTGTACAGCTACTGAGCACCTCGCCCCGCGAGAGACCCCCTGCCGCAGGCAAGGGGTCTCTGCGTGGGCGCTACTGGGATCGAACCAGTGACCTCTGCCGTGTGAAAGCCAATCAGCCCCCGTCCGTTACCCCAGGTCAGGGGTTGAAACAGGGGCGAAACGCTTACACCGCAACGGGTTTCGTGTTGGTGTGGTTTCGCTTGGTTTGGCCTTGTTGGGCCTGGTCATGTGACCACTTTGTGCCCAGTGACCGATTGCGGTGCGACGGCAGCCTGGATGATCTGCTTGGCGTCCCGCCATTCGATCGTGTGTTGGGTGAGTAGTGCGGCGGCTAGTGCCTCGACTGCTCGCCAGATGTGGGGGTGCTGCAACTTCTTGAGGGTGTGGAGTCGTTGCTGTTCGATGTAGGCGCTGGCTGCCTCTCCGGGAAGTGGGGCCAGTTCGATGATGGTGAAGCGGTCGTTGCCTTGAGGGTCGGTGGCTTCGGGGTCACCGCGGTAGATGGCTTCGGCCAGTAGTCCCGCCCAGGAGCTCCTGACTGCATCGTGGATCCAGCGCTGTGCCCGGGGGTCGCCAACGTCAGGCTGCGCCCAGTCGGGTACCGCACGTTGTTGGGTGAGGCCGGCGAAGTCCTCGCCCTTCTCGACGGTGACGAACTGGAAGGCTCGCCGCTGGCTCCATGTGATGACAGCGTGGCCGGCTTCGTGGTAGGCGGTCGCTTCCCGCTCGTCCATGGTGTCAGCCTACGCGCCGGGAAGCCCGCTAAGGGGCTAAGGGGATCAGGCTTGTGTGTGGAGGGGGTTGTCCTCTTGGCGGACCATCAGCATGGCCCATCGATAGTGCGGCCTGTCATCGGCGGCTTCCAGGGACGATGATGGGCGCGGTCAGCCCAATCGAGTGAGGGAGGGTGACCATGTCCACGATGCGGAGACTGTGGGTGCCGCTGCTGTCGGCGCTGCTGGTAGCAATGCTGATCGGACCGGGGGTGGTGACCGCAGCCGAGCCGAGAGCCACCACCGGCAAGATCATGATCCCGGCGGCAGCGTTCATCCCCACCAACGACAACTGGAACTACGCCAACAACGGCTCCA
>JBDROA010000094.1:0-8971 GCA_043810615.1 Actinomycetota bacterium | reverse complement strand
GGGGGGGGGGGGGGGGGGGGGGCGGGGGGCGGGGGGGGGCCCCCCCCCGCGGCGGGGCGGCGGGGGGGGGGGGGGGGTGGGTGGTTCGGCTGGTTCGTGCGGCCGGGGGTGCGGGGGGGGGGTGCGGGTTTCGGCAGGTTCGTGCGGCCGGGGGAGAGGGCGGGGGGTGAGGGTTTCGGCTTAGAGGCCCAACCCGTCGCGCTCGAGGGCGGTCACCGTCTCGGCGGACCAGGTCTCCGCCTGCGCTTGGCGCTCCGGGATGCCCTCGATACTCGGCACGAAGTGGAGCCACTCCAAGCGCTCGACCACCCCGGCGGGGAGGTCGGCTCGCGAGTACTTCATGCCGTAGTCGTAGCGCTCCGGGCAGTGCCGCATCCGGACCACTTCGAGCAGGGGGCGCAGGGTGTAGTTGCGATAGGCGGCCAGGGCTGCCATGGGGTCGGCTCGGGCCACCTCGGCGCGCACGAAGCCCTGGAAGAGAGCGAACTCCTCCCGCAGCCCCTCCAGGCGCCGCTTCGCCCCGGCGGCGAAATCGGTCCGATCCAGGGGGAGCGGGGCGACCTCCCCGGTGTGGTCGAAGTGCACCAGGGGGACGCCGTGGCGCTCCTGCTCGAGGAAGCGTTCCGGCACGGACCGACGCAGCACCACCAGGTCGACGACCAGATGCTCCGGGGCGTCGGCCAGGAGGTAGAACGCCTGGGCGTGCCCATGCCAGGTGGGCTCGGGGAGGCGCCGGCGCACCGTGATGGGGGAGAGAGCCGCCAGGCCCTCCTCGACCGTCGCCAGGGCGTCCTCGAGGGCCTCGTCGGCGGCGAGCACGTAGAGGTCGAGGTCGGACCAGGTGTCGGCCCGGCCGAAGGCCATCGATCCCCCTTCCCAGAAGGCGAGAGCCCCCGGGCACCGCTCCAGGGCGGCGCACAGGGCCGTCACGATGTCCTCACGACCCAGGCGAACGCGGTCTCCCGGCGCGCCGTCGCTCATCCCAACCCCCGGTCGACTGCCCAGCGGGTCAACTCACTGCGGTTGGTCAACTGCAGCTTGCGCAGCACCTCCGACACGTGGGTCTCCACGGTGCGGGGGGAGACGCCGAGGGCGTCCGCAGTCTCCTTGTAGGTGTAGCCCTTGGCGATGGAACGCAGCACCTCCCGTTGGCGCGGGGTGAGGCGGTCGAAGTCCGGGTCGACGGCGGCGGGGTCGACGGCGGGGAAGGCCTCGAGGACGAACCCGGCCAGTTGGGGTGAGAACACGGCGTGCCCGGCGGATACCAGACGCAGCGCTTCCACCACCTGGCGGGCCGTGGCCGTCTTGGTGAGGTAGCCGGAGGCGCCGGCCCGGATCACGGCGACGACGTCCTGGGGGGCGTCGGAGACCGACAGCGCCAGAAAGCGGATCCCCGGGTGGGTGCGCCGCACCTCCTTGACCACGCGCTGGCCTCCGCCTCCGGGCAGGTGCACGTCGAGGAGGACCACCTCGGGGAGGCGCTCGCGGATCAGTTCGACGGCCGGGTCGACATCGTCGGCCTCGCCGATGATGTCGACCTCGGTGCCGATGGCGGCCCGCACTCCGGCGCGAAACAGGTCGTGGTCGTCTACCACGAACACCCTCAGCCGCGGCTCAGTCATTGCCCCTCCTCAAATGCAGGTCGATCTCGGTGCCCTCGCCCGGGGTGGAGCGCACCGCGGCCGCGCCCCCGCAGCGCTCCATGCGGCCCACGATGGACTCGGCCAGACCGCGTCCTGCCCCCGGCGGGCCGGGGTCGAAGCCGCGGCCGCGGTCGCGTACCGTCACCGTCACCCCGCCGGGGGTCACTTCGGCGAACAGCGACACGGTGTCTGCCCCCGAGTGCTTGGCAGCGTTCACCAGGGCCTCGCGTGCCGCCTGGACCAACGCCTCGAGGGGTTCGTCGACCGCGCAGTCGCCCACCACCACGGCTTCGATGCGCACCATGAACAGGTCCTCCACTTCCCCGGCGGTGTGGCGCAGCGCCGCCCGCAGGCTGGGGGAGTGAGGAGAGGCGATCTGGTCGAGGTACTCCCGCAACTCCCGCTCCTGGCGGCGAGCCAGCGAAGCGGTGCGGCGCGGGTCTGTGGGATCCCGCTGGATGAGGGCCAGGGTCTGCAGCACGGAGTCGTGGAGGTGGGCGGCGATCTCGGCCCGATCGTGGGCTCGCATCCGGGCGGCCCGTTCCACTTCGAGCGCCTCGATTGCCTCGGTCCGGGCCAGGTCGTAGCGGCGCAGGGCGGCGGCGCCCCAGCCGAAGGCGAGGGCGGCCACCAGGAACACCCCGACGTCGCCCGCCGACCGGGTGGCGGTCCGTCCCGCCTCGCCCAGGGACCCGACGATCTGCCCCGTGGCCAGGGCAGCGGCGCCCCCGAGGGCGGACCAGAGGCCGCCGGCGTAGGCGACGAGCAGCAGCCAGGAGAGGGGATAGCCGCCGAAGAACAGGTCGCGCGAGCCGGCGACGAAGGGGGAGATGGACACCCACAGGGCCACGAGGCCGTCGAGGCCCACCCAGGCGGGGTGGCGGAACCAGCGGGGATGGAGGGCGTGGGCCACGGTGACCCCGGTCCAGGCCAGGGCCAGGGCGTAGGTGCCGCCCACTACGACCTGGTCCGCCCCGGGGTCGGTGGCCAGCGTCGCTCCCACCAGGGCGCCCATCCAGGCGATGGCGACGAGGCGAAACCCCACCACAACCCGGCGAAGGGTGTCGTCGATGGGAGCCGCCCCATGGGGTGTGGGGTTCATACCGCCGCCTCGCCGCCCAGCCTAGGGATCTACCCCCGGTCCGGATGGTCAGGCCCCGCAGCGTATCGGCGCCGCAGCGGCGGCCAGGGCCAGGACCCGGGACGAGGCCTCCTGGAGTCGCCGCAGGGTCAGTTGCCCCGTGGCCACGGCGGCGACGATGGCCGCCACCGTGTCCTCCACCACCTCCGGGTCCACGACCAGGAGCAGGTCTTCCCCGGCGGCCAGGGCCTGTACCGCCAGGCGCCCGGGGTCCCGGCCCTCGGCTACCGCCGCCATGTTGAGCGCATCGGTGATCGCCACGCCCTGAAAGCCGAAGGCGTCGCGCAGCAGGCGCAGCACCGCCGGGGAGATGCTGGCGGGCAGGACGGGGTCCAGGGCTGCGTAGATGGGATGCCCGACCATGACTGCCCGGGCCCCGGCGGCGAAGGCGGCTTGGAAGGGGAGGAAGTCCACGGCCTCGAGCTCCTCGAGGGAGGCCGTGATCCGGGTCGCCTCGTCGTGGGGGTCGGTGGTGGCCCGCCCGTGCCCCGGGAAGTGCTTGGGCACGGCGATCACCCCCGCCGTCTCCAGGCCGCGCAGGAAGGCGGTGCCCAGTTCGGCCACCACTTCCGGGTCCGCTCCCAGGTGGCGGTCCTCCAGGGCCGGGTTGGGTCCGGCGACCACGTCGAGGACCGGGGCCAGATCCATGTTGATGCCCAGCGCCAGCATCTCGTCGCCGAGCAGCTGGCCGGTGATCTCCAGCTCCAGCGGCGTCATCTGCAGGGCCTCGGCGGTGGCGGGCAGCGGGGTGACCAGGCCTTGCAGGCGGCCCACCGGTCCGAGCTCCTGGTCCACCGCCACCAGGAGGGGCCCGGCGGCGGCGCAGGCGGCTTCGTTGGTGAGGGAGCGAACCTGCTCGGCGCTCCCGATGTTGGCGTCGAAGAGGACGATGCCCCGTCCTCCGGCGGCGAGATGGGCGGCGGCGGCTTCGTCGACCCCCCGGCCGGCCAGCCCCACCAGAAGCACCCTGCGGGCGAGGGCGGGGACATCGACGGGCGCGGTAGTGGTCGGGGTGGTGGAAGTGGTGGCCGGGGCGGTGATCGGGGGCGGGCTGCTGGTGGTGGTCGGCGGCGCGATGGTGTCCTCGCTCCCGGAGGCGGCGCAACCGGCGCAGAGCAAGGCGAGAGCCAGCAGCGTCGGGCCCGGGCCTCTCATGGGCCTACAGCGGCGTGGCGTAGGCGCCCGGATCCTGCCCGGCCTCCTCCCGGGCGCGCCGCACCAGGTCCATGTAGCGGCTGCCTCCCAGAATCTGACGGTCGAGCAGAGAACCGAGGTGCTGCACGGTGTAGGCAGTGGCGTCCTCGAGGTGGACGTCGATGTCGGCCGCCCCCTTCACGTAGAGGAGGCGGGTCCAATAGGAGTTGACCACCACGGTGAGGAACGACTGCACCACCGCGTTGCGCTCCAGGGTGGCCAGAGGGCGCATGTAGAGCAACAGGAGGAAGAGGAGCACCGCCATGACGCCTACCCCGCCCACCACCCCGGCGTGGGCCCAGTTGTAGCCCCCCTCCGGGATGTCGGTGGCGATGCGGATGCAGGCGATGGCCGCCCCCAGGGCGATGAGGAATACCACCAGGAAGAGCCACTTCATGATGGCGAAGGCGAAACGCTGGCCGCGGGCCGCCCTGAGGAACTCCCTCTGGCTGGCCTGCAGCACGCCGCGGGCGTACGTCTCGACGCCGGCGGCGGAGCGCGGCGCGGCGAAGGCGTCGGGGTGGTCGCCCTGTGCCGGCCCGGACGATGTGGTTGCCATGGGACCCTCCTGGGGGCCGCGTCGGGGAACTTGAATCTAGTGGAGTCGGGGTGATGGCGGGAAGAGGCGCGCCTGCGGCGCCCTCGCCGCCTGGTCGCGGGTCAGTCGGCGGGCTCGGCTGACGCCCGGATCTGTTCCGCCATCGCCCCCAGGTCCTCCGGCGAGGCAGGCCGGGGCTCGGGGAAGGGAAGGTGTTCGCCGGCCTCCAGGGGGATGAGGTGGACGTGGGCGTGGGGGACGTCGGCCCCGTACACCACCACCACGACCCGTTCGCACCCGGTGGCCCGCTGCAGGCTGCCGGCCACCCGGCGCACTGCGCGCCACAGGGCTTCGTAGGCGGCCGGGTCAAGGTCGAATACGCCGGGGGCCTCCCACCGGGGGACCACCAGCGTGTGGCCGGGCCGGGCTGGGTTGATGTCGAGGAAGGCGCAGGTGTGGTCGTCCTCGTAGACGCGGTGAGAAGGGATCTCGCCCTGGATGATCCTGGTGAAGATCGTCGCCATGGGCCCAGGTTACGACGGGACCCCTCCCCATGCCTGCCCGCGATGGCCACAATGGGGGGCGTGAGCGAGCGCTACACCATCGAGGAAGCCGACGCCCTCCTCTCCGAGGTGTCGGAGCGCATCGAGCGCCTCGCCACCCTGCAGCGCCGGGCCGCCTCCGGCCTGGCCGGGGCCCGCCGCCGGGCGCGTCGCAACGGGCACCGTGGCGGCCTGGACGCGGCGCTGGCCCGGGAGATGGGGACGCTGCTGACCTGGTTCGAGGAGAACCACCTGCTGGTGAAGGGCGTGTCACCTCCCCTGGTGGACTTCCCCGCCCACTACCAGGGCCGGGAGGTGCTGCTCTGTTGGACCGGGGGCGAGGAGCGCATCGGCTGGTACCACCTCCCCGACGCCGGCTTCGCCGGGCGGCGGCCGGTGGCGGAACTGGAGGGCTGACCCCGGGGTCGCATCCGAGGTCCCGGCGCTACTGCCGCGCCGGTGCGGCGACAGGGGGACCATGCTCCCTCGCACTGCCCGGTCGGCGGCGCCCGGCGTCCGTCCCGCGGATCCCGATGGGATCCGGGCACTCGCTGAGTCGCTCTCCCCCCGCCCGGGTCAGGGCCAGGTCAGGCAAACCTGCCCGCCGTCGTCCAGGGGCCAGGCGATCGCCACGGGCTCGAACCCCTCGGGCACGTCGAAGACGGCCCAGCTCGCTGCGGTGCCGCCCGGGTCCAGAGTGGAGGCGGTCCCGCCCCCCTGGGAGACGGCCCAGGCCTTCCACACGTCCGACCAGGTGGCAGGCCAGGAGATCCGCCCGTCGGTGATCCACCAGCCCCGGCCGGGGCACTGGCGCCGTGGCGCTGCCGCGGTGCAACCCGCCGGCATGTCGACCGTGTCGTCGGTCTGGTTGGCCAGCGTGTAGTGCACCGCGAAGAACCGACCCTCGGCCACCACGGTGGACGGCGGGGCGGTCTGGCAGCCGAGGGGGGAGAGGGGGCCGCACGGGCGGGCGTCCTCGAAAGAATCGGGGATGAACCCGGCCTCGTCGATCACCACCCGGACCTCGCCGTCGGCCACGGCCACGGCGGCGCCGATCCCGGCCGCCGCTGTGGCGCACTCCAGGCTGCGCCACCAGCGGCGGTAGACCTCGGCATCCCCGTAGTCGGCCTGGCCGGTGATCGCCCTCAGCGCCAGAGAAGTCGACGCCCAATGCTCCCCGTCGAGCATCTCGATCAGAGCCGGGACCGCCTCGGCGGCCGCGGCGCCCATGGCCCTCAGCGCGTCGATGGCCGCGCCGGCCGCCGGGCCACCGCTCTCGAGGTCGGCGATCAGGGTCGACACCGCCGCCGGGTCGCCGATGGCGCCGAGGGCCGCCGCGGCCGCTTCACCGACCGTGGTGACGCTGGAGCCCATCACGGGGCCTCGATCGGCGACGGCGGCCAGCAGTGCCGGCACCGCGGCGGCGGCCGCGGCGCCCATTCCCCCCAGCATGCCCGCCGCTTCGGCCCGGAGGTACGGGTCCTCATCACCGCTCAGGGCCGGCACCAGCGCGTCGATGGCGGCGGCGGGCACCGGGACGGCGGTCCTCCCCAGCCCGCGGATCACCGCCAGGCGAGTATCCCGTTCCCCCTCCTCGAGGGCCGCCACCAGCAGCGGCATGGCCTGCTCCGCTGCCTCCGGGCTGATCCGGACGATCACGCGGGCGGCCGTGACGAAGACTCTGTCGTCTCCGCTCCTCAGCTGTCCCATCAGGAAGGGGACGACGGGAGCGGCCTCCGGCCCCATTCCCGCAATGACTCCGGCGGCGGTGCCGGCCACGAAGGCGTCGCCCACTTCCATGGCGGCGACGAGTGCCGGAAGCCCCCACCACTCGCCGAGGGCTCCGAGGATCGGCTCCGGCCATACCGTGTCGAACGGCGCAGCGGCAGGGCTCGGGCACTCGGATACGGCGTGTGGGGGCTCGTTTCGGTTCTCAAGCGGCCACGCGAGCCTGGCCTCGGCCGCGACTACAAGAGTGGCCTCGCCCGCCAGTTCGGCACCGGCGTAGCAGGTCCTGCCGGCCGCCATCGGCACCTGGGAGTATTGCTCGCCCAGGGGCCGCAGTGCCACCGCGATGTCGAGGTCGGCGTCGCAGCCGGCTTGAGTCGCCGGCACATCTAGGCCCAGGCGCTCGAGGATGGCCGTGACCGTCTCCGCTATGGGCAGGACGGGCGGGTCCCCGTCCACGTCCTGGAAGGACTGCTCGATCGTGAGGCAGACACTCCGTACCGACGCGGTGGCGGCAACGGTGGGGAGGGGCGTGGTCGAGTCTGCCTCCGACGAGCATCCGGCCACCAGCGCCATGATCAGGAGCGGCGTGCCCCGGGCGCGCCGTCCCGGATGCGGTGTTGACGTCCTTAGCGGCCGCCGATCACCGCGGAACGCTACCGGTGGCCACATGCCCGGCCCTCCTTCCTGAGGACGGCACGGCGATGACCCCATCACCTTTCAGTATCGTCCCTTCTCCACGGCGGTGACGGCCCGGGTTCCCCCTCGGCTGTCGGCGCCGGCCGGCCGGACCTCCTGCCGCCCCCCACTACAGTCCTCCTCCCCATGACCCCATCCCTCGCCGACATCCTCGCCGACATCCTCGCCGTCGCCCAGCGCGCCGCCCGGGCTGCTTCCGCCGTCTGCCTGGGCGTGCTGGAGGAGGCCCCTGCCGCGCCCGACGCCATGGCCAAGCTGGGCAAGGAACCGGTCACCGTGGCCGACTACGGGTCGCAAGCGGTAATCCTCGAGGCTGTCGCGGCCACCTTTCCCGGGCACGGAGTGATCGCCGAGGAGGGCGCCGCCCACTTCTCCGAGCACGCCGGTGCCGCTGGTTCAGAGCAGATCGTCCGCCTCGTCGGGCGGGCCCTGGGCCGTCCGGTAGGCCTGGCCGAGGTGCTCGGCTGGATCGACCATCGCGGCGGCGCCGAGCCCTTCACCTGGGTGATCGACCCCATCGACGGCACCAAGGGCTTCCTGCGCCGCGACCAGTTCGCCGTGGCGGTGGGCCTGCTCTACGAGGCCGAGCCCGTGGCCGGGGTGCTGGCCTGCCCCCACCTGCCCCGCGACCTCACCGACCCGGCTTCGCCCCGCGGCCTCCTCTTCTGGGGGGGACGGGGGCTCGGGGCGTTCCGGGAGAGCCTCGACGGCGGGGGGCCTGAGCCCATCTCGGTTAGCGAGGTGTCGCAGGCCGCGCAGGTGCGGGTTCTGGGCAGCGTGGAGTCGGCCCACGGCGACCCGGCGGTGCTGCAGGCAGTCATCGACCGGGCCGGCCTGGGCGGCGGCTGGGTGCGTCTCGACAGCCAGGCGAAGTACGGGGCGGTGGCCTCGGGGATGGCCGAGGTTTACCTGCGCCCCCGGTCCCGGCCCGACTACCGGGATTACGTCTGGGACCACGCCGCCGGGGCGGCCTTGGTCGAGGCGGCCGGGGGCCGGGTGAGCGACCTCGACGGCCGCGTCCTCGACTTCTCCCTGGGCTCCCGCCTGGAGGCGAACCGCGGGGTGCTGGTCTCCAACGGGCGGGCCCACGACCGGGTCCTCGGGGCTCTCGCCGCCGCCTCCGGCTGAGCGCCCGGCGACGGCGGCCCGCCGACGGTCTAGCGTTACCCGGTATAGCCGGGGAGTCACATGCTCGATTTCGAGAACCTGGAACACCGTGCCCGTGAGCGCCTGTCGGCCACGATGTACGACTACTTCGCCGGGGGGGCCGACGACGAGACCACCCTGGCCGACAACCCGGCCGCCTGGAATCGGATCCGCCTGGTGCCCCGGGTCATGCGCGATGTGTCGGCGGTGTCTCTCGCCACCGAGGTCCTCGGCACGCCGCTCAGCATGCCGATCATGGTGGGCCCCTGGGCCTTCCAGGGCCTGGCCCACCCCGAAGGAGAGCGAGCCACCGCTCGGGGGGCGGCCGCCGCCGGGACGG
>JBDROA010000093.1:0-3244 GCA_043810615.1 Actinomycetota bacterium | reverse complement strand
GAGGGCCCTTATCTGACGACGAATCTGATTGCGCTCCCGGATCGTCTGGCTGACCGTGTCGAGGATCTCCGCCAGGTCCCCGCCCACCGTCCGCTGGATGTCGATGGCCTGGGCCACCCAGCGGAAGTCCGGGCTGGCCATCCGATCGGCCAGGGCGGTGAGGGAGTCGATCAGGTCCCGTCCCAGCCGGGTCTCCACCATGATTCGACTGAACTCCTCTGCGGTGGGACTCGGCGCCTCGTCGGCGGCGGTGTTGACCGACTGCATAAGACCGTACCCGGCTCGCAGGCTCCCCGCCAGTAGCTGCATGGTGCCGTCCAGTTGCTCGGCGAAGGCCGCCCGGCGTTTCTGCTGCTTGTTGAGCACGATCAGCCGGGGCAGGAAGAGCCCCAGGGCTCCGAAGATGAGAGCGCCGGGGAGGCGCCAGAGCAGAGCTCCCACGGCGAGCCCGACTAGGCAGGCGCACAGAGAGAGCACGACGAACTCGCCGGCGGCCAGGCGCACCCCGGCGCTATCGAGAGCCCGGGCGAGGTTCGAGTGGCGGCCTCCCCGGCTCAGAACGGATTCGGCCAGCCACTTGGCCCGGTCCGCCAGTCGGGTCAGCGCTCCCCCTGAAGCCTTGAAGCGGTCCCGGGCGGCTCCCGCCAGCTGGCCGGGCGGCCGGCCGGTGGGAAGCAGGGCCATGCCGAAGGCGATGAGGGCGGCCAGGAGGAGGGCGGCGGCGCCGGCGGTCAGCAACCAGGGGGCACCGAACGGCCCAGGCCCGGTGGCCCAGTACGGGGTCGGGGGCGGCGGCGCCGTACTGGTGGTGGCCGCGGAGGGCTGTGTGGTGGTGGGGGCGATTGTCGACGAAGTGGTGGTGATTGGGCCGGTCCCGGGCAAGGTGATGGAGGCAGCCGCGGAGGCGCTCAGCGCTTCGTGGGCAATCATGATCGTCAGGTTCGTCGGCCCCCCGCCTAGCGACGAGTAGGTGACCAGCAACTGGTTGGCCAGTTCGGAGGCGATCTGGTCGTACACCACGGCCAGGGCCGAAGGATCCTCCGCCGCCACGACCCGCCCGGCGGTGATGCCGGCGAGCGTCTCGAGGGCGGCGTGGTCGCTTTCGGCGGTCTCGAGTTCCACGGCGTAGAAGCCGATGCCCGAACCCTCCAGCAGAGCCGCGGCCTCGGCCAGGGTGGTCGTGCTGACCGTGTCCCCGCCATCGGAGAGCAGGACGACGAAAGGCCGCCCTTCATGGATGGCGGCGAAGGCCTCCAGCGCGGCGGCCACGGCGTCGTACAGGGCCGTCTCCCCCGCGGCGGTGAGGGCGTCGATGGCGGCCAGAGTCGCCTCGGCGTCCTCGGAGAAGGGGCTCGCCAGGGAGGGCTCGGCGGCGAAGCCCAGCACTGCCACCCGGGTGGTGGGGGGCAGCTGGGTAACGAAGCCTCTGGCCGCGTGTTTGGCCGCGGCGAGAGGCTCGCCCGACATGCTTCCCGAGGTGTCCACCGCCAGGATCACCTGGAGCGGCTCCTGGGCGAGGAGGCGGACTGTGGCCGACCGGGGGACGCCGTTCTCGACGACGGTCACCGAGGGGACGACCCCGTAGAAATGCGGCGGCGGCGTGACCAGGACCGAGACGCTGGGAAAGGAACGGGCGTCTACCGCTTCGATCTGCAGTTCGCCTTCCTGCTGAGCGCCGGCTGAGGCAGGGCCGGCGAGCACCAAGAGGCCGGCCAGCAGGACGGCGAGCCTCCGGGGCAGGCTCATCCTCGCTTCCCCATCGGCCCGAGCGGGACCCGTTCGAAGGCGGTACGAGGGATCTCAATGCCGAGCTCAGCCAGGTGATCGACGAACATGGGGCGGATCCCGGTCGGGAGAATGGCCCCCCTGACCCGGCCTTCTTCGTCCATTCCTCCCCGGTACTCGAAGCGGAAGACCTCCTGCAGCGAGATCAGGTCGCCCTCCATGCCGGTCACCTCGGTGATGTGCGTGATCCGGCGCGACCCGTCCTTGAGCCGGGCGAGGTGCACCACCAGGCTCAGGGCCGAGGAGATGTACTCCCGGATGGCCCGCACCGGCAGTTCGATGCCGGCCATCATCACCATGGTCTCCAGGCGGTTGAGGCCGTCCCGGGGGGAGTTGCAGTGCAACGTGGACATCGACCCCTCGTGTCCGGTGTTCATCGCCTGCAGCATGTCGAGCGCTTCCCCGCCCCGCACCTCGCCCACGATGATGCGGTCGGGCCGCATGCGCAGTGAGTTGCGCACCAGGTCCCGGATGGTGACCTCCCCGCGTCCCTCGATGTTCGGCGGGCGGTACTCCAGGCGGACCACGTGCTCCTGGCGCAACTGCAACTCGACGGCGTCCTCGATGGTGATGACGCGGTGGTCGTCGGGGATGAACCCGGAAAGCACGTTGAGCAGCGTGGTCTTGCCGGTGCCGGTGCCCCCGGTGATCAGCACGTTCAGCCGGCCCTTGACGCAGGCCGACAGCAACTCCACCGTGTCACGGGTCATGGTCCCAAAGCGGATCAGGTCGTCCACCTGCAGGGGGTCGCGGGAGAACTTGCGGATGGTGAGGGCGGGCCCGTCCACGGCCAGCGGCGGGATGATGCCGTTCACCCGGGAACCGTCGGAGAGGCGGGCGTCGACCATGGGGGAAGCCTCGTCGATGCGACGTCCCACCCTGGCGGCGATGCGGTCGATCACTCTCCGCAGGGACTCGTCGGTGGGAAAGCGGGCGCGGGTGCGGTGCAGGCGGCCCTCGCTCTCGACGTAGATAGGCTCGGTGCCGTTCACCATGATCTCGGTGATCGTGGGGTCCCGCAGGAAGGCCTCGATGGGACCGTAGCCCAGGATGTCCTGGCTGATCTCCGAGGCGATGCGCTCCCGCTCGGGCGGGGTAAGCGGTGCCCCCTCCTCGACGATGAGCCTCTCCAGCTCCTCGGTGATCAGGCGGTGCAGCTGGGCCTCGGTTATCGAGGCCTCGAAGGCCCGCGGGCCCAGCTTGGAGAACAAGGCCTCGCGAACCCGGCCCTTGTACTCGGCGAACCCGTCGGCCGCCGGGGCGCCGGTCCCGGCCCGCTGCAGCGGTTCCCCGGCCTTCTGAGCCTCCAGATCACGGGCGGCCTTGAGGCGGTCGCTGAGCTTCATGAGTGACCTCCCCGGCCCTCCGCCGGCCGAACTGGGGAATGCTCGAGGCGCTCGACGAGTTGGGCGATACGCCGTGCCACCGGAGACCGTGGGCTCCCGATCATCAAGGGTAA
>JBDROA010000092.1:0-67516 GCA_043810615.1 Actinomycetota bacterium | reverse complement strand
GGGGGGGGGGCCGGGTTCGGCCCGGGGCGCGGCTGTCGTGCCGGGGCGGGGCGGCGCGGGCCCGCCCCATCCCGGGGGCGCCACGCCGAAGAACTCAGACGAAGATGATCTGGGCGCCGCGGCTCAGTTCCAGGAATTCCGAGACGTTGATGATGTCTTCGACCTCGTCGATGAAGTCGCCCTTGGTCAGCTTCATCATGTCGACCGACATCCTGCAGGCCCACAGGTGACCGCCGGCCTCGTGGATCTGGGTGAGGAACTCGTGCACCGGCGGCACCGCGAGGCCCTTGATCTTGCTCCGCATCATCCAGCTGGCCATGCTGCTCATGCCGGGCAGGGCACCCAGGGTCTGCGGCATGGCCAGCGACGTGTTTCCGATGCGCATTGCCGTGTTGCCCACCGGGGTGAGGCTGAGCTTGTCCACCGTCTTCTTCCGGATGATGTCCAGGCCCCAGAAGGTGTAGAACATGTGCACCTCGATGCCCTCCTGCAGGGCCCCGTTGCCCATGATGAGCCCGGGGTAGGCCATGTCGAGGGTGCCCTTCGAACAGATGATGACCAGCTTGCGGCCGGCATCGTTGTCGAACTTGGGGGCGATGAAGCCCTCACTGGTGGTCATGTGGCGGTCTCCTTGGTCGCGACCCGTCGATTACACGCAGCCCGTGGGCTTGGGGAGCCCGGCCACGTAGGCCATCTTGCGGGCGGGTTTGCCAGGGAAGAGGGCGTAGAGGTCCTTGGTGGCCACCCCGGCCACGGTGGACACCCGGCGGAGGGTGGCGGTCTCTCCCTGCGCGGCGAAGTCGGCGCGCAGGAAGCGGATCACGCTCCAGTGCCCGTCGGTGAGGGGGTCGATGCCGATCTGGCTCGCCAGGAAGGCGGCGATCTCCTCGGTCCACTCGGCGGGGTCGGTCATGAAGCCTTCCTCGTCGAGGTGGACGGCACGGCCGGCGATGGTGGCGATGGGCATAGGGGTTCTGCTCCCTTCAAGGTTCGGTTCAGCGGATCGTGGGGTCGGGCTCGACGGTCGGCGCCGGGGGGCCGCCCAGGGCCTCCAGGGCCTCGAGAGCTCGGGCCAGGCCGCGCCGGGCCGCCGGGCGGTGCAGCCGCCACAGCAGCCGGAGCAAGCCGGGGGTCTCTGCCGGAGTCGCCCGCAGGCCTTGCGCCAGGGCGGGCAGGAGGCCGAGGACCTCGGGATGAGCGAGTTCCTTGAGAGCCTGCACGGCGTCGGGGGCGCTCGCGGCGAGAGCCCGCAGGTCCTCAGGGCCGAGGGAGACGACTAAGCGGTCCATGACTTCCTTGGCCCCGCGGGCGAAAGCGAAATAGCCCCGGTGCTCCAGTTCGGCGAGAGCGGCCATCGCCGCCAGGAGCATCTCCCGGCTCAGCGGTGCCAGGTCGGCGCCGAGGGCCGACACGCTTTCCACCTGGTCGAGGAGGGCCTCCAGGCAGGGCAGGTCGCGCAACAGGCGCTTGGTGACGCGAAGTAGGTCATCCGGCTCGATGAAGCCGCGCACCTCGTCCAGTTCGCGGCTGACTCGCTCCATGACGTCTGCGGTGACGGGGGCCAGGTCGTGGCGCAGTTCGTCCCACATGCCGCGCCGGGTTTCCTGCTGGCGCAGCGCGACGACGACGTAGTCGACCTGGTGGGAGACCGCGTCGAGTTTGGCCTCGAGAGAAGCGAGGCGGTCTTGGGCTACTGCCGTGGTCATGGCCTCACCGTTCCTTCCCATACATGCTCATCTCGGTGGGGAGGGGGATCTCCCGGCCGCGGAGCAGCAGGTTCCAGTAGACCCAGCGGAACATCATCTTGCCCCAGTGGTTGGTGACGGTCTCCTGGAGCAGGGAGAACGGGCCGATGCCGGGGAGCGGGTACTTGCCGGGCAGCGGCTCGGTGTCGTAGTTGAAGTCGATGAGCAGGCCTTTCCCGAAGCCGGACTCGATGAAGCAGTTAGCGTGGCCGTCGAAGCGCTCCAGCATCTCGAGGCCCTCGGCGTATCGGGGGAAGTTCTCGGCGAAGGTCTCGACCGAGAAGTGAGCCACCGCTCCCGCCTTTGAAGTGGGAAGGGCGGCGGCATCACCGATGGCGAAGATGTTGCGATGCTCTGGAGAGAGGAAGGTGCCCTTGTCCACCGGCACGTGGTTCAATTCGTCGCCCAACCCGGAGTGCGCTATCACCTTTGCTCCCATGTTCACCGGGACGGTGACCAGCAGGTCGTAGGGAAGCTCCCGGCCGTCGTAGGCGACCATGGTGTTGCGGTCGGCGTCGACGCGCTCCACGTAGAAGTCCGTCTCGATCGCCACCCTCTTCTCGTGAAGGAGGTGGGACAGGTGGCGGGCGGCGATGGGCTTGGTGAAGACCTCCCCCATGGGGGTGGCGAAGACCAGTTCCACCCGGTCTCGGATGCCGCGCTCGTGGAACCACCAGTCGGCCAGGAAGGTGAACTCGAGAGGGGCGACGGGGCACTTGAAGGGGGTCTCCATGATGTTGACCACCAGGCGGCCCCCCTCCCAGGTCTTGAGGCGCTCGTAGAGGGCCACGGCTCCCTCGAGCCCGTAGTAGTGGTGGATGGTGTCCCCCAACGCCTCCCCCTCGATCCCTGGGGTCTGGGAGAGGGTGGGGTGCGTTCCGGTGGCGATGACCAGGTAGTCGTAGTCCAGATGACGCCCCCCGGCCAGGGTCACCCGTTGCCGAGCGGGGTCGATGGCTTCGATGGGGGCCATGACCATGTCGACGCCGGCGGGGATGAAGTCGCGTCGCGGCCTCTGAACGTCCTGGGCGCGGTAGATGCCGAACGGGATGAAGAGGTACCCCGGCTGGTAGTGGTGGCAGGCGTCCTGATCGACGATGGTCAGCTTCCACTCGTCGGGGTCCAGGCGGGGCCGCAGTTTGTTCACCACCATGGTCCCGGCGGTGCCGGCCCCGAGAACCAAGAGACGCTTCACGTTTCGCTCCTTTGCGATGAGTCGATCGCGGCAGGGCTCACGACCCGGCCGACGGCACCTGCTTCGACGAGACGGGAGACGAGCACGGCGGTAGGGGGCAACAGGCACAGGACGCGCGCTAGCTCCTCCGGCCCGAGGGGGTAGACCTCACCCAGGTGGGAGCTGATGACGGCTGCCGGCACACCGAGGTTCGCCGCCAGGCGCTCGATTTCACCCGCGGGCGGAGGCCAGCCAGCCGGAGCGACGCCACCCGCCAGGACCATGCCCTCCAGGCGATCGCCCACACGGAAGAGGCTGCGGGCGCAGAGGAAACCCAGCGGGGTGGGCCGCCACCGCGGTTCGAACTCCAGCTCACCGGCCAGTTCCTGCCAGCCGAGCACGCAGCGCTCCATGACCCCCGGGTAGGCGTGCACCGCCCGGAACAACCCGCAGGGGTTGGCGGGGTCGGCGAGGGGCCTGCCGGTGATGTCGGTGACCACGACCATGGTCCCGGTGGCGGCGGCGAGGTAGTCCGCCACGGCGTGGAGTGCTCCGGGGGCCAGCCGGCGGGACCCGTTCGCCGGAGGGTTCTCTTGGCCCGGCGAGCCCACCGCTGCCGGACCGCTCTGCAGCCACTCCTGCAGGCGATCCGCGGGGAAGCGCCACTGGCGGCCCACCTTGACGGCGGGGATGCGGCCGGTCTCGGCCATGCGGTAGATGGTGGACTTGTCCACCCTGATGATCTGCTGCACGTCCCGGGTGGTCAGCAGGGCGGGTCGAGGGGGTGCCTTTCCTGCCGCTTCATGCATCTCCTGCATCACCGTGCAGCTTAGCGCGCTCGTTTTGGAGGCGCGGGTCGTCGATTGATGGTGGTCGTGCGGGCGAAGCCATCAGGAGGGGAACCCGGGATCAGCCCAGGGAGAGGCCGGGCCCGAGCCTCACCCGGCGGCGGGCCAAATCAGCCGCCTGCTCGACCCAGCGATCCCGCCGAATCCGCTCGCGGAAGGCGCCGAGGAGGTTGCCGATACGGCCCACCTCGTCGTCGGACAGAGCGGCCAGTTCCTCGAAAGTGGTGATCCCGAGGCCGTGCAGCAGCCCCTCGATGACCGGGCCGATCCCGATGATCTCCTTGAGGTCATCGGGACCTTCCTGCACCTCCCCGGCCTCCTGCAGCCGCTGGAGGAGCACGGTGATCAGCCGCTCCTTCTCCTCGAGCACGGCATGCTGGTGGCGAAGGGTCTCCGCAGCGCGAGCCAGGCCGGCTTGGCCGCGTTCGGCCAGCCGCCGCCGGAACCAGTCCTCCCAGTGCGCGTAGGCCCCGGCCGGGCCGGGCCCGCCGCGGGCCTCGGCCAGTTGGCCTTCCAGGGTGGCGGCCTGCCGGCGCGCCTCGTCGAGAGCCGCCTGGAGCCGGCGGACTCCGGCCGCGTCCGGGCCACCGCCTCGCGCCGCCAGGCGGGAGTTCCGCAGGCGCTCGATGCCCAGGTCGTGCCGGAGGCCGGCTACGAGCGATTCCAGATCGGCCGAGGGCGCGGTTTCTCCCCGCGTTTCGCTCCCCGCTTCGGCCGGGTCGGCCGCCGGCTGAGGTGGAAGCCTCGCGAGGCGGTGCTCCAGTTCGGTCAACCGTCCCTGTCTCTCGGCCGTTTCGGCGGCACGGGCCCGGTGCAGAGCGGCCAGTTCCTCTTGGGCGGTTTGCAGTTGGGCGGCGACCACGGCGAGCCGGGATGAGACGTCTTCGAGGGCGGCCAGGCGGCGGGTGCGATCGGCGAGCACCTGATCGCGGGCGGCCAGGGCTTCCAGAGCAGCCTGCAGGCGTTCGGCATCGGGCCGGGTCGCGACGCAATCAGTAGCAGGACCGCCGGCGTCCTCCCGGTACTGCACCACCCCTCCCCTCGACCTGCTCCTCACAGTGTAGGGGACGGCCACCCGCAGCGCGCAGGCCCCACCAGGCTCACCGGGGTGTAGGTTGGGGAGAGTGGAGGTGCGCAAGGCGGCCAGGGACGACCTCGTCGGCATCGGGAGGGTGGCGGACGCGGCGCATTGGGACGCCTACTCGGGCCTCCTCGACCCCGGTACCATCTCGTCGCTCCTGCGCCGCGACTTCTCCCCCGGTGCCGTTCGCCGCCGGCTGCTCTCGGGCGGGGTACTGGTGGCGGTGGAGCAGGGACGAGTGGTGGGGTTCGCCGACGCCGCGATCGAGACCGACCAGGTGCGCCTCAAAGCCTTGGGGACCGACCCCGATTGGCGTCAGGCCCGGGTCGCGGCCCACCTCCTGGAGGAGGTGCGCCGCCTCTCCCCCGGACTCCCGGTGAGCGCCGACGTCCTGCTCGGATGTTGCCCGGTCGAGGGGTATCTGGAGGCTCAGGGTTTCGTCCCGGGGGAGGTCATCGAGGCGGACCTCTTCGGGGAGGTGGGGGTGGAGCGGCGGTGGTGGCTGGCTCCGGAGTGAGGCCGGCCGCTACTCTGCCCAGCATGGACCGGGCGATGCTGGAGCGGCTTCCCAAGGTGGTGCTCCACGACCACCTCGACGGCGGGCTCCGCCCCGTGACCATCCTGGAATTGGCCCGGGAACAGGGCTATGCGGGGCTGCCCGAGACCGATCCCGCGGCTCTGAGCCGATGGTTCTTTCAGGGAGAGTCGGCCACCCTGGAGCGCTACCTGGAGGCGTTCGGCCAGACCCTCGCCGTGATGCAGACGGCCGAGGCGCTGGCGCGGGTGGCCCGGGAGGCCGTCGTGGACCTGGCCGCCGACGGGGCGGTGTACGCCGAACTGCGCTTCGCTCCCATGCTCCACCTGCGCATGGGTCTTACCCCCGAGCAGGTGATCGACGCCGTGCTCGCCGGATGCACCGCCGGAGGGCGGCTGACCGGCATCCCCGCCTTCGTGATCGTGTGCGCCATGCGCCAGGACGACGACGCGGCCCGGGTGGCCGCGGTCGCTGCAGGTTTCGCCGGGAGCGGGGTCGTGGGGTTCGACCTGGCAGGGCCGGAGGCCGGCTTCCCCGCCTCGCGCCATCGCGCCGCCTGCCGGGAGGCGGCGGCGAGCGGACTACGCCTCACCCTGCACGCCGGAGAAGGGGCCGGGGTGGATAGCATCGCCGAAGCCCTGGGCTGTGGGGCAGAGCGCCTCGGCCATGGGGTGCGGCTGGTGGAAGACCTGACCGTGCGCGACGGCCGGGTAGTGGGCATGGGGGCGGTGGCCGGCCAGGTGCATGCCCGCGGGACCCCTCTCGAGGTCTGCCCCTCATCGAACGTGCACACCGGCGCCTTCCCCAGTGTGGGGCAGCATCCGGTGGGCGTGCTGCAGCGCGCCGGCTTCGCCGTCACCCTCAACCCCGACAACCGGCTCATGAGCCGAACCTCGATGACGGCCGAGTTCGCCCTGGCGGTGGAGCACCACGGCTTCTCCATCGACGACCTGCGGACGGTGACCCTGCGGGCTGTCGAGGGTGCCTTCTGCGACCCCGCCACCCGCGGTGAGGTGCGCGAGCGAGTGCTGGCCGGCTACCCGGCGGCCTGATCGCTCGGCCCCTTCCGCCTCTTCCCTCCTGGTGTGGCGGCAGCGTCCTGCCAGCCCGACCGAGCCCAAGGCTCGTCGCGGGGGCTCAGGCCGCTTGGTCCCCCGCCGCCAGCAGCGCGGCTCCCACGATGCCGGCGCTATTGCGGAAGCGGGCGGGCACGATCTCGGCGCGGGTGTGCAGCAGCGGGACCCACTTGTGGTGGTCCCGGCTCACCCCCCCGCCCACGATCAGCAGGTCCGGCCAGAAGAGGCTCTCGACATAGGCGAAGTACTTGTCCACCCGACGGGCCCACTTCGCCCAGGTCAGGTCCTCCCGGGTCTTGGCCTGAGCGGCAGCTTTCGCCTCAGCGCTCGTTCCCCACATGACGAGGTGCCCCAGTTCGGTGTTGGGGACGAGGCGGCCGTCCACGAACAGCGCGCTGCCGATGCCCGTGCCGAACGTGAGGAGCAGCACCACGCCCTGACGCTTCCGGCCCGCCCCGACCCGCATCTCGGCAACGCCGGCGCCGTCGGCGTCGTTGACCACGATGGTGGGCAGGCCCGTGGCCCCGGCGATGAGGCCGGCAGCGTCGGTGCCCACCCAGGCCTGGGCGATGTTGGCGGCGGTGTGGACCACGCCGTTCCGCACCACCCCGGGGACGGTGCAGCCGAGGGGCCCCGTCCACCCGGCGCGGGCGACCAGGCGGGCTGCCGCTCGGGCCACGGCCTTGGGCGTCGCCGGCCGTGGGGTCGCCATCCGCAAGCGTGTGGTGAGCAGTTCCCCGGTGGCCGGGTCGACCACGGCACCCTTGATGCCCGAGCCCCCGACGTCGATCCCCATGGCCGGCTTCACGGTGCTTCCATGAACCAGGTCAGCACCGGATGGCGGGCCGCCCGGGCGTCGTCGGGCCGCCGCACTGGGGTAGTCCGCGGGTGCTGGTGGACGCCGGTGGGGTCCTCCCGGGCCCTTCGGGCGATGGCGAGGAGCGCGGCGGCGAGGGCCTCGACGGTCTCGGGCGACTCGGTCTCGGTCGGCTCGATCATGAGCGCTTCTTCGACAATGAGCGGGAAGTACATGGTGGGAGCGTGAAAGCCGAGGTCCAGCAGGGCCTTGGCGACATCCGCCGCCCGGACCCCCGTCTCCCGCTTCAGGCGAGCAGCCGAGGCGACGAACTCGTGCATGCACGGCTCGCGGTAGGGAATGTCGTACTCGGCGGCGATCAGCGACTCGAGGTAGCGGGCGTTGAGGACCGAGCGCTCCGCCACCCGCCGCAAGCCCGGCCCGCCCAGGGCTCGCATGTAGGCCAGGGCCCGCACCACGACGAGGAAGTTGCCGTAGCCGCCGTGCACCCGGCCGATGGAAGCCGCCGGCATCCCCCAGCCCAGGGTGCCGTCGGCCTGGGCTTGGGGGACGGGGCCGGGGAGGTAGGGCACCAGGGGCTCCACCACCGCCACCGGGCCCGCCCCGGGACCGCCTCCCCCGTGCGGCGTGGCGAAGGTCTTGTGGAGGTTGGAGTGGACGATGTCGAACCCCATGTCGCCGGGGCGGGCGATGCCCAGGATGGCATTGAGGTTCGCGCCGTCGTAGTAGACGAGGCCGCCGGCGGCGTGGATCACCGCGGCGAGCTCGACGATCTCCTCCTCGAACAGACCCAGGGTGTTCGGGTTGGTCAGCATGAGGCCGGCGACTTCACCGTCTACCAGGCGGCGGAGGGCCTCGAGGTCCACCATACCGCGCGTGTTGCTGGGCACGGGGACGGCCTGGTACCCGGCCAGGCTGACCGAGGCCGGGTTGGTGCCGTGGGCCGAGTCGGGGATGATGATCCGGGAACGCGGGTTGCCGCGGGCGGCGTGGTAGGCCCGCGCGATGAGCAACCCGGTGAGCTCGCCGGCCGCCCCCGCCGGGGGCTGGAAAGTGGCCCGGGCCATGCCGGTGAGCTCGCAGAGCACCCGCTCAGCCTCTACCAGCACCGCCAGGGCGCCCTGGGTCAGGGCCAGCGGGGTGGCGGGATGCAGGTCGCGGAACCCGGGCAGCTCGGCCACCCAGTCGCAGACCTTGGGGTTGTACTTCATGGTGCACGAGCCGAGGGGGTAGGCCCCGAGGTCTACGGCGAAGCTGCGGTGGGCCAGGCGCGTGAAGTGAGCCACCAGGTCGCGTTCGCTCACCTCCGGCAGCGGCGGGGGCGTCGGGGCGCTCTCCGGCAGGTCGAATCCGGCTTCGGGCACGTCGAGGGCGGGGAACGACCAGGCCTTCCGGCCCGACGCCGACAACGCCGCCAGGGTGGGCTCGGCGGCTCCGCCGACCAGAGGGGAAGAGGCGGCTCGCCCGCCCGGCTCAGGCAATGCGGAGAACCTCCTCGAGGGCCGCGGCGAAACCATCCAACTCTGTGCGGCTGCGCTTCTCCGTTACCGCCACCAGGAGGCTGCGGGGCAGTTCGGGGTAGTCCGCCGAGAGCGGGATTCCGGCCAGGTAGCCGCTCTCCGCCATGGCCGCCACCACCGGCACGGGCTCGGCGGGCAACTCAATGGCGAACTCGCGGGCGAACGGAGCGGCCACGGCCAGGCGCACCCCGGCGATTCGGCCGAGTCTTTCGGCCAGGTAGTGGGCCTTGTGGACGCTCTGGCGGCCGGCCTCGGCCAGCCCACCGGGGCCCAGCCAGGCCAGATGCACGGCCGCCGCGACGGCGTTGAGGCCCTGGTTGGTGCAGATGTTGGAGGAGGCCTTCTCACGGCGGATATCCTGCTCGCGGGTGCGCAGGGTGAGGGTGTAGGCGACCCGTCCGTCCTCGTCCAGGGTGCGGCCCACGAGGCGCCCCGGGACCCGGCGCATGAGGGCGGCACTGGTGGCAAAGAGGCCCAGGCCCGGACCCCCGAAAGAGAGCGGCGTGCCCAGAGGCTGAGCATCCCCCAGGGCGATGTCGCAGCCGGCGGCACCCGGGGAGCGAAGCACCCCCAGGAGCATGGGGTCCACGGAGGCCGCGGCCAGGGCGCCCTTGGCCCGGGCCAGGCCGACCGCGGTGTCGTAGTCCTCCACTACCCCCAGGTAGTTGGGCTGGGCCAGCAGCAGCAGTGCCGGTTCGGGACCAGCATCGGGCTTCCACACGGTGCGGCCCTCGGCCAGGGGGTGCTCCACGACGGCCAGGTCCCGGGCCGGGGCGCAGGTGGCCAGCACTTCCCGGGCCCGCGGGGACAGCCCCCGAGAGACCCACACGGTGCGTCGGCCCGTCGCCCCCACCGCCAGGTTCACCGCTTCGAGGGCAGCGGTGGCCCCGTCGTAGAGGGAGGCGTTGGCCACCGGCAGGCCGGTGATGGCCGCCACCATCGACTGATACTCGTAGAGGGCCTGCAGCACCCCCTGCGACACCTCAGCCTGGTACGGGGTGTAGGAGGTGACGAACTCGGGCCGCAAGGTCAGGGCCCTCACCGTCGGCGGCAAGTAGTGGTCGTACACCCCCCCGCCGGCGAAGCACACCAGGTCCGAAACGTTGCGCGCCGCGAGGCCGGAGAGGTGCCGCATGACCTCGACCTCGGCCATGGGCTCGGGAAGGTCGAGGTCTCGCTGCGGCCGGGACTCCGGCGGGAGGTGGGCGAACAGGTCCTCGACGGCGTTGTGGCCCAGGGCGGCCAGCATCCGCTCGATGTCGGCGGGAGTGTGCGGGGTGAAGTCCACTAAGTCCCCCGAGCGGGTATGCCGGAGGCCGTATCGCCGCAAGCCGCGCCCCCAGTCGGGAGGACGCCGTGCTGGGCGTGCGCTCCGGGGGAAAGCCGGAAGGAACGGCCGACGATCACCGGGCCCAGCCTAGCGCCGGGCCCTCGCCGCTCTCTCGCCGGCGGTCCGGGTCATCCGGTCTCGGCAGCGCCGAGGTTGACCACCTGCGGAGGACCGGGCAGGCGGGTCGGCAGTGCGGGTTCCCCCTCGACCTCTGCCGCTTCGAGGCCGTACTTCACGATCAGGTGGAGGTAGTCCCGCTGGTAGAAGATCTTGCAGCGCACCTCGGGGTAACGGGCTCGCAGCAGCCGCACTTTGCGGTTCTTCTTGGTGACCAGCTTCTGGTTCATCGTGGTGATCTCGATGAACACGTCCTCGTCGGGGAGGTAGAAATCGGGGGTGAAGTAGCCCGTGGGGTTGCTCTCGGCATCGAATTCGACGGGGAAGGAGCGGGGCTCGTACTGCCAGTCGATCCCATAGAAGTCGAGGAGCCGGGCGAACTGCTTCTCGCTCTGGTGGGCGAAGTCCACGGCGTCGGCCGGGGAGGCGAACTCGTCGATGGCGGTGAGACGGGTCACGCTTCGATGGGCACGGTGACTTCGAGCGGCCGGGGCTCGGGGAACAGCCGATGCAGCTCCCCTTCGAGCTCCTCGAGCACCGGACCTACGGCGATTCCGAAGACCCCCTGGCCGCGGCGGAACACGTCGACTACCTCGTCGGCGCTATGGGCGGCATAGATGGTGGAGCCGTCGGAGAGCAGGGTGACGTCGGCGAGGGGCCGCTCGCTGTGGAGCTGATCGGAGAGGATGCGCATGGCCTGGCGGATCCGCTTCAGGCTCATGCCGGCGTCGAGGAGGCGTTTCACCACCCGGAGCTGCACGATGTCCGGGAAGGCGTAGAGGCGTTGCGAGCCCGAACCGGCCGCGGCCCGGATGCTGGGCTCCAGCAGCCCGGTGCGCGCCCAGTAGTCGAGCTGGCGATACGTGATCCCGACGATCTTGCAGACCTGTGGGGCCCGATAGCCCTGTTCGTCCCTCACGGCGTGGCTCACCTCCCCGCGAGCTTACACATGCGCAATTCCGATCCATGGAACTACGGCTGTGAAACTAGAGCCGGGCCCCCGGGTTGTCAACAACCCCTGTGGAGAACTCGCCGACGACGGCCGAAGCCCGGTCGTGGGCAGGGGCCCCGGCGGCGGACCCGACCAGGGGCGAGGCCGCCCTCAGGCCGACTCGAAATCCTCGGGCTTGACGCTATCGAGGAAGTTGCGGAAGCGAGCCACCTCGTCCTCTTCCTCCTCGTCGCGGATCTCCACCCCGGACTCTTCGAGGACCTGCGGGGATACGAAGATGGGCGAGCCGGTGCGGGCGGCCAGGGCGAGGGCATCGGAGGGCCGGGAGGAGACAGTGATCTCCTCGCCCTCACGGGCCAGCACGAGGTTGGCGTAGTAGATGCCCTCGCGCATCTCGGTGACCACCACCCGCTGCACTGTGGCGTCGAGGGCCTCCACGGAGAGCTTCAGCAGGTCGTGGGTCAGGGGGCGCTGCGGCCGCACCCCCTCCAGGGCGAAGGCAATGGCGGTGGCCTCCCCCGCCCCGATCCAAATGGGCAGGTAGCGCGTCCCCTCGACCTCCTTGAGGAGCACGATCGGCTGGTTGCTGGGGAGCTCGATCCGCACCCCGACCAGCTCCACCGGCACGCCGTCGCTCATGCGATCACCTTATCACCGGCCCCGCCGTAAAGGCCGCGGGTGGCCATCTCCGGGTTGAGGCGAAAGGCGGCCAGGTCGAGAACCGCCCAGAGGCCGGGGAGGTTGCGGTAGCGCCCCTCCCAGTCGAGGCCGTAGCCGAGCAGGAACTCGTCGCCGACCTCGAAGCCGCGGTAGCGAAGCGGGACGTCGACGATCCGACGGGTCCGCTTGTCGAGGAGGGTGGCGGTGGCCAGGGAGGCCGGGTCCCGGGTCTCGAGGAGGCCGAGAAGGTAGGAGAGGGTGAGGCCGGTGTCGACGATGTCCTCGATCAGCAGCACGTGGCGGCCGGCGATGGAAGTGGCGCTGTCCACGGCGATGCCCACCCGGCCCTCCGACCCGAAGCGCGTCAGGCTGAGGAAGTCGATGTCGAGACGGGGCGGGAGCTGCCGGCTGAGGTCGGCCAGGAACGGTACGGCTCCTTGGAGCACCCCCAGCAGCACGGGCTCGCGGCCGGCGTAGTCGGCCCGGATGGCAGCGCCCATCTCGGTGATGCGAGCGGCGATGGCGGCGGCCGACACCACCTCGGCGATCACCCCCGCCGGCCGCTCTCCCCCGGTCATGACTCGGCGTCTCCCCCGAGCAGGGCGGGCAGCAAGTCGCGCAGGGCGGCGGCCAGGTCCTGCTGGGCGGGGCTCAGCGGCACCGGGGCGTCCGGGCGCTTCCCGTCGTCCAGGGGCCCGGCGGCGGCCAGGCGGGTCCGCCTCCAGGCCGGCCACTCCGCCAGTTCGTCCAGGTGAGAGCCTGCGGCGTAGAAGTGGTCCTGAGGCCCCAGGACCCGCCCGGCATAGGCCAGCAGATCGGCGGTGTCGCTCATGTGGTCGGTGGACCCCATTACCGCACCGAGGAAGTCCTCGTGCGCCAGCGTGGCGTAGGAGAGCAGTACCTCCCCGGCGGCGGCGGTATCGCCCGTCTTCAAGCCGAGCACCCCGGGGAAGGTCCCGAGGAGCCGATTGGTGTTGCGGACGTCCATGACGCGCCCGCCCGGGTTGAAGCTCACGAACTTGAGGCGGGTAATGCGGGTGATGCGGGGCTCCTGTATGGCCGCCGTCCCCAGCCGGATGAGATCCCGGGCCGATGAGACGTGCCCTTCCTCGTCGAGGCCGTTGGGGTTCTCGAAGCGGGTGCTCGTCATTCCCAGGGTGACGGCCTTGTGGTTCATCAAGTCGACGAAGGCCTGGACCGACCCGGCGGTGTGCTCGGCGAGGGCGACGGCGGCCCCATTGTCGGAGTAGACCAGCAGGTCGGCCAGCAGCGCCTCGACGGTCCACACCTCGCCTTCGTAGACCTTCTGCTGGCCCGCGTACCCGATCGGCTCGCTTGCCGCCCGGGCGCTGATTGTGACCTCCTCGCCGGGTTCCACACCCTGTTCCACCACTACCAGGGCGGTCATCACCTTGGTGACCGAGGCCGGGGCTCGGACCTCATCGGCGCCCGCCGCCCAGACGAGGGCGGCCTCGTCCACCGAGTACAGCGCCCAGGACCGGGACGACAGCACCGGCGGCTCGTGGTCCGGAAAGGCGGCGATGGGCAACGGGGGCAGGGATGGGCCTAGTGGGGCCAGCGACGCCAAAGGCAACCCCAGCGACAACACGAGAGCGGCGACGCCGGGCAAGGCTCAGCCCTCCAGCAGGTCCCGGAGCCGGGACCGCACCACGGCGTCCTGCAGGTCACGCGCCGCCTGGGCGCAGTCGGCGAGGACCTCGGCTGCCTGACGGCGCCCGGCGGGGGTGCGGTGCCGCAGGAGCGGCCCGGCCAACTGGGAGAGCAGGTCCACCTCGCGGTGGGAAGCGAGGCACAACGACTTCACGTGGCGCGGCTCCAGGCCCCGGGAGACCAGGCGCTGGGCGGCGCGGGAGACGGCGGCGTCGTTCTCGCCGAACTGCAGTTCGCCCCCGGGCCCGGGGCGCCGGTCGAGCACCCCGTGCTCCACCAGGCGGTGCACCAGATCCAGGGGTACGCCGGCGGCGCGGGCGAGTTCGTCGGCCGACATGCGCGCCTTCCCTCCGGCGAAGTAGGCCTCGGGAAGGGGGCCCGACGCCGGGGAGACGGTGGGCTCCTCCCCCCGCTCCCAGGCGGCCAGCTTGGACTTGATCACCTTCAGCGGCAGGAAGTGGTCACGCTGCTGCCGGAGGATGTAGCGGATGCGCTCGACGTCGGGGGCTCGGAACTGCCGGTAGCCGGACGGGCTGCGCACGGGCCGGACCAGGCCCTGGGTCTCCAGGAAGCGCAGCTTGGAGATGCTCACATCCGGGAACTCCTCCTGGAGGAGGTCGATCACCTCGCCTATGGCCAGGGCACGGCGCTCGCTCATGCCCCGCGCGCCACAACGAGGTGGAACCGGCCGATGATCACCTCGTCGCCGGGGCTCAACTCCGCCTCCTCGGCCAGTTTGCCGTTGACGTAGGTCCCGTTTGTGGACCCCAGGTCGCGAAGCAGGAAGCGCCGTCCCTCGACGTGGAAGGCCGCATGGTGGCGTGAGACCGTGATGTCGTCGAGGAACACCGTAGCCGCGGTGTTGCGCCCGGCCTCGTGCACGCCGTCGTCGAGATGCCAGTGGGCGCCCCGCAGGGGCCCTTCGGTTACCACCAGGGCGAAGCCTTCGAGGCCCGGGATGCCGGCCGCAGCCTCCCGGGCCCGGATGCGCCGAACCTCGTCCACCGGATTGTAGGTGAGGGTGGCGTCGGTCTCGGAGTCCGCCGACTTCTCGCGGGGGTGCCGCCCGGCCTCGTCGCTGGGGTCCATGGCCTCAATGGTAGTCCCCCACCCCGAAACCCTCGACCGGCGGTCGAGAGGCGGCGAGGCCCGCCCCGGCCCGACTGCGCCGGCGCGCCGGTCTGGGAGCCTGGCGGTGAGCTGCAGGCCCGACCGCTACCCGACCAGGGCGCGGTAGGCCGCGGCGTCGAGCAGGGAGTTGAGCGCACCGGTATCGTCCGCTCCGAGGAGGATGAACCAGCCCGAACCGTACGGGTCGGAGTTGACCAGTTCGGGATGCTCGGCCAGGACGGCATTCACCTCGACGACCACCCCGGCGAGAGGCGCGTAGACCTCGGCCACGGACTTGGTGGAGTCGATCTCGGCCACCATTTCCCCGGCATCCACCCGGCGTCCCGCCTCGGGCAGGCCGACGAAGACCACCTCGCCGAGGGCCTGCTGGGCGTAGTCGGTGATGCCGAGGCGCACCCCGCTCTCCTCGATGAGGGCCCACTCGTGCTGGTCCGTATAGCGGCGGTCCTCGGGGACTTCCACCCGCTCCTCCTGATCGGCGTCAGGAAGAGGATACCGAGAGCGCCCGGCGGCGTGCCGCCGTGACGTCGGCGATGTACTGGGCGCCCACGACGTAGTAGAGCACCAGGCTCGGGATGACCACCGCCCAGGCCCACCAGAGGAAGAAGGGATGGTCGAACCCGGCGTACACGTAGAACGAGCCGATGGCGGAGTAGAGGCCGAAGGTGGCTACCTTGCCCAGGTACCGCACCTCGACCCGGGCCTGCCAGCGCCAGGCAGCGACCACAGCTCCGACGGCGATGATCGATTCGCGCCCCGCCAGAGCCGCTGCCACCGGCCACGGCAACACGCCGGCGACCCAGCCTCCGATGACGGCCGCCGTGATGGCGAACCGGTCGGCGATGGGGTCGAGCAGCTTGCCCAACTCGGACACCTGGTTGAGGCGCCGCGCCAGGTAGCCGTCCACCCAGTCCGTGGCGCCGATGCCGCCGAGGAGCAGGCCGGCCGCCAGGGGGTCGTCGGCGCCGAACAGCAGCCACAGGAACACGGGCACCAGCGCCAGGCGCACGGCCGACACCAGGTTGGGAATAGTGAGGACCCGCCGCTTCACGACGCCTCCCGAACCCGAAACGGGATGCGGCCCAACTCCTTGTCCTCGTGCTCCACGATGAAGACGTAGCCGCCCGGCCTGGCGAAGCGCACTCCCAGGAACGACGCCACCAGGGGGACCAGGCTGGAGGCCCCGGCCGGGAGGGTAGAGGGCGCACCCACACGCATCATGCCTCGCGACTCCACTCCCAGGCCGCTGCCGTCCTCGTCGAAGAGGCGAATGGAGATCGGCAGGTCGCGGTTGCGATCGCCCGGCCCCACTTCGGCCACCAGCACCACCGACAGGCCGCGCACCGCGGCGGGAAAGGACCGGGCGTTGATGGTGTCGAACGCGCCGCCCAGGACGAAGAGCTTGCCTGCCGACACCTGGGCCGAGTCGGCGAGCATGGCCACCGTGAGGCGCATCAGCCGACCTCCTCAAGGTAGTCGACGCCGCGGGCCCGCATCGGACGGAGGGTAGTAGCCACTCACCGGCGCTCCTGCGCCTGCCCCCCTACCCCCCCGCCCGCGTCAGCCCTCTTCCCAATGCTCCGTCCACGTGAAGCCGCGCCGCCGCACTTCCTCCATGAACCTGCCGGCGGCCACCGCTTTCTCCAGGGAGTGCACCCCGGCGGGGATCTCGCCCGCCGCGATCAGGGCGGCCATGACGGCGGCGTGCCACCCGGTCAGCCGCTCCATGGCGGCAAAGCCGGTGGCCGGGTCGTAGCGGTCGACCATGTCCACCACCACCGCCACGGGACGCCCACCGGCTTCGCCCTCGGCGCGGGCTCGCAGCACGCACACGTCCACGGGGTCGGAAGTGTCGATCATGGGCCCCAGGAGGGCGTGGTACAGGTCCCGGGGACGCACTTCGACCTTGCCCACCTGCACCGGGTCCCGGCCGAACAGCCCCAGGTCCTTGAACGCCTTGAAAGCGGCTAGGTGCCCGGGGTAGCGCAGCGTCTTGTTGTCGTAGGCGTCGAGCACGCCCTCGAAAGCGAAGGGGACGGTCGAGGTGCCGCCCGAGGTGACGAATGCCTCCAGCGTGCCGAGGTCCGCGAACTCCACTTCCTCGAGCTCGGTGAGTGTGTCCACGTGAGTGATGCGCCCCTCCCGCACGACCACAGCCTGGCCGTCGTACTCGTTGGTGAGACCCTCGAGGTTGAAGCAGAGTCGGTAGCCCCACGGCCCCGAGGGGTCCTGGGGCAGCCCTCCGTCGCGCAGATGCACCCGGCGCGGGGTGATGCCCCGGGCCCGGAGGAGATCCATGGCGTAGAGGCCGAGGGTGTTGTTCATGCCGGGGCCCATGCCGCAATCGGGTACCACCGCGACGCCGGCCTGGCGGGCTTCGGGGTCCATGGCCAGCTGAGCCAGGACGGTGTCCGTGTGGCCGCCCATGTCGACCATTCCCGTGCCGGCGGCGATGGCCGCCCGGGTGCACGGGAGCAGCAGGGTGTAGGGCACGGCGCAGACGAAGGTGTCGAGCGGGGCCAGGAATCGCCCGAGGGAGCTGCGATCTGCCGCATCTACCGTTGCGGCCTCCACCATCTGGCGACCGAGGAGCGCGTTGAGCCGGGCCGCGGCGTCGCGGGCCGCGGCCCCGTAGCGGTCGGCCATCACGACGCGGGTGGCTCCGCCGTGGACCGCCAGGTCGTAGCCGGCGGCGGTGCCCTGCCGTCCCGCTCCCAACACTCCGTACGCCGTCATCAGGGCTTCCTTCCTCTCACCAGCGCGTTCTGCCGAGCCGAGCGGGGCAGGACACCGAGGCGCCGGCATCGGCTCACCCGGTGACTCTCCGCGGCCGGGGGGGCACCGGGCTCCACGCTTCCATCGCTACGCCTTGGTGCCGCACTCCCCGCAGAACTTGGCGCCGGACTCCAGCTTGGCGCCACACTTGGCGCAGGCCCCCGCCTCGCCGATGCGGGCGCCGCAGTCGGGGCAGAACTTGGTCTTGGCCGGAAGCGGGGCCTCGCACCGCGGGCAGGAAGCGGTGGCCCCTTCCCGCCACGATTCCTCGGTCAGCATGGCGCGGTCCTCTTCGGCCACCTTGGAGTGGGCCCAGATCTCCTCCACCGTCCGCGAGGATTGGGCGGCGGCCATCTCGACGCCGAGGTCAGGGGCGCAGCTCTTGCAGAGGCCCTTGCCGTCATTCCAGCACTGGCGGCGGCACACCCACGCCGAGCACCGCGGGCACTGGCGGAAGTCGGGCTTCAGCGTCGCCGCAGCCTCGCGAAACGCTTTGTCGTGAGCCTTCTCCCAGGCGGCCGAGCGTACCTGCTCGGTGACCTCGGCGGCGCGCCCGAAGAGACCGCCGAGCAGGCTGGAAGCGGTTTGAAGGCCTCCCGCCACCCGGGCCGCGACGTAGGTGTCGAAGGGAGTGCGGAACCCGGTGTCGCAACGATCGCAGACGAACTCGAACTGGAAGCCCTCGTCCGTGCTCTGGTCGTGGTAGTTGCGGGTGAACTCGATCTTGTCGCTCATCGGCGGTGGGCCCTCCTGGCAGGTCTCCGCCTACGCGGCGGGACTGGCGGCCGATATGTGGGGCCCGGCGGCGGGCCGGGCCGGGTCGGGCTGGCCGGATTCGAACCGGCGACCTCTTGACCCCCAGTCAAGCGCGCTAACCAAGCTGCGCCACAGCCCGGGACCGGCGCAGTGTAACGCCGGGGGCGGGGCATGCCCTACTCCCCCGGCCGGTCCTCCCGCTGCCGCCGCGAACGGGCCACCAGGCGCAGCGGGGTGCCCACGAAGTCGTACTCCCCCCGCAGGCGGCCTTCGAGGAACCGGAGGTAGTCGGGGCTCAGTTCGCCGCCCCGAACGAACAGAACGAAGGTGGGGGGCTCCACTCCGGCTTGCACTGCGTACATGATGCGGGCCCGCCGGCCCTTGCGGGTCGGGGCGGGATGGGCCTCCTGCCAGCTCCTGACGTGGCGATTGAGCTCGGGAGTGGGCACCCGAGAGCGCCGGGCCTCCAGCACGGCGCGTACGGCGGCGGGCAGGCGATGGAGGCGGGACCCCGTGATCGCCGCCACTCGGAGCACCGGGGCCCAGCCGACGAAGCCCAGGCGGTCGCCCGTGCCGTCCTCGGTGGTCTCCTTGGCCTCGGGGTCGGCGGCGTCCCACTTGTTCAGCAGGATGATCAGCCCGGCCCCGGCGGCGGCGATCTCCTCGGCCAGGCGCTGCTCCTGGTGGGTGATCCCCTGAGTGGCGTCGGCCACGAGCAGGGCGATGTCGGCCGCGCCCAAGGCCTGGCGCGCTCGCTGGACCGAGTAGAACTCCGTCGCCTCATCGACCCGGCTGGTCCGACGGATGCCGGCCGTGTCCCACACCCGGAAGGGCTCGCCGTCCAGTTCCACCACGGCGTCGATAGGGTCGCGAGTGGTGCCCGGCTCGGGCGACACGAGGACCCGCTCTTCCCCCAGCAGCCGGTTCAGCAGGGTCGACTTCCCCACGTTCGGGCGGCCGAGGATGGCCAGCGTGGGGAGGCGCTCTCCGGGGGGGCCCTCCTCGCCCTCCGGTTCCGGCAGGCGGGCCACGATGGCGTCGAGCAGGTCCCCGGTCCCCCGGCCGTGCAAGGCGCTTATCGGATACGGCTGGCCCAATCCGAGGCCCCACAGGTGCCCCACTTCGAGGTCCACCCCGGGGCCGTCGGCCTTGTTGGCGGCCAGGACCGCCGGCACCCCCGACGCCTGGGCGAGGCGGGCCACGGCCAGGTCGTCTTCGGTGTAGTGGGTGGTGGCGTCGGCCACGAACACCACCACGTCGGCGGTGCCCAGAGCGGCTTCAGCCTGGTGACGGATGCCGGCGACGAGGTCGTCGCCCTTGACTGCCCAACCGCCCGTGTCCACCAGGATGAAGTACCGACCGGCCCACTCGGCGGTGAACTCCTTGCGGTCGCGGGTGACACCGGGCTTCTCCTCGACCACCGCGGCCCGCCGGCGCAAGACCCGGTTCACCAGAGTGGACTTCCCCACATTGGGCCGTCCCACGACCGCCACCACCGGGAGGCGGGTCACGAACGGCTCCGGGCGGCAGCCCAGGGTGAAGCGGCATGGGGCACGATCCCAGGATAGGTCCCCCCGGATTGGCAGAGCGCCTCCCTAGCATGCCCGCCATGGTGGAGCAGGTGCTGCTGGCCGAGCCCCGGGGGTTCTGCGCCGGCGTGGAGATGGCCATCAAGGCCCTCACCTGGATGACCCGGGTCTTCCCCCCCCCGGTCTACTGCTATCACCAGATCGTCCACAACTCCGCCGTGGTCGCCGTCTTCGAAGCCGCCGGAGTGGTGTTCGTCGAGGAGATCGCCGCGGTGCCGCCGGGCGCCCCCCTGATGCTCTCCGCCCACGGGTCCGCCCCCGCCGTGGTACGGGAGGCGCAGCGACGCGGGGCGGTCGTGGTGGACGCCGTCTGCCCCCTGGTCACCAAGGTTCACCACGAGGTGCGGCGCCTGGCGGCGGCCGGCTACCAGGTGCTCTACGTGGGACATGAGGGCCACGACGAGGCGGTGGGCACCATCGCGGAGGCGCCGGGGGCGGTGACCCTGGTAGATCCCGAGGCCGGCCTGGGCGGCTTCAGTGCGCCCGACCCGGCGCGGGTGGCCCTCCTGGCGCAGACCACCCTGGGCCACCACGAGTGGCAGGGGGTGCTCACCGCCGCCTCCGAGCGCTTCCCCGCTCTATGGACCGCGCGCCGGAGCGATCTCTGCTACGCCACCACCAACCGGCAGAGCGCCGTCGAGGCGCTGGCCCGGCGAACCGACCTGGTGCTGGTGGTGGGCAGCGCCAACTCCTCGAACACCCGGGCCCTGGTGCGGGTGGCCCGGGCCTTCGGAGCGGCGGCCCACCGGGTGGAGGGCCCGGCGTCCATCGACTCGACCTGGCCCGCCGGGGCGCGGGTGGTGGGGGTGACGGCCGGGGCCTCGGCCCCGGACGGGTCGGTGCGGGCGGTGGTCGATGCCCTGGCGGCGTCCGAGGGGGTCGAGGTAGTGCGCGTAACCACCGAGGAGGAGTACTTCCCGCCCCCGCCCCAATTGCGCGCCCTCCTGGCCGCCCTGCAGGCGGCGGTGGAGGGAGGCTGCAGCGCCCGCAACCCGAGCCGCCCCGGGTTGCTCGACGACGACCGGTCCTGGGGGGCCTCCCGCGCCCTGGAACTCCTGGCCGCCGATTGAGGCCGGATCCCCCGGCCCTGCCGCCTACCCCTCAGCCTCGGCGACCAGGCCGATGACTACCCGTACTACCTGCTCCACGGTCAAGGCGGTGGTGTCGATGGTGACCGCGTCGTCGGCGGGGCGCAGCGGCGAAGCCTCCCGGGTCGAATCGGCATAGTCACGGGAGCGCAGTTGCGCCTCGATGACCTCTACCGACTGCCCCGCCGCCTCGGGGTCGCTGGCCCGGCGGCGGGCCCGCTCGGCGGCGTCGGCGGTGAGGTACACCTTCACCGGGGCCTCGGGAAAGACCACGGTACCGATGTCTCGCCCCTCCACCACGGCCCGCCCCCCGCGACGGGCTACCCAGGCCCGCTGCTGCTCCACCACCACCCGGCGCACCTCCGGGAAGGCTGACACCGCGCTCACCAGGGCAACGACTTCCGGGGCCCGCACGGCCTCTGTGACCGGTTCGCCGTCGAGCAGCATGACGCCCCCGGAAAAGTCCAGGTCGGCCGCGGCCGCCACCGCCAGGACGGCCGCCGCATCGGCCGGGTCCACCCGGGAGCGCACCACCGCCAGAGTCACGGCGCGGTAGAAGGCCCCGGTGTCGAGGTAAGGCGCCCCGAGAGCCGCGGCCACGGCACGCGCCACCGTGCTCTTGCCCACTCCCGCCGGCCCGTCCACGGTCACGACCACAGTCCCTCCAATGCCTCGGCGAAGCCGGGCCACGACACCGCCACGGCCTCGAAGCCGGCCACCGTCACCTCGGCGCCGGTCACCGCCGCCACCGCCGCCGCCATGGCGATGCGATGATCGCCCCCGGCGTCCACCAACCCGGCCCGCATCCCGCTCCCGCCCTGCACCGCAAAGCCGTCGGGCCGCTCCTCGGCAGCGCCTCCCAGGGAGCGCACCAGGCGTACCGCCGCCGCCACCCGGTCGCTCTCCTTGGCGCGCAGTTCGACGGCTCCCTCCACCACGGTCTCCCCCGTGGCGGCTGCGCCCAGGACGGCCACCAAAGGCAGTTCGTCCAGACCCCGCACCGCGACGGCGCTCCCCACTCGCACGCCCCGCAACTCGGCGCCGGTGAGGGTGACGTCACCCACCGGGTCGCCGTGGATGAGGCCGGTGGCGGAGCGCGACACGAGCGCACCCATGGCTTCCAGGACGTCCAGGAACCCCGTCCGACCGGGGTTCAGAGTCACTCGCCTCAGGGTGATCTCGGCACCGGGCCGCAGCGCCGCCGCCGCCAGCAGGAAGGCGGCCGCCGACAAGTCACCGGGGAGGTCGTAGGCCGCGGGGGGCACCGGCCCCGGCAGGACTTCGAACCGGGACTCGGTCAACCGCCGGCCCAGGCCCATTGCCTCGAGCCAGCGCTCCGTGTGGTCGCGAAAGCCGGGCGGCGAGGTGATCAGTGTCGGACCCTCGGCCTGGAGGGCGGCCAGGGCGACGGCGCTGCGCACCTGAGCCGAAGCCACGGGTATGTCCACTGTGGTGCCGTGCAGCACCCCCGGGCACACCGTCACCGGAGGGCATCCTTCTGGTCCCACCCGGATGTCGGCGCCCAGAGCGCCCAGGGGGCCCACCAGGCGGGCCATGGGGCGTGTCATCAGGGAAGCGTCGCCGACGAGGGTGGTCGCGAACGGCCGCGCCGCCAGAGCGCCGGCGAGGAGGCGCATGGTGGTGGCGGAGTTCCCGGTGTCGAGGGGGCCGTCGGGAGCCGTCCAGGCTTCCACGCCCGGCGACCGTACTGAATCGCTCCCGACCTCCACCCCCAGAGAGCGCAGCACCGCGGCGGTGGCGGCGACGTCTCCTCCGGGGCCGAGGTTGGCCACCCGGCTCACCCCGGAGGCCATCCCCGCCAGCAGGAGGGCACGGTGCGACAAGGACTTGTCCCCCGGCACGGTGGGCTCGGCACAGAAGGGCCCCGGCGGCAGGCGGAAGGTCCTCACCGGCGCATCATGCCATGTAGAGCGCCCGCACTTCGTCGAGGGTGAGGTGGCGCCAGGTGCCGGGCCGCAGGGCCGAGTCGCGGACCGGGCCGATGGCGGTGCGCACCAGGGCCTGCACCGGATGCCCCACCGCCGCCAGCAGGCGCCGCACCTCCCGCTTGCGCCCCTCCCCCATGACCACCTCCACCAGGCCCTCGCCGCCTTGCTCACCCACCAGGCGCACTCGCAGCGCCCGGGCCGGACCGTCGTCCAGTTCCACGCCGGTCGTCAAGGCCCGCAGGGCTTTGCGCCCGGGCGAGCCGGCGACGCGTGCCAGATAGGTCTTCGGGACCGAGTGCCGGGGATGGGACACATGGGAGGCGAGGTCCCCGTCGTTGGTGAGGATGATCAGGCCTTCACTGTCAGCGTCGAGGCGCCCCACCGGGTACACCCGGGTGTCGGGCGGCACCAACCCGACCACCGTGGGGCGGCCCTGGGGGTCGGAGGCGGTGCTCACCACCCCGGCCGGTTTGAACACGAGGTAGTAGACCAGGCCCGGCCGGATGGGCAGCGGCACCCCGTCCACCTCGACCCGGGCGGTCTCGGGGTCCACCTTCTGACCCAGGTGGGCGGGCACACCGTCCACCAGGACCCGCCCGGCACGAACCAGATCCTCGGCGGCGCGGCGGGAGGCCAGCCCCGAGTGGGCGATCAGTCGCTGGAGTCGCTCGATGGCTCCTCCGGGCGGAAGGGCTCCTCCAGGCGGGCCACCACCCCGGCCGGGGGAACGTGGTCGGCCAGGGGGGGCAGTTCGTCGCGGGAGCGCAGTCCCAGTTTCTCCAGGAACAGGTCGGTGGTGCCGTACAGGACGGCGGCGCCCGAGCCCGCGGCCCGGCCCACCACATCGATGAGCGCGCGGCGCTCCAGCGTCCGTAGAGCGTGATCCGAATCGACCCCGCGGATCTCGGACACCTGGCCGCGCGAGACGGGCTGGCGGTAAGCCACCACGGCCAGCGTCTCGAGGGCGGCTCGACTGAGCCGTGCCGCGGTGGCGCCCGCGGCGAACCTCTCCAGGTACGGGTGCACATCGGCCCGGGTGTAGAGCCGCCAGCCGCTCCCCACCTCCCGCACCACGAGTCCCGAGTCGCGCTCCGCCAGCCGCTCGGTCAGCACGGCCAGAGCCTCCTGGACGACGGTGGCAGGAACCTCCAGCACCTCGGCGATCTCCCCCACAGGGATCGGCTCCTCGGCCACGAAGAGGATGGCTTCAAGCGCCGCCAGCAGGTCCGTTACTTCTGCCACTCGCTCACCAGTCCCGCCTCGGCCTCGCGGCGGTGCCGCAGGAGGATGGGCATGCCGGCGTGCTCCTGGGTGGCTTCCACCAGACCCCAGCGCACCAGTTCCAGGACCGCGAGGAAGTAGGCCACGACCTCGACCGGGCGCCGCAGGCCGCGGGTGAGAAGTTCGAAGTCCGTCTGCATCTCGGCGGCCAGCCGGGCCCGCACCTCCTCGATGGCGACGGCCACCGAGGGCAGGTCGAGGTCCAAGTGGTCGAGGTCGGGCTCCTGAGGCCGGGTCAGGAGGCGCCCGGCCAGCCGGGCGAAGCCGGCGGCATCGCAGGGCAGCCGCACCAGGGAAGGGAGGGGGATGATGCTCGGGTCGATGCCGCCGTAGCGGCCCATCAGGCGGGCCGTCGCCTCCATGCGGTGGGCCAGCACGGCCGCCACATCCTTGAAAGTGAGGCAGGCGAGCAGGCGGCTCAGGAGCCGGTCGCGCTCCTCGGCCAGGGCCAGTTCCTCGTCGGGGTCCACCGGGGCGGCGCCGGGAAGGAGGCGGCGAGCCTTCAGTTGGATCAGCGTGGCGGCGATCAGCAAGAACTCCGAGGTCACCTCGAGGTCGAGGCGGCGCATCTGGCCCAGGTGCGCCACGTACTCGTCCACGAGCCCCACAAGGCTGACCGCGGTGATCTCCACCTGCCTCTCGTTGATGAGGCGCAGGAGGAGGTCGAGGGGGCCCTCGAAGACCGGGGTGGTGACCTGGTAGCTCATGGCGCGGCAGTCATCGTATTGCCGCCGCCGTGCCATGACCCGTCTTTCAGGCGTAGTCGGCGCGACACAGCTCTTCCCAGTCGGCGGCCGGGATGTCGTCGGGGCACGAACCGTGATGGTGCCGGGCGAAGCCCACCACCACCGCTTCGGCTCCGGCTGCCTCCAGGTCGGCGGCGCCGGCCGGGCCGTGACCCAGGTAGGCCGCGACACGGCCCTTGACCGGGAGCCGGAGGGCTCCCAGGATGGCGGCCATCGTGCGCCCCGCGACACCCAGCCCGGCGAGCCGCTTGCCGACATCGTGGAGCAGGGCGGCGCGGGCCAGGTCGGGCCGACCGGGGCAACGCCCCAGCGCCGTCCGGGCGCACTCCAGGCCATGCCGCTGGTCGGCAGGGCGCTGGCCCCAGAACAGATCCCGCTCCGGCGGCCGCAGCAGTCGGGAGACTTCGACCTGCTCCGCCGGGCTCAGCCGCGCCGCGCCGAGCACCCCGAAGAAGCGCCGCGCCAGGTGCCGCAAGCCGGCGCTCACACCACCACCCGCATGAGCCAGCCCACGGCAGTGCCCACGAACGCTAGGGCGTCGCGGAATGCCACGATCAGCAGGAAGAGCAGCATGAAGCCGTAGGGAGCCAGCCGATTGAAAGCATCCCGGGCCCGTGCCGGGAGGACCAGAGGGACCAGGCGGCTGCCGTCGAGCGGGGGGATGGGCAGCATGTTGAAGACGGCCAGGGCGCAGTTGACCAGCACGAAGGCGAAGAGGACCCGGCCCCACAGCGCCCCGGTGCGGATCCCCACGTCGAACCCTTCCCAGTACACTCCGCGGCCCAGGGCTCCCGGTCCGCCGGCGGCTCGCAGGTCGACCAGACGGCCCAGGCGCGCCGCCACCAGGGCCAGCACCAGGTTGCTCGTCGGCCCGGCGATGGCCACCAGCGCCATCCCTTGCGTGGGCCGGCGGAAGCGGGCAGGCTCCACCGGGACCGGTCGCGCCCAGCCCCACACGCTCTGCCCGGCAAACGCGAGCACCGCCGGGAAGAGCAGTGATCCGAAGGGGTCCACATGCCGGATAGGGTTCAGGGTGATACGCCCCGTCCGCCGGGCGGTGGGGTCCCCCAGACGCTCGGCCACCCAGCCGTGGGTGACTTCGTGCAAGATGACGCTGGGGATCAGGACGGCAAGAAACAGGGCGACGTCGAGGACCCGGTTGTCCGAGATCATCCCGCCGCCCCGCTGCGGCCGGGGTCCGGCCGCGTCACGGGCTCATGACCCGGGTTTGGATTTGCACCCGACGCAGTAAGTCGATTCCGGCCTGCTGGCGAGGCGCTCGGCCCCGATCTCATGCCCACAGCCGAGGCAGATGCCGTAACGGCCCTCCCCCAATCTACGCAGGGCCAGGTCTACGTCGTCGAGGTTCTTCTTGAGGGAGTCCACCAGGCCGAGGACCTCGGTGCGCTCGGCCGTGGCGGAGGCCGCATCGGCGAAGCCGTCGCCGAACTCCACATCGGGCCGCAACTCCCCGGTCTCCTCGGCACCCAGCTGGGCCAGCCGCTCCACCAGGCGGGCACGGCTCCTGTGGAGGACGGCTTCGGCTTCGGGATAGGTTGCAGGTGTCATTGCGCCTCAGGTACTGCGGGGGTGGGAAACGGTGTACACCTCGAGAAGGTGCCGCGGCGATACTCGGGTGTATACCTGTGTGGTGCTGATGCTAGCGTGGCCGAGCAGTTCCTGTACGGTTCTCAGGTCCGCTCCCCCCTCCACCATGTGGGTCGCAGCCGAGTGGCGCAGAACGTGCGGGGACACCACCACCGGCCCCAAACCGGCTCGCGCGGCGTGGCGGCGCACGATGCCCCAGGCCCCCTGGCGGCTCAGGCGTCCGCCCCGCCGGTTCAAGAAGACCGCCCCCGGATCGCGCCCGGGCCGGCGCCAGGCCAGCCGGTCGGGCAGATAGGCCGCAAGCGCTCGGCACGCCGGGGCGCCCACCGGCACCACCCGCTGCTTGTCCCCTTTCCCGGTGAGCCGGGCCGTCCCTTCCTCGAGGTCGAGGTCCAACTGGTCCAGGGCCACCGCCTCGGTGACCCTGGCGCCCGTGGCGTAGAGGAATTCGAGAAGGGCCCGGTCGCGCCGCCCGTCCGGGGTGGTCGCATCGGGGGCTTCCAGGAGGCGGATCACTTCCTCCACGGGCAGCGCCTTGGGCAACGCCGCGCCGCGGCGCGGGCTGTCGAGCAACACTGTGGGGTCGGCGGCGGCAAGATCCTCAGCCACCAGGAACCGGTGGAGCCCGCGGACGGCGGCGACCTGACGCGCCACCGTTGCCGGGGCCAGCCCGCGCCGGTGCAGGGCGGTCACGTAGCCGGCCACTGCTTCCGGGTCGGGCTCCCGGCCGGCGAGGTGAGCAGCGTACTGCAGCAGGTCACGCCGGTAGGCGGCCACTGTGGCCACCGCCAGGCCCCGCTCCGCTCGGAGGGCGGCGAGGTACTCCCCAATGCGATCTTCGAGGCTCATCGGCCCAGGTGCCGCGCCAGGGCGTAGAGCCCGACGACGGTCTTGGCGTCACGGATTCCGCCCTCCGTCAGTGCGGCGAAAGCCGCCTCCAGGGAGAGGGCCACCGTAGTGGCGACGGTCTCTTCGATCCCCTGAGGGGCAGCGGGCACGGCCTCGAGGTCCTCAGCCAGGAACACCCAGGTGAGCTCGTCGGTGAACCCGGGAGAGGTGTACACCTCGTGGAGCAGCGTCAGGCGCCCCGGGCGCAGCCCCACCTCCTCGACGCACTCCCGCCGGGCGGTCTCGACGGGGTCCTCCCCGGGCACATCGCGCTTGCCCGCCGGCAGCTCGAGCAGCGGCCCACCCACCGGGGCGCGGTACTGGCGCGTCAGATGGACCTGCCGCCCGTCCCAGGGGATGACTGCCACCGACCCGGGGTGGCGCACGATGTCGCGCGCCGTCCAGGCCGCTCCGTCGCCCAGGTGGTAGCTCCGCTCCATGGTGATGAATGCCCCGCGCGCCACAAAGCGGCGGCCCAGCAGCGGGAGGCCCCCCGGGCTCACCACGCCTCAGCCCCGGTCGGCCACGCGAGGGCGCTCCCCGGAGGGGGCGCTCCGCTGGCGGCGGTGCGCCCGGGCGGCCCGCATCAGCCCGGCGAACAGAGGGTGGGGAGCGTCCGGCCGCGACTTGAACTCCGGATGGAACTGGGAGGCGACGAAGTACGGATGGCCGGGCAGTTCGATGATCTCGACCAGACGGCCGTCGGGAGAGACGCCCGACAGGCCCAGCCCCGCCGCCTCCAGGTCGGCTCGGAAACGGTTGTTGACTTCGTAGCGATGGCGGTGCCGCTCGTAGATGAGCTCCTCGCCGTACAGGCGGCGCGCCAGCGAGCCTTCGGCCAGGCGGGCGGCATAGAGGCCCAGGCGCATCGTGCCCCCTATGTCCTCGACCGCCTGCTGCTCCTCGAGGAGGTCGATGACCGGATGCAGCGTGGTGGGGTCGAACTCGGAGCTGTGGGCGTCGGTGAGTCCCAGACGGTGCCGGGCGTACTCGATGACGGCGCACTGCAGGCCCAGGCACAGCCCCAGGAAGGGGATGCCGTTCTCCCGGGCGTGGCGAACCGCGGCGATCTTCCCTTCGATCCCCCGGACCCCGAACCCGCCGGGCACCACGATGCCGTCCACCCCCTCGAGGTACGAGCCGGCCAGCAGCCCGTCGACCTCATCGCTGGGGATCCAGCGCAAGTCGAGCCGGGTGTCGCAGGCCAGGGCCCCGTGGCGCAGCGCCTCGACCACCGATAGGTAGGCGTCGGGCAGGTCCACGTACTTGCCCACCAGGCCGATCGTGACCTCCTCGGTGGCGGCGACCAGACGGGCCACCATGGCGCGCCACACTGCCAGGTCGGGGGCACCGCCGTGCAGGCCCAGGCGCCGGCAGATGACCGCGTCCAGGCCGCCCTCGTGCAGCCTCAGGGGAACGGCGTAGATGTTGGGCGCGTCGGGGGCGTTGATGACCGCCTCGAGGGGCACATCGCAGAAGAGGCTGATCTTGCGCCGGGCGGCATCGTCGATCGGCCGGTCGCTGCGCACCACGATGGCGTCGGGGACGATGCCCCGGCTGCGCAGTTCGGCCACGCTGTGCTGCGTCGGCTTGGTCTTCATCTCCTCGCTGGGTGCGATGTACGGGGCCAGGGTCACGTGGATGGAGGCCGAGTTGCCCGGGCCCACATCGTTGCGGAACTGCCGCACCGCCTCGAGGAATGGCAGGATCTCGATGTCGCCCACCGTGCCGCCCACCTCGGTGATCACCACGTCGGCCTCGGTGCGCTCTCCCAGCCGGCGGATGCGGCTCTTGATCTCGTTCGTGATGTGGGGGATCACCTGAACGGTGTCGCCCAGGAAGTCGCCCCGCCGCTCCTTCTGGATCACCGCCAGGTACACCGAGCCGGTGGTGACGTTGGAGTCGCGCCGCAGGCTGATCCCGGTGAAGCGCTCGTAGTGGCCGAGATCGAGGTCGGTCTCCCCGCCGTCGTCGGTGACGAAGACCTCCCCGTGCTGGAACGGGTTCATGGTGCCGGGATCGACGTTGATGTACGGGTCGATCTTCTGATTGACCACCCGCAAGCCGCGGGCCCGCAGCAGACGCCCCAGGGAAGCGGCGGTGATCCCCTTCCCGAGGCTGGAGGTCACCCCTCCGGTGACAAACACATACTTAGTCACACCCGTGTAGTCCCCGGTCGGCTGGGGCATCGTAGCATCGCGGCCCTCGTCGGCGGCTCACCGTCCGGCGGCGGCGCGCCGGCCGGCCGCGGCCTCCACCAACTCGGCGGCGTGCCCCCGGCCGCGCTCGCTGGCGGGCAGCCCGCCGAGCATCCGGGTCAGCTCGCTCAGTCGCTCCTCGCCCTCCACCCGGCGCACCGTGGCCCGGCTGCCCTCGCGGTCGACCACCAGATGCGTGTCGGCGAAGGCCGCCACCTGAGGCAGGTGAGTGACCACCAGCACCTGTCGTCCGGCCGCCAACGCCGCCAGCTTCTCGCCCATGGCCAGAGCAGTCGCTCCCCCGATGCCCGCATCTATCTCGTCGAAGGCCACCACGGGCGCCTCCCCCACCCCGGCGGCCAGGTGCACCGCCAGCACCAGGCGGCTGAGCTCGCCCCCGCTGGCTACCCGGGCCACGGGGCCGGGCTCCAGTCCGGCGTCGGAGGCGAAGAGCAGTTCCAGGCGGTCGGCCCCACTGCGCCCGGGAGCCGCGGGCACCACCGTCACCCGGAGCACCGGCGAGCGGAAGCCCAGTTCCCGCAGGTGGCTCTCGGCCGCGGAGGCCAGGCATTCCCCGGCGGCGGTGCGCGCCGCACCGAGTTCGGCTCCCCGCGCCGCCACCATCGCTTCGGCGTCCGCCGCCTCGGTGGCGAGGGAGTCGGCCCGCTCCAACAGACCCGCCACGGTCTCGGCGCGTTGGCGAGCCGCCTCGCCGAAGGCCAGCACCTCCTCGAGGGTCTCCCCGTACTTCCGGCGCAGGTCGGCCAGGACTGCCAGCCGCTGCTGCGCCGTGTCGAGGGCCCCGGGGTCGTGCTCCGCCCCTTCCCCACGCCGTCGCAGGTCGGCGGCCAGATCGGCCGCCTCCTCGGCCAGGGCCGCCGCCCGGCTGGCGGCCTCCTGCAGGTCGGCGTCGAACCCGGCCGCCCGCCGCAGCCCGGCCACCACCTCCCCCAGGGAGTCGGCGACGGCGCCGTCGGCGCTGAGGACGGCGTGGGCCGCAGAGAGCGCCTCAGCGATCTCCTGGGCGTGGCGCAGCCGCTCCACCTGCTCGGCCAGGGACCGGTCCTCGCCCGAGACGACCCCGGCGCCGGCGATCTCGCGGGCCTGGTGCCGGGTGAGGTCGAGTTCGCGCTCCAACGCCCGCCGGTCGCCCCCCAATGCAACCTGATCGGAGCGAACCGCCTGCCACCGCTCCCAGGCGTCCCCATAGGCCGCCAGAGCCGTCCTCCCGGCCTCGTCGAGCGCCCCATCGACGATGGGGCGCAGCGCCGCCTCGCGGCCCAGGGCCACGTGCTCGTGCTGAGCGACGATCTCGACGACCCCGCGCAGGCGCTCTTCCAACACCCGCAACGGGACCATGGACCCGTCGAGGTAGGCCCGGGAGCGGCCCTCCTCCACCCGGCGGGCCACCACGATCTCCCCTTCTTCGGCCACGAAGCGTCCCTCCACCCGGGTCTCCGATCCGGCGGGGCCGATGCGGTCGCTGCGGGCGGTGTCGCCCCGAAGCAGTCGCAGCGCCCCCAGCAGGAGGGTCTTGCCGGCTCCGGTTTCCCCGGTCACCGCCACCAGCCCCGCACCGGGCTCCAGGCGGGCACGGGCGATGAGGCCCAGGTTCTCCACCAGCAGTTCGTCAAGCATCGTGCAGGTGAAACCGCTCACGCACCGATACGGCGAAGTGGCGCGGCCACAACTCCACGAAACGAGCCGCCCTTTCCCCCCGGGACACCGCGACCTCCTCGCCGGGGGCGAGAACGGCCAGCGTGCGGCCGTCCACGTTCACCCGCGCTGGGCGGTCGTCGTCGACCGTGAGCCGGAGGCCGACGTCGGGGCGAAAGACGATGGGGCGGGCGAACAGGTTGTGCGGGGCCACGGCCGTGACCACCAGAGCCTCCAATTCGGGGTCCACCAGAGGGCCCCCCGCCGAGAACGTGTAGGCGGTGGAACCGGTGGGTGTGGCCACTACCACCCCGTCGGCCCGGTACGACACCAGGCGCTCGGCCCCCACCACCACCGAGATCTTCACCACGTGCTGGCTGACTGCCTTCTCCACCACCACGTCGTTGAGGCCAACCGCATCCGGACGGCCTTGGACGCGGGCGCACAGGGTCATGCGCCGCGATTCGGCCCAGCCGCCTGCCGCCAGCGCGTCGAGGGCGACGTCGATGCGGCCGGGCTCTACGCGAGTCAAGAACCCGACGTGCCCGGCGTTCACCCCGAGGACGGGCAAGTCGGCGTCCAGCGCTACCCGCACCGCCTCGAGCATGGTGCCGTCTCCTCCCACGGCCACCACCACGTCGGCCCGCAGCGGGGTGTCCGCGGGGCGCAGAACGGTGCCGGGCACACGGCGAGCGTCGTGGGAGAGGGCCGACACCTCGATACCCCGCCGCGCAGCCCGGGCCACCAGGTCGGCGGCGAGGGCCGCGGCGCTCTCCCGGTCGGGATGGACCACCAACGCCAGCCTCACGACAGCACCACCTCATCGAATGACGGTGTGGCCGGCTGCAGCGCGCGGCCCCACACGGCATGGAGGAAGAACTCCCGATTGCCCGTGGCCCCGGTGATGGGCGAGGGGTGGGCGCCTTTGGTGCCCAGGCCGGCGGCGGCGAAGCCGTCGGCCACCCCCTGGAGGGCGAAGCGATGCATTTGCGAATCGGTGACCAGCCCGCCGCGGCGCACCTGGCGGCGGCCCACCTCGAACTGCGGTTTCACCAGCACAACGTACTCCGTGCCGGGCCGGCCGCAAGCCGCCAGGTTTGGGGCCAGGAGCCGGAGGGAGATGAACGACACGTCGGCGGTCACCAGGTCGAACGGGGCGCCCAGGGCCGCCGGGTCGGCCAGGCGGAAGTTGGTGCGGTCGAAAACGGCCACCCGCGGGTCGGAGCGCAGCCGCCACGCCAGTTGCCCGTACCCCACGTCAACCGCGGTCACCGTCTCGGCCCCGCGGACGAGGAGCACATCGGTGAACCCCCCGGTGGAGGCCCCCACGTCGAGGCAGCGCCGCCCCGCGCAGTCCACTCCGAGAGACTCGAGAGCCGCGGCCAGCTTCACGCCCCCCCGGCTCGCCCACCGGGGCCCGTCGTCGGTCACCGACACGGCGGCCTGCTGGTCGACCAGAGTGGCCGGGCGCGGCTCGGGCACACCGTGGACCACGACCCGGCCGGCGGCGATCAGCCGCTGCGCCGTGGTGCGGGTGGAGGCCAGGCCGCGCCGCACGAGTTCGAGGTCGAGCCGGCGGCGGGTCAGCGGGCCCCCTCGGAATGGCGCAGCGGATCGAGCCAATCCCCGAGGACGCGGGCGACGGCGTCGGCCAGATCGGGGGCTTCGGCCGGGTCGGCGTCCTCGAGGGCCCGTAGCATGGAGTCGAGCGGCGTAGTATCCATGACAGCATTATCCCCCCACAGAGGGACAGGAAGCGGTTTTGCTGCCGATCCGCGACATCAACCCCACCCGCGCCCGCCCCTTCCTCACCTGGGGACTGATCGCCGCGTGCGTGCTGGTGTACTCCGCCGTGCAGCCCCCATCGGGCAGCACGGAGGAGGTCGAGTTCCTCTACGAGCGGGCCGCCATCGCCTGCGAGATCACCACCGGCGACCCGCTCGACCGCGACGAGATCCTCGAGGGGTTCTGCGAGGACGAGCCCTCCCGCCCCGTGTTCCCGGCGAAGAACGTCTGGCTGTCCGTGGTGATGTCGATGTTTCTCCACGGCGGCATCCTCCACCTGCTCTTCAACATGTGGAGTCTGTGGATCTTCGGCAACAACGTCGAGGAGGCCTTCGGCGGGCCCGGGTACTTGCTGCTCTACGCCGCTTCCGGGGTGGCCGCCACCGCCGGCTTCGTGTGGGCCAACCCGGAGACCACGGTGCCGCTGGTGGGGGCCAGCGGAGCGATCGCCGGGGTCATGGGAGCCTACCTGGTGCTCTTCCCCCGGCACCTCGTGCTGACGCTGATCCTCTTTCGCATCGTCGCCATCCCCGCCGTCTTCTTCCTGGGCCTTTGGTTCCTGAGCCAGTTCCTCCTGGTCGGCGACGCTAACGGGATCGCCTGGGAGGCACACGTGGCCGGGTTCCTCTTCGGGATGCTGGTGGCCTTCCCCTTCCGGCGCCGTCTGCTGGGGAACGCCATGGAGCCCCACCCCCGGAGCGCGGCCCGCCCCGGCGCCGTCTGATCAGGGCAGGAGGGCCGGCAGAGCGGCGAGGCTGGGGAGCACCAGGTCGGGGCGAAGGCCGTCCGGCACGCGGCGCGGGTCGGATACGACACCACTGAGCACCAGCACCGTGGCCCAACCCTCGTCCCTTCCCAGGGCCAGGTCCGTCTCCGGCCGGTCGCCCACTACCCAGGTGGGGCCGGGCCCCAGCGCCCGGCGGATCAAGGACGTCATGGGTGGGCAGGGTTTCCCCGCCACCTCGGCCGTGCGGCCCGTGGCAGTCTCGATGGCGGCCACGATGGCCCCGCCGCCAGGCCAGAGCCCCGACTCGGTGGGGTAGGTGGCGTCGCGGTTGCAGGCCACGAGGCGGGCGCCGCCCAGCACCGCGCGGGTCGCCGCCCGCAGGTGGTCGTAGGTCAGCTTGCGATCCAGGCCCACCACCACCGTGCGGGCCCGATCGGGGTCGTCGGTGAGCTCGAGCCCGGCCTGCTCCAGGGTGGGGCCCAGGCCCCCTTCGCCCACCACCAGCACCGGGCCGTCGGCCGGCGCCAGCAGGGCCGCGGCCGCCATGGCGGCGTTGATCACCTGCTCCGCCCGGGCGGGATAGCCGGTCGCCGCCCCGATGTGCTCGGCGACCTGGGCGGCAGTGCGCATGGGGGCGTTGGTGGCGAAGATCAGCCGGTAGCCGCGGCCCTCCAGGGCGGTCAGGGCCTCCCCGGCTCCGGGAATCCCGGTCTCGGCGAGGTAGACGACCCCGTCCAGGTCACAGACGACGTTGCCCGGGGCGGCTGGTGAAGGAGCCGAGGCTCTCATGCCCGGCCACGCCCCGACTGGGGCGTGTCTTCTCCCGGCCTTCGAGCGGTCAGATGCAGTCGCGACACAGCGTCTTGCGCTTGTCCGCCAGTTGGGTTGTGCGCTTCACCAGAAAGCAGTTGCTGCACACGAACTCGTCCTCGGCCACCGCATTGGCCTCAATCTCCAGTTCGATCGCCTCTCGGCGCAGCTTGCGCAGTTCCTCGACCTCGTCGACGGGAAGCAACTCCGCCACCTCGTCATCGGTGAGCATGTCCAACTCTTCGGCTTCAAGCTCGTCGAGGGCCTCTTCCTCCCCCTCTTCGGCTTCTTCGGCTTCTTCGGCCTCCCCCTCCTCCTCGGCCTGCTCGGCCTCCCCCTCCTCTAAGTCCTCTTCTTCGAATACCTCCGCTTCGGCGAACGCCACTACCGCGTCTTCTCCCTGTTCTTCTTCCGCTTCGGGTTCCGGCTCGAACGCGGGATCGGGCTGCTCGGCGGGGGGATCTTCCTCGGCCTCGAGCCAGGTCTGCTCCTCCGGTTCTTCGTCCGCGAAGTCGTCGGTCGGGGGCGTACGGGGGGGCACCATGACACTCCTGTGGCGAGGGCGGCGGGGAGTATAGGGCCGGGCGGACGGGCCGTTCAGACCTTGAGGCGCAGAGCCCGCGGCTCGAGCCACACCCGCACCGGTGTCTCACCCAGATAGTCGCCGTCCACCTCGATGGGCCAGGGCCGCTCGGTGGCCACCGCGACGGACCCCGAGCGAAAGCGGGTCACCGCGGGGTGGGCCAGGTGGCGGCCGCGGCTCACCTTCGGCAGCAGGACCAGTGCGGTCGTCTTGGGACCGGTGTAGACCTGCACGTCGAGGAGGCCGTCGGCCGGGGAAGCCCGCGGGGCCACGTTCATGTTGAACCCGAAGAACTGGCCGTTGGCCAGCACGACGGTGTTCGCCTTGCCCTCGAAGGTGCGGTGGTCCATCTGGAGTGTCAGGCGGGTGGTGCGGAACAGCGGCAGCGTCGCCCAGAAGGCCGCCTTGTAGCGGTACCGCCCGAGGCGGCGCGTGGCCCGCTCGGCACGGTGCACCGTCGCGGCGATCACCCCGATGTCGAGTACGTTGAGAAAGCGGCGCACCCCCCAGGTCCCCTCGGCGACTCCGACATCCACCAGGTAGGTGGCCTCCCCGGCGAGATGGCGGGCAGCCGCCTCCAGGTCCTGAGGAATGCCGAAGGTGCGCGCGAAGTCGCAGCCGGAGCCCGCCGGCAGGATTCCCAGCGTGGGCGGCTCGTCCCAGGGGTCGCGAAAGAGAGAGTCGGCGACCAGGCTGACCGTGCCGTCCCCTCCGACGGCCACGAAACGCCGGGCCCCGGCCGCAATGCCCTCGGCCACCAGGGCCCGCAGGTGCTCCGCCGACTCCGAAGTCCGCACCTCGGCCTCGAGGCCCAGCCCTCCCAGGCAGCGGCGCACCCGTTCGTCCCAGGCCTCGCGATTCCCCGCCGCCGGGTTGACCACCACCCACCAGGTCATACGGCCCCCGAGGCGGCCACCACCCCCCGGTCGAGGGCGCCGGCCGCCGCCGTGAGGACCGGTCGCAGGTGGGGGGCGGCGTCGGCCATCTGCCGCAGCAGGTCGATGAGCTGACGGCAGTTGCGCACGAAGTCGCCCACTCCCTTCCCTTCCTCCCCGAACAGGTCCTCGAGACCCTCCCCGCTTCCCCAACGGTAGGCGATCGCGGCGAACCCCGCCTCGGGAGCTCGCGTGGCGGCCAGCCCGGCCCCCTCCTCGTCGTCGGCGAGGCTCCCCCAGATCCCGACGATGCGCTCTGCTCGATCGCGGAGGCGGCGGGTCGGCCAGGGCTCGGTCGCCACCTCGCCGCGCGGCTCGTAGGTGAACACCGAGGCCAGGGCTCCCGCCTCTGCGGGATCGAGGCCATCGAAACAGCCTTGCTGCAGCGACTCGGCGACCAACAGGTCCATGTCGTTGTAGATGAAGCGCAGCCGGTCCCCCGCCGGCGTCAGGCTCCACTCCCCGGCGTAGCCCCAGCGGCGCAACAAGCCGAGGATGGCCCGAAGGTGGGGAACCATGCCGGCCCCGGCCACTCGTTGCCGGCGGCGAAGGCCCTCGAGCCGTCGCTCTCGGCGGAGAGCGGCCCGCGCTCCGGCCAGGTGGCTGCCGAGGTCGGGGCAGGCGGCCGCCCCGGTGGGCTCGCCCGCGGCGATGGCATAGGCGGGTCGCGCCGCTTCGTCCGTCTGCCACTCGCGGAGCAGCGCGGCCACCCCCCGGCGGTAGTCCGGCTCACGGGGTTGGTAGGGCTCGGGCAGCGCCAGTCGTCCGGCAACCGTCGCCGTGGGCGGCAGCTGCTCCGGTTCGAGACGCTGCAGGGCCCCGTCCTCGCCCACCGTCAGCAGCCGGGGCCGCTTCCCGTGCCCCCGGGCGACCACCACCCGGCGCTCCCGACCCCCGGCGCCGGGCCACTCCAGCACGTCCCCCGCCGCGGTGGAAGCGGCGAACTTCCTCATGACGTCGTCCCGAACGCGCGGGGCCTCGGCCGCCAGCGCCCAGATGTCGCCCCACTCGCAGGCGGCCGCGGCCCGGTCGGCGGCCAGGGCCCGCTCCTCCTCCTCGATCGTGGCGGCCAGGTCGGCGTTGCCGCGCTCGTCGTGGAACTGAGCGAAGGAGGCGTTGAGCAGCTTCTCGGCCCGCTCCCGCGGGTAGACCGCCACCAGATTGGCCGCCATGTTGTAGGTGGGCCGGAACGATGAGCGGAGCGGGTGCGAGCCGGTGGCGGCAATCGCCGCCACCCGCTCAAAGGGCAGGTACGGCGAGTGCAGCACCACCGCGGTACCCAACCGATCGATACCGCGGCGACCCGCCCGGCCGGTGAGCTGGGTGTAGTCGCCGGCCTGCAACAGCTCGTGGCCCTCTCCCCCAAACTTGGTCAGGCTCTCCAACACCACTGCCCGGGCCGGCATGTTGATCCCCAGAGAGAGGGTTTCGGTGGCGAACACCAGCTTGACCAGGCCGGCGGCGAAGAGCCGTTCCACCGTCTCCTTGAAGGCGGGCACCAGGCCCGCGTGATGCGGGGCCACGCCGGCTTCCAGGCCCGTCAGCCAGTTCCCGTACCCGAGGACCGAGAGGTCTCCAGGGTCCAGGTGGGCGGTGTGCTCGGCCGCCGCGCTCCGGATGGCGGCGGCCTCCTCGGCGGTGGTGAGCCGCAGTCCGTGGTCCACCATGGCGGCCGCGGCGGCGGCGCAACCTGCCCGCGAGAAGATGAAGTAGATGGCCGGCAGCATGCCCTCCCGGCGCAAAAGCTCGCAGGTCTCGGTCCGGCGGGGGGTGGCGTAGCGCCGGTGTGAGGCATCACGGGCGCGCAGCATGGCGGCGAGGCGGCCGTTGGGCCGGCGCCGGTCCCCGTCTTCGAACACCGGCAGCAGGCGCAGCCGGCCTCCCTCCCAGCGGTCGCGCAGCAGGTACACCGACTCCAAGGGAACGGGGCGCTGCCGCTCCACGACCAGCGCGGTGGGGCCCCGGCGAGCCTCAATCCAGGCGGCGAACTCCCCGGCATTGGCCACGGTGGCCGACAGGCACACCAGGCGGATCGCCGGGTCGAGGTGGATGATGATCTCCCCCCAGACCGGACCGCGGGAGCGATCCTGCAGGTAGTGCACCTCGTCGAGCACCACCACCCCGACGTCCGCGAGGTCGGGGCTGGCGGCGTACATCATGTTGCGCAGCACCTCGGTGGTCATCACCACTACCGGCGCCCGCCCGTTGATGGAGTTGTCCCCGGTGAGCAGGCCCACGGCCTCGGACCCGAGGCGTCCCCGGAAGTCCCCGAACTTCTGGTTGGAGAGGGCCTTCAGCGGGGTGGTGTACAGCGCCCGCTCCCCGCGGCTGAGGGCCCGGGCCACCGCCGCCTCAGCGACCGCCGTCTTCCCCGAACCCGTGGGGGCACACACGACCACAGTCTCCCCACGGTCGATCGCGGCGGCGGCCTCGGCCTGGAAGAGGTCGGGGGGGAATTCCAGCCCTGCCAGGTAGCCGGCGGCGGTCACCGGGGCTCCTGAGGGGCCGTGCGGGGCGGGAGAGCGCTCACCGGGCCATGGTAGGAACCGCCCGACGACCCTGAAGACGCAAGAGACGGCCGCGAGGCCGCCTCTTGCCGCTCGCGTGCGGCCCGCTCAGGAGGGCAGGTGCTCCCGCCAGTTCTCCCGGTCGAGGCCGCTCATGAACTCGCTGATCTCCTGCTCGCTGATGGGGGCGGCATCGTCCACCACCTCGTAGGCCACCCCCGTGGCCAGCAGGATGCTGACCACGCGATGGTTGGCCGGGCGCTGTTGCAGCCGCTCGCAATGGGGGCAGCGGAACTGGTACGTCCCGGTGCCCCGGCAAGGGGTGAGGCGCAACGTCAGATCGACGGGAGCCAGTTCTACATCGCCGCAGAGCGGGCAGGACGTGCGGATGGTGGTCATCTAGGCGACTCTCCCGGGCCTCGGTAGGCTCGCTTCGTCGCGCTTATCGGAGACCCTGAGTGGGGCCTGAATGACCATTGCCGGGATAGTCACATCGGGCTAGGCAGTGCGGTAGCGCCGTCGGATTCGGGCCCGCAGGTCGGCTGCCGCCGCAGCCACTTCGGGACCCTCCAGCAAGTCGGCCATCCCCCCCAGGCGGACGAGGAGCCGCGCCGTGACCGCCGGGTCCGAGGCGCTGAACCGCACCACCGCGCGGTCCCCCTCGCGCCGTACCACCTCGACCGGGTAGTAGTCCGCCACCCACTCCGCGCCCGGCCCGAGGCGGATCAGCGCCGACACGTCGTCTGCGGCCGGGGCGTAGCGCACTTCGGCCGGCGGCGACTCGGCCGGGGGGGTGAACCGCTCCCCGGTGAGCGACGCCTCGCGGATGCGATCGACGCGGAAGACCCGCTCTCCTTCGGCCAGGCGGCAGTGCCCGCTCAGGTACCAGTTGCCGAGGGTGGAGAACACCCGCCACGGTTCCACCTGCCGCATCGTGGTCTTCCCCCGCCCCAGAGAGGTGTAGGTGAGCCGGACCACCTCGCCGCCGGCAGCAGCCCGGCCGAGGGTGGCGACCACCTCCGGGGGAGCGGGCAGCCCCACCGCCAGGGTGCCGTCGTCGGGGACGAGCACCGCGGCGAGTTTGGAGACGGCGGTGCTCAGCGCCTCCGGGGCGGCCCCCGAAGAAGCCAGCGCCATGCCGGCGGCCAGCAGGGCCAGGCCCTCGCCGGCGGTGAGGCGTACCGGGCGGGCGAAGTAGTCGGCGAGATCGACCACCACTTCGTCGCCGTCGAGGTAGGCCACCATGAGGTCGCCGGGCCCGTAGCCGGGAAGACCGCTCACGAAGACCGCGGCCAGGTCGCGGGCCAGTTCGGCCCGGCTGTACCCGAAGCGAGAGCACACCTCGCCAACCTCGGCCCCGGGATGGCCGATGACCCAGGGGAGCATGCCCAGCAAGCGCGAGAGACGGGCGGCGGTGCGCTCGCGGCTCACGATTCACCCACGTGGGCCAGGAGGGCCCGCCGCACTTCGGGAGGGGAAAGCACCTCGGCCGCGTCCTCGAACCCCACCATCCACCCGATGAAGGGATCCAGCGCCGCCACCGAGAAGCGGGCGAGAAGGCCTCCGCCGGCCTCCTCCTCCACCACGGCGTCCCCCGTCAGTTGGCGCCCGGCCCACCAGGCGACCGCGGGGTCGAAGCGAACGGCGACTTCGATGCCGGCCTCCCCCGCCTCCCAAGGAACGGCGGGCACGGCGTCGGCGGCGCGAAAGCCCTTCGGGCGGGAAAAGGCCCCCGGCCGTGAGCCCACCGCGAGGCCGCTGAGGCGGTCGATGCGAAAGGCCCGACCCTCCTTCTCGCCCGCCTGCGGCCCGACCAGGTACCAGTGCCCGCGCCGATGCACCAGGCCGTAGGGGCGCACCCGGCGCTCCTTCCCCTTGTAGGTGAACGAGACGAGCCGGGCCTCGGTCACCGCGGCGAACAACTCCGCCAGGTCGTCCGAGACCGCGCCGATGTCGGCCCCCAGGGTGGCTCCGGTGAAGGCGGGGGGAGCCCCGCCCAGCTTGAAGAGGACGGCCGGGTCCGGAGCCTGTCCGCCGACCCGCACCACCTGGGCCGCCAGCCAAAGGGCGGTCCGCTCCTCGTCGCTGAGCCCCGGGTCGGGCAAGGCGTACTCCTCGCCCCGCACCACATAGCCCTGTTCCACCTCCCAGGCGTCGGTGGGGGCCAGCCGCAGCGGTATGCCCAACTGGCGCAGCAGGTCCTTGTCGCGCTCGAAGGTGCGCCGGAAGGCCTCGTCCCCCTCCTGGCCGTACCCCGCCACGGTGTGACGGATCTCGTCGGCGGTCACCGGCCGCCCGGCGTTGAGGAGGAAGGCGAGCAGATTGAGGAGGCGCTCTATGACCCGCTGCATCTGTCCGACTGTATCCCCTGCCGCCCCCTGCGAGAAGGCACGCCCGATTCAGAGCCCGGCGATGAGGCGGTCTACCCGCTCGTCGAAGGCCCGGAAGGTGTCCTTGCACAGCACGGTGCGCTGCGCCTGGTCGTTCAGCTTGAGGTGCACCCAGTCCACCGTGAAGTCGCGCTGGCCGGCCTTGGCCGCCTTGATGAACTCGCCGCGCAGCCGGGCCCGAGTGGTCTGGGGCGGGTTGAGCAGAGCGCGCCCGACGTCCTCGTCGGTGACCACCCGATCCACCATCCCGCGCCGCTCCAGCAGGTAATAGAGGCCCCGCTCCCGGGTCACGTCGTGGTAGGCCAGGTCGAGGAGGGCCACCCGGGCGTCGCCCAGTTCCAGTCGGCGCCGGGCGCGGTAGTCCTCGACCAGGTGGTACTTCGCCACCCAGTCGCACTCCCGGCGCAGCGAGAGTGGGTCCTTCTCCAGCCCGGTGAGCAGGTGCTCCCACATCCCCACCGCCGATTCGACCTGGGGCGGGAAGGGATGGGCGCGGGAGTAGCGCAGCACCCGTTCCAGGTACTCCCATTGGATGTCCAGCGCCGATAGCTCCCGCCCGTTGGCCAGGCGGACCCGCCGCCGGCAACTGAGGTCGCGGCTAATCTCTCGCAGCGCCCGGATGGGGTTCTCCAGGCTCAGGTCGCGGAAGACGACCCCCTCTTCGAGCATCTGGAGCAGGGCGAGGGTGCTCCCCACCTTGGCGTAGGTGGCGTACTCGCTCATGTTGGAGTCGCCGGCGATCACGTGCAGCCGCCGGTAGCGCTCGGCGTCGGCGTGTGGCTCGTCGCGCGTGTTGATGAGGGGCCGGCTGCGGGTGGTGGCCGAGGAAACCCCCTCCCAGATGTGCTCGGCCCGCTGCGCCAGGCAGAACACCGCGCCGCGGGAGGTGTGCAGCACCTTGCCCGAGCCGGCGAACACCTGGCGGCTGACGAAGAACGGGATCAGCGTGTCGAGCATCTGCTGGAAGTCGCCTTGGCGGGCCACCAGGTAGTTCTCGTGGCACCCGTAGGAGTTGCCGGCCGAATCGGTGTTGTTCTTGAAGAGGTGCACCTGTCCCCGGATGCCTTCTTCTTCGAGGCGCCCTTCGGCGGAGTGCAGCAGGCCCTCGAGCACTCGCTCGCCGGCCTTGTCGTGGGCCACCAACTCGTAGAGGCTGTCGCACTCGGGGGTGGCGTACTCCGGGTGGCTCCCCACATCCAGGTACAGGCGCGCCCCGTTCTCCAGGAAGACGTTCGACGAGCGGCCCCACGACACCACCCGGCGGAACAAGTAGCGGGCCACCTCGTCGGGCGAGAGCCGACGCTGCCCGTGCAGGGTGCAGGTCACTCCGTACTCGTTCTCCATCCCGACGATGCGGCGCTCCACGGCGGGCAGCGTACCCCGCCGGGGTTGCTCCCGGCTACGCCCGGCCGGTCGATACCATGCCCGGGGATGACCTCGCGGGCCCCCGCTCCCTTCGTGCGCCTTGCCACCCTGCCCGACCCGGCGGCGGCCGACCTCTGCGCCGCCCTGCTGCGTTCGGCCGGCATCGAGTCCCGTCTGCGGGGCGAGTCGCTCGGGCCCTACCGGCTCACCATCGGCGAGATGGCCGCCACAGAGGTCTGGGTGCCCGCGGCCCAGCTCGATGATGCCCGGAGCCTCCTGGAGGAGGCCACGGTCCCCGGCGAAGTCGACACCGCCCCTCGGGGAGGAGCCGAGCCCGCGGGTGCGGCAGGTTCCGGGGCGGGGATGCGAACCTGGTGGGCGGCCGTCGCCCTGGGGATGCTCGCCGTGCTGGTTTGGCGCCTGCTGAGCCGGCTGGCCTAGAGGCCGGCCATCTCCTCGGCGGCCAGCCGCCGGAAGGAGCGCCGCCCCAGCCGCCGATCGACCACCGCCGCCTCCCACTCGTTCGGCTGGAAGGTGCGGGAGCTCGCCGTCTGGAAGGCGGCGATCGCCCACTGCACCGCCTCGGTGAGCGTGGCGTCGGGCCGGAAGCTCTGCCGCAGGTGGGCGGTGAGCTGCTCCTCCTGGCCGCCGATGGCCGCCACGTCGTCCTCGGCGCTCAGGGTGCCGTCGTAGGTCAACTTGAAGAGCAGATTGGCATCGCTGCAGTCACCCACCTCGGCCACCATTATTCCCACCTCGTAGGGCTTCACTTCCTGCGTGAAGATCTGGCCCAGGGCGTGGCAATAGGCGTTGGCCAGCGACTTCGCGGTGACGTCGCTGCGGGCGTAGGAGAACCCCTTGAGGTCGGCGTGGCGAATGCCGGCCACCCGCAGCGTCTCAAACTCGCTGTACTTGCCCACCCCGGCGAAGGCGATGCGGTCGTAGATCTCGCTGATCTTGTGCAAAGTGCCGCTGGGGTTCTCCGCCACCAGCAGAATGCCGTCGGCGTACTCCACCGCCGCGATCGACTTGCCACGGGCGATGCCTTTGCGGGCGTACTCCGCCCGGTCCTTCATGAGCTGCTCGGGCGGGACGTAGAACGGGACGGTCATCGCACCTCTCCCATCGCCCGACGGGCGGCATCGGCCACCCGGTCCTCGGCCACCTCCCGGTATCCCTCCGCCGTGATCACCACCACGTTGGGGTAGATGCCCCGCTGCAGGTCGGGGCCCCCGGTGGCCGAGTCCTCTTCGGCGGCGGCCACGAGCGCCTCGACCGCCACCCGCAGGGCGTCGTCCTCTCCGAGCCCTTCCCGGAAGGCGCCGCGCAGGTGGGCCTTGGCGTACGGCCCACCGGATCCGGTGGCGGTGAAGTCGGTCTCCTCGTAGCGGCCCCCGACGACGTCGTAGCTGTACAGCCGGCCCCGCCCGGCGCCCTCGTCGAAGCCGCAGAACACGGGCACCACCATCAGGCCCTGGAAGGCCATGGGAAGCTGGGCCCGGACCATTGCGGCCAGGTGGTTGGCCTTGCCCTCGAGGCTCAGGCGGCTGCCTTCGAGCTTCTCGTAGTGCTCCAGTTCGGTCTGGAAGAGGCGGATGAGCTCGATGGCGATACCGGCGGTGCCGGAGATGGCCACGGCCGACAGGCCGTCGGCCGGGAAGACCTTCTGGAGGTTGCGGTGCGCGATCACGTTGCCGGCGGTGGCCCGCCGGTCCCCGGCCATGAGCACCCCGTCGGCGTAACGGAAGGCAAGCACCGTGGTGCCTTCAGGCGCCTCCAGGGCGGCGGCTTCGGCGGGAAGGGTCCAGCGCGGCTCCAAACCGCGGGAGCGCAACAGGGCGGTGAAGCTCGCCGCCGGGACGACCGCGTCCCAGGGCAGGCCCCCGGCCCGCGCCTCGGTCACTGGCCCCCCTTCTGCACGTAGTTCCTGACGAACTCCTCGGCGTTCTCCTCGAGCACCGAATCGATCTCATCGAGGAGGTCGTCGATTTGCCCCGCCAGTTCTCCCCCGACCCCGCGCGGGGTGGCGACGCCCTGCGTGCCTTCCTCAGAGGGCCCGCTCCGGCGGCGCTGCTTGCGTTCCTGTTCGGCCATTGGCTCCTCCGAGGGCTCGGACCAGATCGGCAGGCGAGGCGGACCGATCGATGAGATCGGCCACCCGCTCCCGGCCGCCGCGCAGTGGGTCCATCATAGGCACCCGTCTCAGCGCATCCTCCCCGACGTCGAGGATCAGGGAGTCCCAATTGGCCGCGACCACCGCCTCCCCGAACCGGGCCAGACAGCGCCCCCGGAAGTAGGCCCGGGTCCGCTCCGGCGGCTCCGTGGTAGCGCGCTCGACGTCGTCGTCGGTGAACAGTCTCTCCATGCGCCCGGCCTGGACCAGGCGGCGGTGCAGGCTTCGCTGCGGGTCGACGTCGTGGTACTGCAGGTCGAGCAGGCGCAGCTTGGGATGCGACCAGGGCAACCCGTCGCGCTCGCGGTAACCCTCGAGCAGCGCCAGCTTGGCGGCCCAGTCCAGGTAGCCCGAGGTGGACAGGGGGTCGCTTTCCAGGGCCTCCAGAACCTCCTCCCAGAGGCCCAGCACCTGCAGTTGCACCGGGCCGGTATCGGCCGCGGCCGCGTAGTCGCGCACCCGCGCGAGGTACTCACGCTGCACTTCTAGGGGGGTGATGCTCTTCCCCCCGCCAAGCCGCACGGTCTGCCGCAGCCCCGGATCGTGGCTGATCCGCCACATGGCCCCCACCGGGTCCTTCAGGAGGAGCGGCCGCCCCAGCGCCCCGGCCTCGAGCGCCGCCAACACCAGGGCGGTGCTCCCCAGCTTCAGGAGGATCTGTTTCTCCGACAGGTTGGCGTCACCGGCGATCACGTGCAGCCGCCGGTAGATCCCCGGGTCGGCGTGGGGCTCATCGCGGGTGTTGACAATGGGCCGCTTGAGTGTGGTCTCCAGCCCCACCTCCTCCTCGAAGAAGTCGGCGCGCTGGCTGAGCTGGAAAGGCACGGCCGGACGGCCGTTTTCGCTCCCAACCTTTCCCGCCCCGGTGAACACCTGGCGGGTCACCAGGAAGGCGGTCAGATGTGCCACCACGTCCCCGAACGGCACCCCACGGGCCATGAGGTAGTTCTCGTGGGCCCCGTAGGAGTTGCCCTTGCCGTCGCTGTTGTTCTTGTGGATGAGCAGGCGCTCTCCCGGGCCCAGAGCGCCTTGGGCGGCGGCCGCCGCCCGGGCCAGGACCAACTCTCCCGCCTTGTCGTAGAGCGCGGCCTCCAGGGGGTCGAAGCACTCCGGGGTGGAGAACTCGGGGTGAGCGTGATCGACGTACAGCCGGGCCCCATTGGGCAGCACCGCGTTGAGCATGCCGCTGTCGAAGTCGGCGGAGCCGTTCCCGAACCCCCGAGCGTCGCGGCCCGGCGTCTCCCCGTCGTAGGACCAGCGAATGCGCCGGGGGCCGGCGTAGGCCGCCACCACCAGGCTGCTCGCCGTGGCCGGGTCGTACCCCGGCCGTCCGCGTACCGTGATGCCGAACTCGGTCTCCGTCCCGAGGACCTTGTGGACCGCGAGGCTCACAGGTACTGGCCCGTGCTGATGGCCTCGATGGAGCGATGGGGGGTGTCGCCCCCAACCAGGGTGCGCACGTACACGATGCGCTCTCCCTTCTTGCCTGAGATGCGGGCCCAGTCGTCGGGGTTGGTGGTGTTGGGCAGGTCCTCGTGCTCGCGGAACTCCTGGCGCACCGCCTCCACCAGGTCGGCGGTGCCCACCCCGCGCTGTCCCCCGGCGATCTCCCGCTTGATGGCCGCCTTCTTGGCCCGGCGCACCACGTTCTCGATCATGGCTCCCGAGGCGAAGTCCCGGAAGAAGAGGGTCTCCTTGTCGCCGCTGGCGTACGTCACCTCCAGGAAGCGGTTCTCGTCGGCGGACGAGTACATGGCCTCGATCACCCGGTTGATCATCGCCGCCACCAGCACCGCCGGGTCGTCACCGGCGGCGACGAGCTCGTCCTTCGGCAAGGGCAGGGTGCTCCTCAGGTAGATGCCAAAGATCTCCCGTGCCGCCGCCACGTCGGGTCGCTCGATCTTGATCTTCACGTCGAGGCGCCCCGGGCGCAGGATGGCCGGATCGATGAGGTCCTCCCGGTTCGAGGCCCCGATCACGATGACGTTCTTCAGGCCCTCGACGCCGTCGAGCTCGGAGAGCAGCTGCGGGACCACAGTGTGCTCCACGTCCGACGACACCCCGCTCCCCCGGATGCGAAACAGGGAGTCCATCTCATCGAAGAATACGATGACCGGCACCCCCTCATCCGACTTCTCTTTGGCACGGGCGAAAATGAGGCGGATCTGCCGCTCGGTCTCCCCCACGTACTTGTTGAGCAGCTCCGGGCCCTTGACGTTGAGGAAGTGCGAACGCGCGTCCGCCGAGCCGGTCTTGGCAGCCACCGCCCGGGCCAAGCTGTTGGCCACCGCCTTGGCGATCAGCGTCTTGCCGCAGCCGGGCGGCCCGTAGAGCAGCACCCCCTTGGGAGCGCTGAGCCCGTACTCCTCGAAGAGCTGCTTCTGCAGGTAGGGCAGTTCGACCGCGTCGCGGATGGTCTCGATCTGCGGCCCCAGACCCCCGATCTGCTCGTAGGTGATGTCGGGGATCTCCTCCAGGACCAGCTCCTCGACCTCGGGGCGCACCAGCCTCTCGTGGATGAGCCCGCTGCGCCCGTCCGGGCGCACCGCGTCGCCCACTCGCAAGGGCGCCTCCATCATGGGCCCGGCGAGTCCGACCACGTGCTCCTCGCCGGCCGGCCCCACCACGATGACCCGGCCGTCGCCCATGACCTCCTTGACGGTGGCCACCTCTCCCGCCGGGTCGAACGCCCGCGCGTCGACCACGTTCATCGCCTCGTTGAGCAGCACCTCCTGGCCCCGCTCCAGTTCCTTCACCTCGATGGCAGGCTGCACCCCCACCCGCAGCTTGCGGCCGCCGGTCAGGACGTCGATGGTGCCGTCCGTGTTGACGCGGTCGATGATGCCGAAGACGTTGGGTGGGGCGGTGAGCTTGTCGACCTCGGTGCGCAGCAGCGCCAGCTGCTCCCGGGTCTCCGCGAGAGCGGCCGAGAGCCTCTCGTTCTGGGAGACCGCCTGGGAGAGCCGGCCTTTGGCCTCGAGCAAGCGCTCCTCGAGTGCCCGCACCCGGCGCGGGGCATCCTGGAGCCGCCGCCGGAGAATGGCGATCTCCTCCTCGAGCATCCTGATGGTCTGCGCCAGCTCGTCGCCGGAGCGCTGGCCTGCGGCCACGGCCCCTCCCGGTCGGCCGGCGGAGAGTATACGGCCGGCCCGCGGCTCTCTCAGGGCGATATGCCGGGGGAGCATCGCCGCTCGGTACAATCCCTCCCGACCCCAACGAACAGAGGGAAGACGATGAAGGTCTGGATCGACCAGGATCTCTGCACCGGCGACGGCTTGTGCGAGGAAATCGCCCCCGACGTCTTCGTCCTGCTGGACGACGGCCTGGCCTACGTGCGCGAAGGCGACAAGCTCTTCGCCGCCGCCAAGGGCAACCCACAGGGGGCCGAAGGCAAAGCCGAGGTCCTCGCCGGCTCAGAGGACGCCACCCGCCAGTCCGTCGAGGAGTGCCCCGGCGAGTGCATCTTCATCGAGGAGTAGGCGGGCCGAGTCTCAGGAGGGGCCCTGCTACTCGCGGGGCCCCTCCCCGTCTTCCGGATCGGGCTCGTCGGCCGCCGCGCTGCCCGCGGCCACCTTGCGGGCCACGGTGACGAACCCGGTGTGGCCGACCATGTGGCTGGCGGGCCGCACCGAACGGCCTTGCGCGACCCACTCGCGAAACAGCACCTCGAAAGTGAACGCGTCCAGGAAGCGGTGCGACCGGCGCAGTTCGTCGTGGAGGTGCTGTACCTGGGGCACCGTGGGAACGTAGGCCGTCAGGACGCCCCCATCGGCGAGGCCGGCCACCGCCGGGCCCACGACCTCCCATGGCTCCGGCAGGTCGAGTACCAGGCGGTCCGGCGCCACCTCCTCGACCGCCTCCTCCACCCTGCCGATCCGCAAGTCCAGGTTGGCGGGGATCTCCCCGAGGAAGCGCACGATGGCGGCGCGGGCCCCGGCGGCGTGGTCGGGCCGTTCTTCGACGCTGATCACCCGGCCGGCGGGCCCTACCGCCCGAACCAGGGCCATCGTCAGGGCTCCCGACCCCGTCCCCGCTTCGAGCACGGTCATCCCGGCCCCGATGTCCCCCCAGTGCAGGATGGGGCCGATGTCCTTGGGATACACCACCTGGGCCCCCCGGCGCATGCGCAGGATGTAGTCGGCCAAACGGGGGCGCAGGGCGATCAGGCGCCCCTCGCCGGAAGACCGCAGGACGGTCCCCTCGGCCGCCCCGATGATCTCGCGGTGCGACAGGACGCCTACGTGGTATTGGAAGACGCCCGCCGGATCAAGGTCCACCAGGTAGTGGCGGCCCCGCCCGTCGACCAGCAGGCAAACCTCCCCAGAGCGGAAGACGTCGCTCACCTGCCGGCGAGAAGGAGTGGAAGGGCGAAGGACAGGAGCAGCATCACCGCCAGGATCGCTCCCAGGATCTTGACCATGCGCTCGCGATGGCGGAACACGGTGCCACTCTAGGCGCCGTCCGTGGCTCCTCCCCGGCCCAGGGGCGAGCAAGCCGGACGACGGCCGCAGCCCGCTTGTGGGGCGATCCCATCCGCGCCCCCTAACATCACCGCATGGACCTGCTTCGCACCGGAGCCCGCACCCTGGCCGGCGGGGCGCGCCGCGGCAACCCCGGCCTGGCCGGACTGGGCACGGCGCTCCTGGTCGTCGGGTGGCTGCGGCGGCGGCGGGGGCCGCGTCGCCGGCTGCTGTATGCCCGCACCCTGCGGCCGGGGGATGCCCTCCGGATTCGCCTGATCGATCCCGGCGAGGAGTCGGAAGCTGGGACCTGATCGGGCCCGGCGGCCGGGGACGGCCGTCGGGCTCAGCGGGCCAAGCGGCCCCTCGCGTCTTCAGCCGAGCCGGAATACCTCGACCCGGGCGCTGCCCTTCTTGCCCCTGCGCTTGCCGAGAAGGAAGAAGAGGGCGATGGCGACCACCACCACGATCGTCACCACCACCGCGCCGCGCATCGCCGTGGCCGTTTCGTCGACCACTCCCTGGATCTCCCGCAACTTGGCTTCGAGGTCGGCCTTCTTCACTGTCATTTGGATGCCCTCCAGGCCACAACTCCGCTGACCGCCAGCAGCCCGACCGCGGCCAGGACGTACCCCAAGCCGCTCCAGATCTGGCCGTCCGGCAAGGCGGCCACGATCAGCCGCATGCCGGCCACCGCCAGGAACAGGCCCGCGAGGGCGAACACGAACGCCCCGGCGAAGCCGAGCCCGGCCGTCCGGCCCAGCGCCTTGGCCGGCACCAGGGTGCGCTGACGCACGTACTCCTTCGCCAGAGCCACAAACTCGGAAACCAGTCCGGGGAGTTCCTTCGCCTTTGCCACGATGCCCCTTCTCGGCCGGGGGGACCGCCCCTGCGGCCCCGTGTCACCCTTGCCGTCCCCCGCCCCGGGGGAAGGCCGCGCTCGCAATCGGAAGGCTACCTCATGCGAGCCATTCCGCGAGCGCCGGTGCGGGGGCTCACCAGCCCCGGGCCCCCCGGCCGGTATCCTCGGCCCCCATGACCGCCGGTGGCCCAAGTTCCTCCCCGGATGAAGGCGCCGTCGCCCGCCGCAACCTCTACTGGCTCCTCGGCGGCCAGTCCGCCTCCCTCTTCGGCGACTACGTCGCCCTGCTGGCCCTGCCCCTGTTCGTCGTCCACCTCACCGGCTCCGCCCTCGACCTGGGTCTCACCACGGCCCTCGAGACCCTCCCCACGCTGCTGTTCGGCTTCGCCGTGGGCGTCCTCCTCGACCGGGTCCCCGTGCGACGGATCCTCGTCATCGCCGACCTGGGCCGGGCGGGGGCTTTCGTAGCTCTGGCCCTGGCGGCGGCGGCGGGCACGACCGAGGTGTGGATGGTCTTCGTCGCCGCCTTCTTGGTGGGCAGCCTGACGGTCACCTTCGATTCCGGCCTGCAGTCGTGGATGCCGGCTCTCGCCACCGACCGCTCCCTGGTGGTGGTGAACTCCCGCCTCCAGTTCGTGCGCACCCTCGCCTGGACGCTCGGCCCTCCCCTCGCGGGCTTCCTGGCCGCCACCGGCGGTTTCCCAGTCGCCTTCGGCCTCGACGCCGCCTCCTTCGCCCTCTCGGCAGTGACCCTGCTGGTCCTGGTGGAGATCCGGCCCCGTCCGCAGCCGGAGCGCGCTCCATGGCTGGCCTCTTTCCGCCGCGGCCTCTCCTGCCTGTGGGGCCTCCCCCCGCTGCGCGCCGCCACCGTGGCCGGGACCCTGGGCAACCTCGCCTTCGTCCCCATGGAGGCCCTGCTCGTCCTCTTCTGTCGCGAACACCTCGGAATCACCGAGGGCGTCCTCATCGGCTGGTTCTTCGGGGGCCATGCGCTGCTCGGCGCGTTTGGGGTGATCGCTGCTCCCACGGTGGCGCGCCGCCTCGGCCTGGGCCGAGCCTTTGTCTGCGGCCTCCTGGCGATGGGCGGCGGGTTCCTCGCCCTGGCCGTGGCGGCCCCGGCCTTCGCCGCCCTCTCGCCGGTCTGGTCCACCGTCGCCGCGATCTTCCCTGCCGGCCTGGCGGTGACCGGTGTCTCCTTCGTCAACGTCACCTTCACCACCCTGCGCCAGCAGTTGCCCCCACCCGAGTTCCGGGGCCGGGTGATCGCCGCCTCCCGCACTCTCTCCTGGGCCGGGTTGCCGCTGGGAGCCGTCCTCGGAGGCGCCGCCGCCGAGGCCTTTGGGGTAGGTGTCGTCTACCTAGCTTCGGCCGCGGCGATCGTGGCCCTGGCGCTGACGCTGATCACCGGCAGCCTGTGGCACATCACCGGTCAGGCCGGGAATGGCGGAGAGAACCGACCGGAGGCGACCCGCGGCTCAGCCGACGGCGGTGCCGACCCGATGTGACAACCGATCGCCGACCATGCGCGCCTCGGTCCACGCCGTGACCCAGGCTTCGGCGCCGCTGGTGGGGACGAGGGCGTTGGTCTCGGCCCAACACTCGGTGCTTGCCCCCACCTCGAGGCGGCGGGAGGCGCAGGTCACCGGGCCGTACAACTCCAGGTACACGAACACCCCCCACAGGTACTCCTCACCGCTGTTGGTCACCTGGAAGCGCCAGCCGATTGTGTCCCCGGCGAAGAACCCGGCGCGCTCCGGCCCATAGCGGCCGGCGTGCGTTCCGGCGAGAGCCAGGTCTACGGCGCCGCCGTCCTCGACGGGCGTCACCGGGAACACCACCGCCGGTGCGGTCGTGGTGGTCACGGGTGGCGCGGTGGTGAGGCGCGCGGCCGGGACCGTCGGCCAGGTGGGGGTCGCCGCTGGTGTGGCCTCGGCAGGGACCCAGGCGGCAGCGGTGGCCACGGTGCTGCCGCCGCCGCCCGAGGAGGCCAGCCGGGGACCGATGACGGCTGCCAGGGCGACCAGTGTGGCGACGAGCGCGGTGATCCGCAGCACCTTGCCGAACCGCTCGTTGTGGCCCTCGGCTCCGGTCATTGTGGTCCCTCTGCCCGAATGGCTACCACTCTAGGCGGTCACCTACCCCCAACCTACCACTCCGCGTAGTAGCCGCGGGATCATTCCGCTGGATCCAGGTGACTAGTCTCCTGGCAGCGCCGCCAGCAGGGAGCGGGCCATGGCGAGGTGCCCGAGCTCGTTGGGGTGCATCGTGCCGGCCGTGTCCCAGGCAGTGCCCGGCCCCTGGAGCACGACCGATTGTGTCGCGGTGCGATACCAGCCCACCCCCTCGCCCGTGAGAGCCTGCGCTGCCTCGAGGCCGGCCGGATGCCGGTACCACGACCTTGTGCCGCCCGCTCCCGATGCCGGGGAGCCCGTCGGCTCCCCGGTCGCCGACGAGTAGGCCGGCCGAGTGCCGCAGTACCCGTGGCCGGCCGCGAACCCCTCGGCCACTCCCCCGACGAACCCCCAGCCGTGGCGGCTCGCCGCCGCCGCCAGGATCCGGTTGAGGGGCCGCACCACCCGCGCGAGCCCCTCCTCCTGCTCGGCCCGGTTGATCTCGTGGAAGCGGAACGGCGGCGTCGCGTCCCCCACGATCTCGCCGCAGCCGCCGTCCTCCGCCCCCGCCCCGGTGGGATCGGGGTACTCCATCAGATACACCGCCGCCGCGTCAAGGCGATCGACCGCGGCCGCCAGGCGGTCGAGCTCTGCCGGGAGCCCCCGCAGCCCGGGGAGCACGGGATTCCCCCAAGTCCGCGTCGGGCGGCAGCCCAGTCCCCAGGGCAGGGCGAAGTGGAGGCCGGAGTCGCGGTTCCAGTCGCCGTCGAGCGCCGCCTCCCAGATGTTCTGCAGATCGGTGCCGTAGCACAGCGGGTCGGTCAGGCGATCGGCGTCCACCAGGCCGGACAGAATCCGGGCGAAGCCGATGTCGTTCCCCCCTACCGAAACCAACAGCAGATCGATGCGCCGCCCCTCCGTCAGCGTCGCCACCTGGTCGAGCTGCCCCGTCGGGCTCACCCCGGACTAGGGGCCCAGCAAGCCGGCCTCGACCCGCGCCGAGCTCGCGGCCACCGACACGAAGGTCACCGAAGTCCCGGCATCGGCCCGTTCCAGGGCCAGGGCGGCCAGGGCCGGCCAGGCCACCGTGGAGCGGTGGGCGGCAGCATGGGCCGCCTCGGTAGCGGGGTCTCCGGGCGCATCGGCCCATGCCGCGGGGACATCGCCCTCGCTGCGGGGTCGCTCCGGGTTCCCCTCTCCGCCGGCGTAGGAGTCCCCGATGGCCACGACCAGCAGGTCCTCCACCACGATCTCGCGGACCGACCGGCCCCGCGCACTGCCCCAGGGCAGAGCGGCTTCGACCTCCAGAGCGACCCGGTAGCGGCCCTCGGGCAGCGGAACCTCGAGACGGGGGTCCGTCCCGCGGCGCACCACCCGTCGCCCCGCCGGCCCGGTGATTTCCCATCGGTAGGACGCCAAGGGCAGGGGCCCCCCGCCCATGGTCGCCGTGCTCTCTGTGGCGTCCAGGCGCAGGGTGAAAAGCGGCCCGCAGTCCGGGCCGCACTGCAGGCCCCCGCCGGGGCGGACGTAGGCCGGGGTGTTCGGCAGGTCGATCAGGCCGTCCTCGTCGGCATCGAGCCCGAAACGCTCGGGCATGGTGGCGTCGAACCGGGCGCGGACCACGATCGCCCCTCCTCCGGCCGGCGCCGCCGTCGCCGGGACCGCGACGGCTAGGCCCGCAAGAGCCAGGGTCGCCCCGGCGGTCAAGACGCGCCAACGCATGCCGCCAGTATGGCCCGATCGCGGTGTTTGCCCGGCGCTCGCCCGCCGCTCCGACGTGCAACCTCAGGCCCGTTCCCGTTAGGGTGCGGGCAATGCGGGCCGTAGTGAAGCCGGGCCCCGGTCCCGGTCTCGAGATGTGTGAGGTGCCTGCGCCGCGGCCGGGGCGGGGCGAGGTGCTCCTCCAGGTGAAGGCGGCGTCGATCTGCGGCACCGACCTGCACATCCGCAACTGGGACCCCTGGGCCGCCGATCGCATCGTGCCGCCGCTCGTGGTGGGCCATGAGATGTGCGGGGTGGTGGTGGGCCACGGCGACGGCGTCTCCGGGCCCCCGTTCGGAACGCTGGTCTCGGTGGAGTCTCACGTCGTCTGCGGGACCTGCTTGCTCTGCCGCACCGGGAAGGGCCACCTTTGCCCTCAGACCCGCATCCTCGGTGTCCACCGCGACGGGGTCTTTGCCGAGTTCGTGGCCGTCCCTGAGGTCAACTGCTGGCCCGATCCGGCGAACATGCCCCTCTCCATCGCCTCGCTGCAAGAGAACTTCGGCAACGCCGTACACACCGCCTCCACTCCAGCGGTCGCCGGTCGCAAGGTGTTGGTGACAGGGTGCGGCCCGGTGGGTGTCATGGCCATCGCTGCTGCCCGCGCCCTGGGCGCCCGCTCGGTCCTGGCCTCCGATGTCAGCGACTACCGCCTGGCCATGGCCCGGGCGATGGGAGCCGAAGCCGTGTTCAACCCGGCCCGGCAAGACCTCGAGGCCGGAGTCATGGCCGCCACCGACGGCGACGGGGTCGACGTCCTGCTGGAGATGTCCGGCGTGGCCGCGGCCATCGACCAGGGCTTCGGGCTCCTCCGGCCCGGCGGAGAGGCGGCCCTGCTCGGCATCTTCTCCCGCCCCATCTCCTTCGACTTCGACGACCGCATCGTCTTCAAGGGGGCCACGGTCCACGGCATCGTCGGTCGCCGGCTGTGGGCCACCTGGTATCAGATGCGGGCCATGCTTCGCTCCCACGCCGTCGACCTGTCGCCCGTGGTCACCCACCGCTTCGCCCTCGAGGACTTCGCTGCGGCCTTCGGCCTCATGGCGTCGGGCGCGTGCGGCAAGGTGGTGATGTTCCCCGACCCGGCGGACGCCGACGGCACCCTGACCCCTGCCGCGAGGTGAAGATGCCCGACCGCACCGCCTACCTCACCGACGAGCTGGAGGCCCTGCGCGCCCAGGGCTTGTACACCACGATCCGCCACAGCGACGGCCCCCAGGGGCCCCAGCTCACCGTGGACGGCCGTCGCGTACTCAACTTCTGCTCCAACAACTACCTGGGATTGGCCAACCACCCCAAACTGGTGGCCGCCGCCCACGCCGCGCTGGACCGATTCGGGGTGGGTCCCGGAGCGGTGCGCACCATCGCCGGCACCATGACCCTCCACGACCAGCTCGAAGAGCGCCTGGCGGAGTTCAAGGGCGTCCCGGCGGCGATCTCCCTGCAATCGGGGTTCGTCGCCAACCTGGGCACGATCGCCGCCCTGGTGGGGGAAGGGGACGCGGTGATCTCCGACGAGCTGAACCACGCCTCCATCGTGGACGGGGTGCGCCTGACCCGGGCGGCCCGCTCCATCTACCGCCACGCCGATCCGGCCGATCTGGATCGCGCTCTGGCCGAAGCCCGCGCCGCCGGGGCGCGCCGCCTCCTGGTCATCAGCGACGGCGTCTTTTCCATGGACGGGGACATCGCGCCTCTCGATGCCATCGTGGCAGTCGCCGAGTCTCACGAGGCCCTCGTGATGGTGGACGATGCCCACGGCGAAGGGGTGCTGGGGCGCGGGGGCCGGGGCATCGTCGACCACTTCGGCCTTCACGGCCGGGTGGACGTCGAGGTCGGTACGATGTCGAAGGCGTTCGGGGTCATGGGCGGCTACGTGGCCGGTTCGGCCGCCCTCATCGAGTGGCTGCGCCAGCGAGCCCGCCCCTTCCTGTTCTCCTCGGCCGCCACCCCGGCCGACGTGGCGGCCTGCGTGGCTGCGGTGGACCTGCTCGCGGCCTCCACCGAACTGGTGGACCGACTGTGGGACAACGCACGGCGCTTCAAGGGGATGATGGCGTCGGCCGGGTTCGACATCGGGGTGAGCACTACCCCCATCACCCCGGTCATGCTCGGCGAGGCCTCACTGGCGCAGGAGGTTTCGCGGCGCCTCTTCGACCGGGAGGCTGTCTTCGCCCAGGCCATCGGCTTCCCGACAGTGCCCCGGGGCAAGGCCCGCATCCGCGTCATGGTGTCGGCAGCCCACAGTCACGACGACCTGGCCCAGGGCGCCGAAGCCTTCGCCCGGGTCGGTCGAGACCTCGGCGTCGTCCCCTGAGCGCCCCCCTCGGCCCGCCGCAAGGGCGTCCGGGCGCCGGCCCGAGGGCGCGGTCTACTCCATTACCCGCAGGGTGCCGGGCAGGTCCATACGGCCCATCCTGCGCACGGTGAGCAGCGGCGCCAGCGCCACGGCCGCCACCCCCATGGCCACCACCACCGCCAGGGTCTGGGGCGTGATCCACAGCAGCAGGCCGATGTCGGGGGCGGTGCGCGGGAACACGCTGGTCACGAACCAGCGCACCAGGCCGTAGCCGGCTCCGAGGCCCAGGGCGGTGGCCAGCAGGCCGAGCAAGGTGCCTTCCACCATCGCCAGGCCCAACGCGCGCCGCCGCGACACCCCGAAAGCGAACATCGTGGCGTGGTCGCGGGCCCGCTCGTCGAGGTTGAGGCTCGCCGAGTTGAACGCTATGGCCAGGGCGAGGACGAACACCGCGCCCTGCACCACCCGCAGGAGGCCGATGAAGCGCCCCAGAAGGTCGCGGAACGTATCGGCTACTACCGTCGCCGGCTGCACCGAGGACACCGCCCCGACCTCGAATAGGCTGCGCTTGACATCGTCCACGGTGCGGCCGGGTGCCGGGGTGGCATTCACCTGGTTCACCAGGCCGGCCAGGCCCATGGCCTCCGCCTGTGAGGCGTCCATGTAGGCCAGGAAGCGGTAGGGGGCGGCGTGGATGCCGATCACCTCCACCGTTGTGACGGCGAACCCGTACGAGTCCTCTCCGGTACGCCGGGGATGGATGAGGGGGACCGTGTCGCCCGCCTCAACTCCCAGGTCGGCGGCGGCCTTGCGCGAGATCACCAGGCCCTCGCCACCCTCGCGCCTTCCGGTGACCAGGCTCGGCACCCAGGCGGAACCCCGGAGGTCGGTGAGGCCGATCAGCACCTCGAACCCCGACTCTGCTCCTCCCAGGCGGCCCGGAACCGCCAATGAGGCCTCCGCCCCGGCGACGGTCGGGGAAGCGAGCACCGCGGTCACCTCGGGGGCCCCCGTCGGATACACCCGGTCGAAGTCCACGATCACCCGATCTTGGTTCCCCGCCAGGATCTCCTGTTCCCCGATGTCCACCGTGTGGCCGAAGGAGTCGACCATGCCCAGCAGGGTGGTGAGCACGGCGATCGCCGAAGCGATTCCGAGGGCGGTGAGCACCGTTCGCCGCGGCGCCCGCACCAGGTTGCGCACCGGCAAGCGCCGGAACGTGTTGCCCGGCCGCCGCGGAGCGCGCCACCACCGCATCCGCATCCGGCGGGCCAGGTGGGCGGGCCGGATCGCCTCGATCGGGCGCACCCGCACCGCCCGCCAGACGGGGTAGACGACGGCGGCGAATGGGACGGCGAAGCCGGCTGCCGCCGCCCCGGCGAAGGACGACGCCTGGAACGAGGTCAGCCATATGGGGAGCGGGAAGAACCCCTGCAGGACCTGGCGCATCGCCAGGCTGATGACCCACCCCACCACCACGCCGAGGGCCACTCCCAGCAGGGCGATCTGAGCGCCGACCAGCAGCGGCCGCACCGCGATGCGCCGCCGGGGCACGCCCAGGGCCATGGCGATGCCGATCTCCCGGCGCTGGGCCTCGACGAGGCGGGTTGTGAGATTGAAAGCGGCGGTCACCGCCCCCACGAAGATCAGCATGGCGAAGATGCTGAACGTCTGCTGGTCGTTCTCGATGTCCTGGTAGATCATGACGTAAGCCGGCTGCTCGCCGCGGGGCACGACTGTGGCCCCGACCTCGGGGAGCCGCTCGGCCAAGGCCGCGACCACCGACCGCTCTGCCTGCCCCGGGTCGGCCCCTTCGGCCAGGCGCATCAACAGCCGGTTGACCCCGCCCGGGACCCCGCCGAGCTCCTGAGCCGTCTGGAGCGAGGTGAAGAGGGCGGCGAAGTTGGCCTGGACGAAGAAGCCGGACCCGTCCTCCGGCATCACGATGAAGTACTCCGGCGAGGCCGCCCGGCCCACATAGTCCAGCGCTCGCCCACCGGCGATCGACAGCGACCCCGCCGACGCCAGGTCGTAGTACTCGGCGAAGTTGCGCTCCAGGAGCACCACCGGTGCCCCTGCGTCCTCCGGCGCCAGCGCCCGGCCCGCTACAACCTCGAGGCGGTCGATCCCGGGCCCGGCACCCCGGAGAGGCATCCCGATGACCACGCCGGGGACGAGGATCGTCTGCGTCGGCGTGCTGGCATCGATCTGGGTGGGGATCTTGAGGCGCTCCTCGGTGTCGGAGATGAGGCCCGCCTCGACCCCATCGAGGGCGCCGGCCAGCGTGCCCTGGGCTACGAAGGAACCCTCGCTGAGCTCCACCTCGAGGTCGCGGAACCCCAGGAGGGCGTACGAGGCGTCGGCCGATTGCTGCCGCCAGCGAGCGGTGCTCCCGAGGCCGGCGAAGGTGCCGGTGCCCAGGGCGATGACGAGGGCGATGGCCCCCACCTGGACCCAATGGGCCCGCATGTCCCGCCACGACCAGCGAAGCCACAGGCGCATGCCGCTCACCAGTGCAGGTCGGCGGTCCGGGCCCGGCCCCCGGCCGGAGGACCATCGGAGACGATACGCCCGCTGCTCAACTGGACCACCCGGTCGGCGGCCCGGGAGATCTCGCGGTTGTGGGTGACTACCAGCACGGCCCGCCCCTCGGCGGCGCGGCCCTCGAGCAGCCCCAGGATCTGCACCCCGGTGCGAAAGTCGAGTTCGCCCGTGGGCTCGTCGGCCAGCAGCACGGGGTTCCCCGTGGCCAGGGCGCGGGCGATGGCCACCCGCTGCTGCTCGCCGCCAGAGAGTTGGTGGGGGAAGCTGTCACTCCGGCCCGCCAGGCCCACGCTCGCCAGGATCTCCCCGGCGTCCACTCCGGACCGTCCGGCGGCGTCGATGCCGAATTGGACGTTCTCCGCCGCCGTCAGGCCGGGGAAGATGTTGAAGCTCTGGAAGACGAACGACACCGTCCGCCGGCGGAACTCGAACAACCCCCGGCGGCCGGCGCGCGAAATGTCCACCCCACCTACCCGGAGGCTCCCCTCGGTCGTCGTGTCGAGGGCGCCGATGAGGTTGAGCAGTGTGGTCTTGCCGCAGCCCGAAGGGCCCAGCACGACCACGAACTCGCCGGCGGCGACGCGGAGGTCCACCCCGTCGAGGGCCCGCACCCGGCCGGCGCCCTCCCCGAAGGTCTTGCCCACTCCGGCCAGTTCGATCACGACCGGGCCTCCTTCCCACCGAGACGCTCTGCCCGAAAGCGGTCCATGAGCGAGGTCATCTCGGCGTCGAACCAGTTGTAGAAGGCGTGGACCTCCTGGAACCGGGCCCGGGCGGCCGGCCGGTCGGAGAACTCCCTGATCCCCCGGGCCGCCAGGTCCCTGACCTCGGTCATCACTGCCAGCCGCCGCCCCACGAGGATCTCCATGGTCCCGGGGCGCAGTCCGAAGTAGTACCTGCGCTGCCCGGAGACCCGCACCCGTTCCAGCGCCCCCTGGCGAGTGAGGAACTGCAGCGCTCCGTTCACCGCCCCCGAGCTCGCCTCGAGCCGGTCCTCCAGGTCCGCGGCCGACAGGTATGGCTCCTCCGACATGGCCAGAGCGGCCCAGACGCGCCCGGCCATGCGAGGCAAGGCCAGCAGTTCGAAGACCATCCCCCAGTCTTCGGCGAAGTGGAGCTCCCGGACTAGCCGCTGCTGTTGATCGGTGTATGTGCTCATCGTAAGTTCAGGATACTCTGAATCCGCCGAGACTACAAGAGGAACCGTCGACGCGCCTGAAAGGCGTCCGCGCGGGCGCCGACAGCGGCCGGGACCCCAGCCACAGGCGTGGCGACCTCCGGCGGCGCCCGATTGCCCCCCCGGCGATAGCATGGCCTCGAGCCATGGGCCAGCACCTCACCCCACCCCCCCGCGAGTACACCGACGGGTCCACCGCCATCGTGCGTGGCGCCCTCGATGCCGGCTGCACGTTCTTCGCCGGCTACCCCATCACCCCCGCTTCCCCCATCCTCATGATGATGTTGCGAGAGCTCCCTCGGGTGGGCGGCGTCGCCGTCCAGACCGAGGACGAGATCGCCTCTATTGGGATGTGCATCGGCGCCACCATGGCCGGGGCGCGCGCCATGATCACCACCAGCGGGCCCGGGCTCAGCCTCTACGGCGAGAGCTTGGGCCTCGCCATCATGGGCGAGGTGCCGCTGGTGGTGGTCGTCGTGCAGCGCCTCGGCCCCTCCACCGGCGGGGCCACCACGGTTGGCCAGGGGGACGTTCAGTTCGTGCGCTGGGGCACCTCCGGCGGGTACCCGATCATCGCCCTCGCCCCGTCGTCGATCCCCGACTGCTACCACCTGACGATGAAGGCGTTCGACTTAGCGGAGCGCTTCCGTTGCCCGGTGTTCGTGCTCACCGACAAAGAGATCAACACGACCCTGAACACCGTGGCGGTCGAGGACTACCGGCCGGCGAAGGTTCGCCACCGCCGTGCGCCCGACGCCCCCGGTACCCCCTACCGATACTTCCCCGCCGACCAGGTGCCGCCCATGCGTCTCTACGGCGCCGGGGAGACGGTCCGCTTCACCGGGTCCACTCACGACGAGCGGGCCTTCATCACCAAGCACGCTCCCACGGTCGATGCCCTGAATCGCCACCTCGCGGCCAAGATCGACGACCACCGCGCCGAGATCGAAATGGCCGACGCCGACCTCACCGCGGGGGCCGACACCCTGGTCGTCTCCTATGGGGTGACCGCCGGCGCCGCCCGCGAAGCGGTGCACCGGGCCCGGGCCGCCGGCACCCCCCTCTCCTCTGTGGTGCTCAAGAGCCTCTGGCCGGTGCCCGAGGAGGCCCTCAGGAAGGCCGCGGCCGGCGCCCGGCGGGTCCTGGTCCCCGAACTGAACCTGGGCCAGTACCGCCTCGAAGTGCAGCGCCTGCTCCCCGGGGTCGAGGTGCAAGGCCTCAACCGCGTCGACGGCGAGATGATCACCCCCGAGCAGATCCTGGAGGCGGTGCGATGACCACCATCACCACCCTCGCCTCCTATCGCAACGACGTCCCCTACCCCTTCTGCCCGGGATGCGGCCACGGCCCCATCCTCGATGCCCTCGACACCGCCCTGGTCCGGCGGGGCACCGACCCCGCCAACGTGGTCATCGTGACCGACATCGGCTGCAGCGGCCTCAGCGATCAGTACTTCGCCACCAGCGCCTTTCACGGCCTCCACGGCCGAAGCATCACCTACGCCACCGGGATCAAACTGGCGCGCCCCGACCTCGACGTGGTGGTGATCATGGGCGACGGCGGCACCGGCATCGGCGGCACCCACCTCCTCAACGCCGCCCGGCGCAACATCGGGATCACGGTGCTGATCTTCAACAACTTCAACTTCGGCATGACCGGTGGCCAGCACTCGACCACCACGCCGACCGGGGCGCTTACCTCCACGACCCCCGGCGGCAACCTGGAGCGCCCCCTGGACATCTGTGCCTCTGTTGCGGTCAACGGAGCGGGCTACGTGTGGCGGGGGACCTCCTTCGACGACGACCTCCCGGAGCGCATCGCTGAGGCCATGGACGCCAAGGGGTTCGCCCTGCTCGACATCTGGGAGATGTGCACCGCCTACTACGTGCGCTCCAACAAGTTCACCCGACGCGCCTTCCAGACCACTCGCGACGACCTGGGCTTCCCCTCGGGAGTCATCCAGTGCCGCCCCGACCTGCCTGAGTACGCCACCGCCTGCCGGGCGGCCGCCAAGCCGGGCCCCTCCTCCGTGGGCGTGGCTCCCATCCCGGTGACCCACCAGGCCGTCCTCGATCGCCGCTACGCCCTGCTCGTGGCCGGCTCGGCAGGGGGCCGGGTGCGCTCGGGCGTGCGCCTCACCGCCCAGGCCGCCATCCGCTCCGGCCTGTACGCCGCCCAGGCCGACGACTACCCCATCACTGTGCGCAGCGGGCACAGCCTCTCCACGCTGGTCCTCTCGCCGGAGCCGCTCGACTTCGCCGGCGCCGGCGTCCCCGACGCCCTGGTGATCCTCAGCGAGGACGGCCTGGCGAAGTCCCGCGGTTTCCTGCCCCGCATGGCGCCCGAGGCCACCGTCCTCGCCTTCCCCGAGGTGGCCGCCCTCGAGACGCCGGCACGCCTCATCGTGCTCGACCCGGCTGCAGCCGGCACCCGCCTGGCACGCGCCGACTGCGGCCTCGCCGCCTGCGCCGCGGCCATCGAGGTGCTGGGGCTGTTCCCCACGGCGGCCCTGGTGGAGGCGGCGGCGACCGGAGGCCGCCTGGCCGAGGAGATGGCGAAGGTGGTCGCCGTAGGCCTGGCCATGGGAGCCGCCGCTCGTTGAGAGCGGCGCAGTCTCAAGGGTTCTTGGTCCCCGCCGCCCAGTCGGCGTGCAGCGCGGCGTAGGCCCCGCCCCGCGTCAGCAGGTCGTCGTGGCGGCCTCGCTCCACCAGGCGGCCCCTCTCGAACACCAGGACCTCGTCGGCGGCCTCGGCGGTCGACAGCCGGTGAGCCACGGTGATGCTGGTGCGTCCCACGGTCAGCCGCTCGATGGCCCGCCGCAGGCGCACCTCCAGCGCCGGGTCGACGGCCGAGGTGGCCTCGTCGAGCACGAGCAGGGCGGGGTCTGCGATCCAGGCCCGCACCAGAGCCACCAGCTGCCGTTCGCCGGCCGAGAGCTGCCCGCCCCGCTCCCCCACCGGCGTGTCGAGCCCGGCCGGCAGCTGCTCCAGCCAGTCGGCCAGGCCCAGTTCGGCAAAGGCGGCCCGCACCTCGTCGTCGGTGGCCTCCGGCTTGCCGTAGCGCACGTTGCCCCCGACCGTGGCGTCGAAGAGGAACCCCTCCTGGGGGACGAAGGCCACCCGGCACCGGAGGGAGGCGAAGCGCACCCGGTTCAGGGGCACGCCGCCGATGATCACCCAGCCCTCTGTGGGGTCCAGCAGGCGGGTAACCAGCTTGGCGAAGGTGGTCTTCCCCGAGCCCGTCTCCCCCACCACGGCCACTCTGGTGCCGTTGGGGAGGCGCACCGTGACGTCGGAGAGCACGTCCGGGCCGGTGGGATAGCGGAACCGCACCCCTTCGAAGTCCACGTCGAGGCCGCCCGCGGGCAGGTCCACGCCGTCGGCCGGATCGGGGACGGCCACCGGGGTGTCGAGCACTCCCAGGATGCGGCGCACCCCGGCCCCAGCGCTCTGCACCAGGTCGAGGGTTTCCACCACCATCTGCACCGGTTCCACGAGCAGGTTCACCAGGAACAGGAAGGCCAGCAGGCTCCCCGCCGACACCCCCCGGCCGGCCCCCAGCCACACCCCGAAGCCGATGACCGCCGCGGTGATCAGGCCGGCGAACAACTCCGCCGAGGAGAACAGGAACGCCCCTAGGCGGTTGGCCCGGAACTCGGCGCGGAACTGGCCGTCGAGCGCCAGCCGCACCCGGGCCAGGGTGGCGTCCTCGGCGCCGTACGCCCGCACCACTGGCAGCCCGGAGATGGCCTCTCCGACCGCGGCCAGGCTGTCGGCCACCCGGCCCCGCACCCGGTCGTGGGCCCGGCCGAGGATGCGCTGGAACCAGGCGAGCAGGACGGCATACACCACCACGCCGAGCACTACCAGCAGCGACAGCTGCCAGCGGTACCAGGTCATCACGCCCACCGCCAGCACCACTTGCAGAGAGCCGAGGATCATCGCCACCCCGCCGAAGTCCATGAAGTCCTGGACGGTGGCAATGTCCGAGGTCACCCGCGCCACCAGGGCGCCCCGCCGCTCCCCCTCGACGTGAAGAATCGACAGGCGATGCAGGTGGCGGAAAGTGACCACGCGGAGGTCGGAGAGGCCGGTGGCCGAGGCGGTGAGCATCCGCACCAGCCCGAGGCGGCGCGCCGCCGCCGCGACCACGATCGCCGCGAGCGCCGCCACGCCCAGCCGCAGCACCCCTCCGACGTCCACGCCCCCCGCAGCGAGGATCTCCCCGTCCACGATCTGCTGGATGGCGATGGGGACCACGATCTGCATCCCAGTCCCCGCCGTCATCAGGAGCACGGTGGCGGGGAAGCCCCGCAGCAGCGTCGGCGCCTCGCGCAGGGCTCGGGCGAGCGCGACCCGGGCGCCGAGGGAGGGGGTCTCGGGGTCGGGGGTGGTCATCTGGCGCCCCCCTCCTCGTTGTGCTCCCGCTCCGCCCGCCGGGCCGCGGCATCCTCCGCGTAGGCCTGGAGGAGGCGGGCGTAGCCGGGTTGGGAGGCGAGCAGTTCGACATGGCGGCCGTGAGCCACCACCCGGCCCCCGTCCAGGTAGATCACGGTGTCGGCCAGGGCGATGCTCGACGGCCGGTAGGCCACCACCACCACCGTCGAGGGCAGGTCGGCGTCCCTGAGGCCCCGCAGGATCTCAGCCTCCACCGACGGGTCCACCGCCGAGGTGGCATCGTCGAGCACCAGCAAGCGGGGACGGCGCGCCAGTGCCCGGGCCAGGGCCACCCGCTGCCGCTGCCCTCCCGAGAGAGTGGTGCCTCGCTCCCCGATACGGGTGGCCAGGCCGTCGGGCAACTCCCCGACGAACCCGTCGACCGAGGCCAGGCGGACGGCCGCCGCCACCGCCTCCTCCGGGATCGGCATCCCGAGGGTGATGTTGCCCCGGACGTCGTCGTTGAACAGGAAAGCCTCCTGGGGCACGAAGGCCACCTCCCGGGGCAGTTCTGCCCGGGCGAAGCGGCGTAGGTCCCGCCCGTCGAGGCTGATTGTCCCCGTGCCCGGGTCCCACAGCCGCACCAGGAGCATGGCCAGGGTGGACTTGCCCGAGCCGGTGGGCCCCACCACCGCCACCGTCCGGCCCGGCGGGATGGCCAGTTCCAGCCCGGCCAGGACCACTTCTCCCGGCGTGTAGGCGAACCCCACCTCGGCCCCGTCCACCGCCGCTCCCGTGGGCTGCGGGTCGGCGGCCAGGTCGCCGTGCACCACGAAGTCCTCCACCTCCAGCACAGTCTCCACCCGGCGCCACCCGGCCAGGCTGTGGGCCAGGTCCCAGAACACCCATCCCATGAGCCGCAAGGGGATGGCCAACAGGGAGAGGAGGTAGGTGACGGTGACCAGTTCCCCGGGGGTGAGGGCTCCGCCCTTCAGCCGCACCGCCCCCACCACCAGGAGCACCACCGCACCCACGGCGGGGAAGGCCTCGATGAAGGCTCCGTAGAAAGCCCAGAGGCGGTTCACCCCGATGATGTCGTCGCGCAGCTTCTCGGAAGACCGGGCCAGCCGGTCCGTCTCGTACTCCTCGCGGCCGAGAGCCTTCACCGTCAGGGCACCGTCGAAACTTTCATGAGCGATACCGCTGACCTCCCCCCGGCTGCGCTGGACTGCCTCGAAGGCGGCGAAGGTCCTCCACGAACCGCGCAGGTCCACGGCGATGATCCCGGCCAGGCCCACCAGGGTGATCAGGCCCAGCACCGGGTCGATCCACGTGATGATCCCGATGCTGGCCACCAGCAAGACCAGGGACCCGGTGCCGTACGGGAGCGGCGCGAGGATGTAGGTGGCCTGCCGCCCGTCCGTCTCGCTGACCGCCATCAGGTCGCCGGTGGATTGCCGCCGGAACCATGAGAGACGCAGCTTCAGTTGATGGTCGATGAGCTCGTAGCGCAGGTCGGCCTGAGTTCGTCCCTGCAGCCACCCGGCGAAGGTGCGCCGCAGGATGATGCCGGCAGCCTTGTAGGCGGCCACCCCGGCGATGAGCAGCACTCCCGCCAGCCAACGCGAGCCGAGCGGCTCGCCTCCGTCGAGCACCGGGATGATCAAGTCGTCGGTGACCCGGCCCACCACCAATGCTGCCACCACGACGGCCGAGGCGAAGACCATGGCCCTACCCACCGCCAGGGCGAAAGCGCCAGGCCGCGCTCGGACGAACCGGCGGACGAGCGCCAGACCGTCACGGAGCACCACCAACAGGGGTTCTGGTGTCGTCATCGCCTCTCCGGGCTGCCAGCGGCCCAAACCAGCCGATGCTAGATGGCGCCGCCCCCTCCGATGCCCACGGCCGGTAGCCTCTCTGCCATGCGCCGCTGCCTGGTGCTCGCCGTTGCCCTGCTGGCGGCCTCCTGCGGGGGCTCCCCCGCCCCGGTGGCGCTCAACCCCGACGCCCTGATCTCCGGCGCCGTCGCCGCCATGCAGAGTGTGGCGTCGGCCCGTTTCGAGATGACCCGCGCCGGAGCCCCGGTCACAGTCGAGGGCCTCGTCTTCGACGGTGCCGTCGGCCGCTATGCCGCCCCCGCCGCCGCCGAGGCGGTGCTCCGCATGCACGCCGGCGACCTGGCGGTCGAGTTGGGGACCATCTCTATGGGTGAGCAGACCTGGCTCACCAACCCCCTCACCGGACGGTGGGAGGAGCTACGCCCGGGGGCCGGCTTCAACCCGGCGGTGCTCTTCGACCCCGCCGACGGCTGGGTGGCCCTGCTCACCGACCTCGCCGGGGTGACCCTCGTTGCCGCCGACGGAGACACCCATCGCCTCGCCGGCAGCGTGCCCGCCGCCCGCGTGAAAGCCCTCACCGCCGGGTTGGCTGCCGGCCAGGCGGTGCCCATGACCCTGTGGCTGGATGCGGAAACCCTCCACATCGTGCGCCTCGAGTTCTCCACGGTGGCGGCCGACGGGCAGAGCGAGTGGGTCATCGTCATGTCCCGATTCGACGAGCCCGTGCAGATCTACTCCCCGGCGGCGGGATGATCGGGCGGCGACGCCCTTCCCCGGCGGCCGTGCTGGCGGTGATGTGTTTCGGGGTGTTCGTCGCCGCCGACGACCTGACCGTGGTCTCCACGATGCTCCGCCAGATCATCCGCGACCTCAACATCCCGCTCCCCGACGGCTGGGACCGGGCTGCGTGGATCGTCAACTCCTACCTGGTCGCCTACGTCGCCGTGATGCCCTTCATGGGCCGCCTCAGCGACGTGATCGGGCGGCGTCGGGTGTTCGTGGGCGCCCTCGTCCTCTTCCTCGCCGGCTCGGCCTGGATCCCCTTCACTACCTCCCTGGGCCCCTTCATCGCCGGGCGCATCTTGACCGCGATCGGAGGTGGGGCCATGGTCCCGGTGGCGTTGGCCGCCGTCGGCGACGCCTTCGAGGAGCGGCGCCGCCCGGGAGCGCTGGGAGTGCTGGGAGCGGTGGATACCGTGGGCTGGGTGTGGGGGCCCCTGTTCGGGGCCCTGCTGGTGCGCTTCCTCGACTGGCGCTGGCAGTTCTATCTGAACATCCCATTGGCGCTGCTGGCCATGGGAGCGGCGTGGTGGGCCCTGGGTGGCCTCGACCGGCCCACCGAGCGCCGCCGCATCGACTGGCCGGCGGCGGCTTCCTTGTCGGGGGCACTCGTCTGCCTGAACATCGCCCTGGTCAACACCAGCGAGATCTCCGGAGTAGGCGGCCTGGAGGAACTCACCGGGCGCCGCTCCCTTCCCACCGTGCCGTTCTTCCTGGCCGCGGCCGCCGCGCTCGCCGCATACCGCAGGTCCGCGCACCGCAGCGCCGACCCGATCATCGCCCGGCGCCTCTTCCGGCGGCGCAACTGCGGCCCGGCCATGCTGGTCCATTTCCGGGTGGGG
>JBDROA010000091.1:0-23215 GCA_043810615.1 Actinomycetota bacterium | reverse complement strand
GCACCGCCTCGCTGATGAGGCGAGCCGGGACCACCGTGCGCCCCTCCTCGAGGACCTCGACCTCGAGCTGTGTTCGCACCGTAACATCGAGATCGGTACCCGTAACGTGCAGCACGCGGCCCGAGACCGTCAGCAACAATCCCTGGAGGATCGGCAGCGGTGCCCGCGCGCTGACGGCACGAGCCGCCCGACTCAAGACATCCGCAACATCGTCACGCTCTGCTCTTATGCGCACGGGAACGTCCTTCTGCGTTGGTCTTCTTCTCTTGGATCCTTAGTGGTAGCAGAAGCAGCTGGGGATTGGGGACAATGTGGTGTCAGGGCTGGTAGAGAGAGGCTTCTGCCGGTGGGTGGGCTGGGGACAACGGGGGAGGTTGTCGACAGGGGGGGCGCGGGGCTGGGGACGCCTGGGGACGACGGGGTCATGTTGCCCTCAGACTTTGCAACAGGGCCGTGACAGAATCGAAGAGGCTCTTGTCCGTCTGGATGAGGCGATGGACTGTGTTCACCCCGTGGAGAACCGTGGTGTGATCGCGCCCGCCGAAGAGAGCGCCGATGCGGGGCAAGGAGAGATCGGTCAACTGCCGGCACAGGTACATCGCGACCTGGCGGGCTCGGGCTAGAGGCTGGCGGCGACTCGGGCCTTCCAGCTCGGGAATGGTGACGTCGAAAGCTGCGGCGGTAGCCGTCAGGATGCGGCTCGGCGTGATCGGCGCCTGGCGCGCCGGCGGCAGGAGGTCCTGCAACACATCCGCGGCCATGTCGAGGTCGATGCGTTGATGGGTGAGAGCGGCATACGCAGTGACCCGAGTCAGGGCCCCCTCGAGTTCGCGGATGTTGTCCACGACGCGCTCGGCGACGAACTGCAGCACGTCCCCCGGCACGGCGGTGGGGGCGAAGGTGGCGTTACGGCGGAGGATCGCCAGTCGAGTCTCGACGTCGGGGGGCTGTATGTCGGTGGTCAGACCCCAGTCGAACCGGCTGCGCAGGCGGTCCTCCAGCGTGACCAGGCTGCGAGGCGGGCGGTCGCAGCTGAACACCAACTGCTTGCCCTGGTCGTGCAGGGCATTGAACGTGTGGAAGAACTCCTCCAGGAGCTGCTCCTTGCCTTCCAGGAATTGGACATCGTCGAGCAGGAGCACGTCCATCCCGCGATAGCGGGCTTTGAACTCGTCCATCCGCTTGCGCCGGATGCCGTCGATGAAGTCGTTGAAGAAGGCCTCGGAGGTCGTGTAGTGGACGGCAAGGCGGGGATTGAGGGTGGCGACGTGATGGGCGATGGCCTGCAGCAGGTGGGTCTTGCCCAGGCCGGCCCCGGCGTAGACGAACAGCGGGTTGTAGTGGCCGCCCGGCTGCTCGGCCACCGCCATGGCGGCAGCGTGCGCGAAGCGGTTCGACGGGCCCACCACGAAGTTTTCGAAGGTGTACTTGGCCACCAGTCCGGGGATGGGGCCCGGTCGGGCGGTGGCGGCGGGGGGAGCCGGGGGTTCGGCCGCGGCGAAGGTGTCGGCCCCTTCGTCCTCCTCTCCCTCGGGGAAGAGGGGGCCGGAGCGGGCGTCGATGACCAGGCGAGCCTCAGGGCCGAACACGGTGCTCACCGCCGCCTCGACGATGGGGCGGTACTTGTCGTTCACCCAGCGGAGGTGGAACTCGCTGGGGGCAAGCAGGCTGACGACCCCGTTCTGAATCCCGGCGGGCTGCAAGCCCTCCAGCCAGGTCTGCCAGGTGACCGGAGTCACCCGCCCACGCAGCGTGCGGCGAAACTGATCCCACTCAGCGGGGGAATGCGCCTCCACTTAGGTCCTCCGAGCGCCTCTTCGAACTTCTCCACAGATCTATCCACACCTGTGGAGAACCGGCACCTTGCGGTGCTCCTCCCTCCGTCCACCCGGCGGGCCACGAGCGATCCGGCTCGGGGGAAGTGTGGCCGGGCCGTCCGGCAGGGGGCGAGTATATGGAGCGATGGAAGAGGGCCACAAGAACGGGAAATCCCGCCGTACCCTTGGGGCGAAGGCCGCCGCGACGGGAGAAAGAGGTTGCCTGTCAAAGGGTATTGGGCAGATCGCGGGTGGGCCGGTGGGGAGGGGGAGGAAGGACACTGCCTAGGCAATCTTTCGCGACACTTCCCGAGTTTGCGCGAGGCGGCTTCACCTTTGACAAGGGGAGGGCCCCTCCGTAACCTGTCGGCCCGACCTACTCTCTCTTCTCTAGAACGGCCCCATGAAACGCCCCTACCAGCCAAATGTTCGTCGTCGCAAGAGGAAGCATGGCTTCCGCAGCCGCATGCGCACCCGGGCCGGACGGGCCCTGCTCCAGCGCCGCCGGAGCAAGGGCCGTCGGCGCCTCTCGGCGTAGGAAGCGCCCCTATGCCTCTCTGCGTGGCCGGGCCGAGTTCCGACGAGTGCGGCGAGAGGGCAAGCGTCGCCGGGTGGGCGGCGTTACGGTGGTAGCCGCCCCCGGCGGGCCGCGCTCCCCCCTGGTGGGCGTGCTGGCCGGGAAGGCGGTGGGCGGTGCCGTCCAGCGCAACCGGGCCAAGCGGCGCCTCCGGGAAGCGCTGGCCCGGGCACCGTTGCGGGGTGATCGCGACTACCTCGTGATCGCCGGAGAAGTGGTACCGACCGTCCCCTTTGGGGCCCTGGTGGGCTGGGTGGGGGCGGCGGTTGAGGAGCTGAGGTGAGAGAGTTGGCAGAGACGATGGGGGCGAAAGGTCTTCTCCGGCCGGGCCGGTGGCTGCAGCACCTGGTGCGCGCCTACCAGCGCCTGCTGTCGCCCGTGCTCGGGCCGCGGTGCCGCTACCTCCCCACCTGCTCCGAGTACGCCTTCGAGGCCCTGGGGGAGCACGGCGCGGCGGGGGGCACCTGGCTGGCCGCGCGGCGCCTCGCGCGGTGCCACCCGTTCCACGAGGGGGGTTACGACCCCGTACCCAGGAAGGTGAGCTAGCAGCATGTGGGATACCATCCGGGAGTTCCTCGGGGCCGTCGTGTCGTTCTTCTACGGCCTCATTCCCAATCTCGGGGTGGCGATCATCCTGCTCACGGTGGCCGTGGGCGTGGTGCTGTTCCCACTGACTCTGAAGCAAACCCGCTCCATGCGGGCGATGCAGCTCCTGCAACCCGAACTGAAACGCCTGCAGAAGGAGTACGCCGGCGACAAGCCCGCGCTGCAGCAGGCCACCATGGCCCTCTACAAGGAGCGAGGCGTCAACCCGGCCGCCGGCTGCCTCCCGTTGCTGCTGCAGATGCCCGTATGGTTTGCCCTGTTCCAGGTGCTCCAGTCGTTCTCGGCGAGCCCGCTGTCGTTGAACGACACGTGTGCGAACCAGCAGGCCGGGGTGTCTGCCGGGAGCGCCTACGTGTGTTCGTTCGAGGGCTTCGTGCTCGGAGGAACAGAGGGCCAGCAGAACACGGTGACGGCGCGGGTGCGCGACGCCGGGGGGCGGGAGGAGAATCGGGTGGACACGGCGGTGGTGGGCGTCGGCGACACGTTACCCCTGGTCACGGTGGCGATCAGGCCCGAAACGGGCTGGGTTCCATCTGGTGGCGGCCTGGTGCGCTTCGAGATCGAGGTGATCAACGGCGGTGCCGAGGCGGCCACGCTCACGGCGCTCTCCACCGACCTCTTGGGCGACCTGCTGGCGCCGCTGAACGAGGCGGTGGACCAGAACACCTGCTCCGGGGCGGGGAGAGAGGCGCCGGCGGGGGGCACGCTGCAGTGCTCCTTCGAGGGGCAGGTGCCGGGAGGCACCGGGGGGACCACGGTGACCGCGTCGCTGCGCGATGCCGCCGGGAGAGAAGCCGTCCGGAGGGACACGGCGGGCATAGGTGTGGGCGAGGCGATGCCGCTGGTCACGGTGACAGTGCGGCCCTCCTCCGGGGTGGTGCCGGCGGCGGGTGGCCTGGTGCGCTTCGAGGCGGAGGTATTCAACGGGGGCACCGAGGGGATCGCCGTAGTGGGTCTGGTGGACGACCGCTTTGGGAATCTGACCTCGCCGGGCAGCAACCCCACCCGGTTCCTGACGATGGTGCCGAACGGCCGGTTGCACGACGACATCCAGGAGTGGCTCGAGGCGGGAAGGCAGCCGGCCGACCCGGCCTGGCGCGACTTCGCCTGGATGAACCTGAGTATCACGCCCCGCGACGCCTTCGGCCTGGGGCTTGTGGCCTTCGTCCCCTACCTGATGACCCTGCTGCTGGTGATGGGCACGGCCTACTACCAGCAGAAGCAGACAACGCCCAAGACCAAGGACGGGAAGAGCGGCCCGCAGCAGCCGGGCCAAGCGATCTTGAAGGTTTTTCCAATTATCTTCGGCTTTATCTCGTACACCCTGCCGGCGGGCCTAGCGGTCTACTTTGGCGCCAGCTCGCTATTCCGAATTGGGCAGCAGTCCATAATCATCCGTATGGGGGACAGGCAAGGGAGCGACAAGACGAAGAGCGAACCGGTGGCGGCCTTGGCCGAGCCGGAGGCGAAGACCCCTGAGCGGCCTGCCAGGCCGGCGGCGGTCCAGCGGAAGAGCGGCAGTCCAGCCGCGACCACGAGGAGCCCCCAGGCCTCACAGCAGCGCGGCAAGAAGCGCAGAAGGAGATGACTCCCATGGAGGAGTGGGTGGAAGTCCGGGCCAAGACAGTAGAAGAAGCCATTGAGGAGGGCCTGCGTGCTTTGGGCCTGGAATCGCGCGCCGCGGCCGAGATCGAGGTCCTGCGGGAGCCCCAGCGGGGTTTCCTCGGATTCGGGGGCGAGGCCGCCCTCGTGCGGATGAAGGCCCGGCCCAAGCCGCGCCACCGGCGGCGTTCCCGGGGTGGCGGGGGGGAAGGCGGCGAAGCGGGGCGCGGCGAGTCGAGGCAGCGCACCGGTGGAGATCGCCGTCAGGGGCAGGGTCGCGTGAGCGGGCGTGACGGGAGCCGCGACAGGAACCGCGATAGGAACCGGCAGTCGCGACCGGAGACGGGGCGGCGCGAGAGCCAGGGGCGGCAAGGGCCGACGCGCGAAGGCCGGTCCGAGGAGCAGCGACAGGCGAGAACGGCGGAGCCGCGGCGAGCGTCGAACCAGCGGCCCGTCGGCGAAGCACCGTCACCTACGGCTGTGGCGGAGCAGGCCGAGATCGTGCGGGACTTCCTTGTTGGTCTGGTGGACGCCTTCGGGTTGGAGGGCGAGGTGACCACGCGGGTCGAGGGTGACATCATCTACGCCGAGGCGAACGGGGACCAGATGGAGGCCCTGGTGGGGCCCAAGGGGGCGATCCTCGATGCGGTCATGGAGTTGTGCCGCACCATGGTGCATCGGCATAGCCAGGCTGGCGCCCGTGTGCGCCTGGACATCGCCGGGTATGCAGAGCGGCGTCGGGAGGCATTGCGGATCTACGCCCGTCGCCTGGCCGAGAAGGTCGTTGCCGATGGTGGAGAGATCATGCTCGAGCCCATGAACCCGGCCGATCGCAAGGCGGTGCACGACACCGTTGCCGAGATCGACGGGGTGAGGAGCTTCTCCGAAGGAGAGGACCCCGAGAGGTCGGTGGTCATCGCCCCGGAGCGTGACGACGAGGACGAAGACGACTGACGCGCCGATGCCGGCCCGATACGGTGAGGGCGTTCCACGTGAAACAGGGTTGACTCGTGAACGGACCAGCCGATTCGCGCGAGTTCGCCCGGCGCGCTGCGGCCTGGACCGATCGGGAGATCAGCTCTGAGCAACTGAGCCTCCTCGACCAATACGCCGATTGGCTCAAGAGAGAGGCCATTCCGGCCGGCGGCCTGGGCCCCAGGGAGGGAGAACGGATATGGTCCCGCCACCTGGCGGACTCGTTGCTCTTTGCCGCAGGATGGCCTCAGGAAGCCCCCGACGAGGTGCTCGACGTAGGAACCGGTGTCGGGCTTCCGGGCATTCCTCTGTCGATCCTGTGGCCTGAGACTCGGATAACATTGCTCGATCGCGGGGGGCGGAGGGTGCGCCTGCTGTACCGGGCGGTGCGGATGCTGGCCCTCACCAACGTGCTTGTCGCTCAAGGGGACGCCTTTGCCGTGACCGACGAATGGCCGGGCATCGTGGCCCGGGGGGCGCTGCGAGCACCGGAGATGGTGGGCTTGTCGGCGCGCTTGCTGGCTCCGGGTGGGTGTGCCGTGGTCGGCCTGAGTCGCCAAGCCACTCCGCCCGAGCACACTCGGGACCTCATGGGTATAGCCGAAACACTCGGCCTGAGCCCCGAACTGGTCGAGGCGCCGAGCGATATCCTTGACGGCCCGGCCTGGATCCTTATCATGCGGCGTAGTGGATGAGCGCAAGTCAACCCAGAGTGTCGTCGTAGCCATCGCCAACCAGAAGGGCGGTGTGGGCAAGTCCACGACGGCGATCAACCTGGGGGCGGCCCTGGCCACCGGCGGGGAGAGGGTGCTCCTCATCGACACCGACCCTCAGGCCAACGCCAGTTCGGGGCTGGGGTTCGCCAGGGACAATGTCAGCCACACCATCTACGAAGTCCTCGTCGGCGACTTGCCACTCGAAGAGGCAATAGAAGCCACCCGAGTCAAGGACCTGTTCCTGGTGCCTTCCTCCATCGATTTGGCTGGGGCCGAGATCGAGTTGGTGGCTCGCTTCGCCAGAGAGCGACAGTTGGGCCGGGCCCTCGACGGGGTCTCGTCGCGGTACGACACTGTCATGATCGACTGCCCTCCTTCTCTGGGTCTGATCACGGTCAACGCCTTGACCGCGGCCGATGAGGTCCTGATCCCGATCCAGTGTGAGTACTACGCCTTGGAGGGGCTGACCCAACTGCTCCGCAACATCGGCCTGATCCAAACGAACCTTAACCCTCGACTCAAGATCGAAGGCGTGATCCTCACAATGTACTCGCGCCGCACGAAGTTGGCAGCGGACGTCGTCGGGCAGGTTAGGCAGCACTTCGCCGAGGTCGCTTACGAGACGATGATCCCGCGGACGGTGCGCCTGGCCGAGGCGCCTTCGTACGGCGAACCCATCGAGGCGTTCGACCCAGGGAGCAAGGGAGCGGAGGCATACCGGGAGCTGGCCGCCGAGTTCAGGAGGAGACATGGTCGTGCGTAAGTCCGGCCTCGGACGGGGCCTGGACGCCCTGATCCCGGCCGAGGCGGCGGTGCAGGGGTACACCACCATCCCTCTCGATGCCATAAAACCCAACCCCCAGCAGCCCCGCCGGGCCATATCCCCCGAAGGGCTGCAAGGCCTGGCGGCCTCGATCCGCGAGGTGGGGGTGTTGCAGCCGGTGGTGGTGCGACACGGAGACGAGCCGGGGACCTTCGTACTGGTGGCCGGGGAGCGGCGCTGGCGAGCGGCGGGACTGGCCGGGCTCAAGGAGATCCCGGCCCTGGTGCGGGAAGGCGATGACGTCTCAGGCCTGGCCGAAGCTCTTGTGGAGAACATCCAGCGGGAGGACCTGAGTCCACTGGAGGAAGCGGCAGCCTACCGGCAGCTCTTGGAAGATTTCGGCCTCACCCACGAGGAAGTCGGGGCGCGGGTGGGCCGCAGCCGTCCCGCCATCACCAACACGCTGCGCCTCCTCCAACTGCCCTCGTCCATCCAGGGGATGCTGGCACGGGGGGAGCTGAGTGCCGGGCACTGTCGAGCGTTGCTGGCACTCGACGATGCGGGTTACGCCGAGCACCTGGCGCAGCGGGCGGCCGAGGAGGGTTGGCCCGTGCGGCGTCTGGAGGAAGCCGCGCGAGCCCGTCAAGAAGGCCTGCCTCCGCCGGTGCGCCTCCCGCGGGAGCGGCCGGTGGAGATCGTGGCCCTGGAGGAGTGGCTGGGGGAGCGCCTGGAGGCGCCGGTCGCCATCGACTACGGCAAGCGGGGCGGCGGCCGCCTCACCGTCCGCTTCGGGTCGCTGGAGGACCTCGAGCGCATCTATCGGGCGCTACTGGGAGAGTAACTCGCCGCCCAACCGGGCCCCTCAGGGGGCGGCTTCGTCCCGCGGGCGCGACGACAACCAGGTGTCCAGGGCCCGGACCACCGCTCGGCCCAACCGCGGTCCCAGGCCGGGGACGGCCACCACGATGGCGGGGGCCCGGGTCTCCTGGAGCACGGGCAGCACCCGACCGACGGGCCACAGCCCGAGCGGGAGGGCCACCGCCCCGGCCAGAGCCTCCCCGGCCTCGCTGTGGCTCAGGGCTGAAGCGAAGTAGTACACGCCGGGCACGTCGTTACCGGGCAGGGAGAAGCCCAGGACGATGTCGACGGCGAGTGCGTTGGCCTGGTACGCCCGCAGGCTCTCGGGGGGCCGGGTGTCGGCGCTGCGGGAGAGGAAGGCGCGGGCGCCGAGCTCCCCGAGCAGGCCGGCTGCCGCCACACCGGCCTCCCAGGCCTGAGCCGCCTCGTGGTCGTCGCGGGAGTACGGATCCACAAACACCCGCTCCCCGGCAAGGGTGGGGGGCAAAGAACGGAGCCAAACCCTCTCCCGCAGGGCATCGCGCCCCGCCTTCTTCGTGGCCCGCACCATCAGGACGAGCTCCTCGAGGAACTGAGGTCCCACGATGCCATCCTCGGGGAGATGACGGTTCTGCTGGAAGTCGAGCACAGCGCGCAGAGTGTCGGCCCCGAGGATGCCATCGACGGGGCCGGGATCGAAACCGAGGGCGTTGAGGTCGTGCTGCAGAGCGGCCACGTCCTCGCCGTGGAGCATGGGCAGGCGGTAGTAGAGCAAGCGGTCGCCCGGGAGAAACCCGGCATCTACCAGACATTTCCAGACGGCGGGGCTGATGCAGCCGTCGGCGGCGAGATGACGCGAGGCCTGGAACTGCTTCACCGCTGCCGTGGTGCCCGGCCCGAACACACCGGCGGGGTCGGGTTCACAGGGAAAGCCGAGGGCGGCGAGGCGCTCCTGGATGTCCCGGACGGCTTCTCCGGTGTCACCTTGTCGATAGAGCGCCACAGCGCTCGCTATGGTCGCAGAAAACTCAGGCGAGGTACGCGGCCAGCTCCTGCAGCAGGGCGGCCTTGGGGCGGGCTCCCACGATGCGGGTGGCGGTGGGCCGGCCGTTGCGGAAGACGATGATGGTGGGGATGCTCCTCACGTCGAACTGCATGGCCGTCTGCGGATTGTCGTCGACGTTGAGCTTCGCCACGGTGATCTTGGTGGCGTACTCGTTGGCGATCTCCTCAAGGAACGGGGCCACCATGCGGCAGGGGTCACACCAGGGCGCCCAGAAGTCCACGAGCACGGGCTTGTCGCCGGCGATGAGCCCGGCGAAGGTGGCGTCGGTGGCGGTCACGGTGGGTTCGGCCATGGCGTGGGGCCGCAGGGCGGCCCTCACCTCCTCTTGATAGATCGGGTGGCGGGGATCAACAGCCGGCCCGGGCGAATCATTCCTGGGCCTCCAGCCAGCGCTCGGCGTCGATGGCCGCCCGGCAGCCGGCCGCGGCAGCGGTGATCGCCTGGCGGTAGGTGGCGTCGGTCACGTCGCCGGCGGCGAAGACGCCCGGGACGGAGGTCATGGTGTTGCCGAAGGTCTCCACGTAGCCCCGGGCATCGAGTTCCAGCTGACCCCGGAAAAGGGCGGTGGCCGGGTCGTGCCCGATGGCTACGAACACCCCCTCTACGGCCAGGTCGTCGCGGGCCCCGGTGACGACATCGCGCAGGCGGAGGCCGACGACCGCCTTGTCGCCCAGGACCTCCTCGGGAACGGCATTCCAGCGGACGGTCACCTTGGGATGCTCCAGGACCCGGCGGGCCATGATGGTCGAGGCGCGTAACTCGTCGCGGCGGTGGACCACCACGATTTCGGAGGCGAAGCGGGTCAGGAAGAGTGCCTCCTCCGTGGCGGAGTCGCCTCCTCCGACGACCGCGACCCGGCGACCCTTGAAGAAGAAGCCGTCGCAGGTGGCGCAGGCCGAGACGCCGTAGCCTCGCAAGCGCTCTTCGCCGGGGATGCCGAGCCAGCGGGCTTGGGCGCCGGTAGCCACGATCACGGCGGCGGCGCGGTGTTGGTCGGAGTCGTTCACTTCGACCAGGAATGGCCGGGACGAGAAGTCCACCCGGGTCACGTCCCCGGTCACGAGGCGGGCGCCGAAGCGCTCGGCGTGGCGGCGGAGAAGGTCCATGAGTTCGGGCCCGAGGATGCCGTCGGGGAAACCGGGGTAGTTCTCGACGTCGGTGGTGAGCATCAACTGGCCGCCGGCCTGGAGGCCTTCGAGCACCAACGGTGCCAACCCGGCGCGGGCGGCGTAGATGGCGGCGGTCAGGCCGGCGGGGCCCGACCCGACGACGATCGGCGGTGCGCTCATGCCCCCGGTTCCTCGGGGTCTCGCGATTTGGCCCGGGCGGACCACAACAACGCCCCGAAGACCAGGAACAATCCCCCGAGAGCGGCGTAGGCGACCGGCATGGACCAACTGCAGTCGCTGCAGGCGTGAGAGATCAGGCCGTTCGCGATGCGGGCGAGACCCACGAACAGGAAGACCAGGGCCAGGCCCACCAGGACGGCGATCACCAGGCCCAGGGCCGCCCACTTGAGAATGCGAGCCACGCGGTCCACGGTGAGGGAGCGGACCCGCTCGGTCGCGGATTCGAGCATGTCGGGAATGCGCTGGGAGAAGTCGTCCACGATGCCAAGAGGTTAGTCGGCGCGTCGGGGAGAGGGTCGGCGGGGCCGGGAGCGGCAGGCCGGGCGGCCTCTTCCGCGGGTGCGGGTGGCTCGACCCGCCGGCACCGTCGGCAGGCGGGCCCACCTCGAGACAGGGATGGGTCGAGGGCCGAGAGGACCCGGCATCGCCCCGGAGAGCCAGCGCTGCAAGCCGTCAGGGATGAACGGCCAGGAGCCAGCAGGTGGCCGGGTCGAACGCCACCAGGCGGTCCACGGTGGCGCCGTCGTTGGACACGAACCACACCACCACTTCGGCGCCGTCGAGGGCGAGGACCGCGGCGCCGGGTTGGGTCACGCCGAGGAGGGCCTGGGCCTCCTCGGCACAGGGGAAGAGGGCGCGCGGCGTCGGCGCGAAGAGAGGAGCCGGGTCGGCGACGATGTCTTCGATCGCCCGGGTGGCCTCGCCGGTGGCCCGGGCCCCGGGGAGGTCGATGCCGGAGTCGGGGGCGCCCAGGATGGCGACCTCGGCGGAGGAGTCGTCGGTGGTCGGACTTTGCTCCTGGCTCCCGGCGTCGACGGTGGCGAGGGCGGTGTCGGCGGGCAGGGTGGTGGTGGCAGCGAAGACCACGGTGGTGTCGGGGGACTCGTCGCCGCCCACGGAGAGCAGGCCGAACAGCGGGACCGCGGCCACCAGGGCGGCCAGAGCGGTGGCCGCCACGGCCAGGGGCCGCCAGGGCACTCGGCGGGCGGTGGAGGCGGCGGCCGTGACGAGACGGGGAGACTCCTCCAGGTGGAGGGCGGCGGCGACGGAGCGGCGCAAAGCGGTGCGCTCGTCGGCGGAGAGCACGGGGGCGGGGGCGCGGCGGATGGCGGCGAGGGCGAGGCGCTGGGCGGCCAATTCGGCAGCGGCCCGGGGATCGGCGGCGATCTCGGCCTCGAAGGCGGCGGCCTCGGCCGGGTCGAGGGATCCGGCGGCCAGGGCGGCGATGCGGTCGGGGTCGTACCTATACATGGTGCTCATCACTGAGATGGTCGAGGACGGGTCGCAGGTTCCCGAGGACTGCGGCCAGCAGGCGCCGGCCGCGGAAGATACGGGACTTCACCGTGCCCACCGGGACCCCGAGGATCTCGGCGGCGGTCCGGAGGGAGAGGCCCTCGACGTCGCACAGGACCACGGCCGAGCGGAACTCGGCGGGCAGCCCGGCCAGGGCGACTTCAAGGTCGGGTCGCAGCTCTGCCGACTCGAGGGCCGCCTGGGCGTGGTGGTCGGCCCGGTCGGCCCCCTCCGGCAGGGGCCCGGTGGCGTGCCTCCCGCTGCGGCGGGCATGGTCGTAGCAGGTGTTCACCGCCACCCGGTACAGCCAGGTGGAGAAGGCAGAGTGGCCGGCGAAACGGTCCACCTTGCGAAAGACGGTGATGAAGGTCTCCTGGGTGGCGTCGAGAGCGGCCTCCCGGTCGCGCAACATGCGCAGGCAGATGGCGAAGACGCGGTCTTCGTGGGAGCGCATGAGGTCGTTGAACGCGTTCAAATCGCCGCGCAGGTACCGCTCGATGAGGGCGGTGTCGGCATCGCCTCGGGTGCTCACCACCGCAACGGTACCGGGTCGCCGGGGGAGTCGCTTTGGAGACGAGGCCGGCTCAGGCAACCAGGTAGGTCACGCCGATGGCGTTGGGCCCGATGTGGGTGCCCACGACGGAGCCGAAGCGGGCAACCATCGTCTCGCCGGGGTAGACGGCGGCGAGGCGCTCCAGGAACTCAGGCAGGTCGGCCGGACCCGAGTGCACCACCGCCAGGCGGGCGATGGCCCCGTGCTGCTCCTCGACGTGCTCCAGGATGGCCGCCAGGGCCTTCTTGCGGCTGCGCACTCGCCCCGCGGCGGCCACCCGCCCGTCTTCGAAGGCGATGAGTGGTTTCACGTCGAGCAGGCCGCCGATGAGGGCTGAGGCCCCGCCGATGCGCCCGCCGCGACGCAGGTACTCCAGGGTGTCCGGGGTGGCGAAGATGCGGCCCCGCTCGCAGGCGGCGCGGGCAGCGGCCTCGACCTCCTCGATGGAGGCCCCCGCCGCCGCGACATCGGCGGCGGCGATGACGGCGAGGCCCAGGGCAGTGGAGACCAGCCCGCTGTCCACCACACGTACGGGGATGCCGGCGGTGAGCTGCTCGGCGGCCAGCGTGGCGGACTGCAGAGTGGCGCTGATCTTGGAGGAGATGCACACCACCACGATGCCGTCGGCCCCGCCGGAGACGAGGTGGGCGAAGGCCTGCTGGAAGCGCCCCACCGAGGGGGCGGCGGTCTCGGGGAGCACTGCGCCGGTGGTGAGGCGGCGCCAGAACTCGTCCCCGCTCAACTCCTCCCGGTCGACAAACTCCTCCTCGCCGAAGCGGATGGTAAGAGGGACGACTTCGATGCGGTGCTGGGCAAGGGCGTCGTCGGGCAGGTCGCAGGAAGAGTCGGTGACGATGCGGATCATTTCTCCGTCCGGGTCAGAGTGGGCCAGACCATACCGCGCCGGGCGGCCCTGCGCCGCGAGTTGAGGGCTGGCGCGGTTGCCCGCGCCGGGGGGAGAGGGCGAGAGGCGCTACGGTGCCGACCGGGAGGTTGCTCCTCTGTCGAACGGCCAGGGGCTGGGCGATGTCGGGTTGGTCTGTGGCGTCTTGTTGAAGGGCCCGGTAGGTGGTTGGGGTGATGAGTTCAGCTTCTTCCCGACGGCTTTGGGCCGGGATGGGGCGGCGGGGAAGGGCAAGGGCGCGGCCTGAGGAGGTGCTCGACGGACCGGGTGGCTTCCTCAGGCCTGGCGCCCCAGGACTGCCATGTCCCGGGTGATGGTGCGGAAGCCTTCGGAGGCGTAGAGGGCCGCGGCGGACGCGTTCCCCTCCGGGGTGTTGAGGAGCAGGGCCGAGGCTCCCTGCTCCTCCGCCCAGGCGCCGGCGGTGCGCACCAGGGAGCGCCCGAGGCCCCGCCCCTGCCAGGCCGGGTGTACCGCCACCCGTTGCAGGTAGGCGAGGGTCCCGCCCAGCCCGGTGACGGCGTAGCCGGCCAGGCCACCCCCGGGACGGCGCACCAGGTGGATGGCACGGTGGGAGGTGGCGTTCACTGCCTCCAGCAGAGCGGTGCGGTCGAAGCGCCAGAACGAGTCGAAGGCGGCCTGATCCACGTGGAGCGCGTCCCCCAGGTCGCGCAGGTCGCCGGGCACCACCAGGTGGCCGGAGGCGGGCAGGCCGTCGAGTTCGCGGCGCATCAGGACGAGGCGGGCGTGGGGCTGGAAGCCGGCCTGTTCCCAGGGAGGCCGCGCGGCGGGGAGCAGGGGCGGAGACAGGACACCGGTGACACCGGAGAGGGCCAGCAGGGCGGCGGAGCACTCCTCCAGGAAGCCGGCGCCCCCACGCTCCACCCGCAGGTGGGCCATGGGCGTGGCCTCGTTCCACGGCCGGGCGGCGGCCCGGGCCCAGCCGCGCTGCAGGGTGACCGGTCCCGGCCAGTCGCCCTCGATACGGACTCTCACGACGACCTCGCCACGGCGACGATGGTAGGTGGCGGCGGGGAGTGGGCGGCCGGGAGATGATCATGCGCCGCGGATGTGCGAACCTGGCGACGTGCGCCTGCTCCTCTACACCCACCCGGCGTGCCGGGAGCACGATCCCGGGGGATGGCATCCGGAGCGCCCGGCCCGTCTCGAGGCGGCCCTGGCCGGGGCGCGCCGGGGGGCACGGGAGGTTGTGGAGCGCGAGGCCCCTCAGGCCCTTCTCGAAGCCCTGTATGCGGTCCATCGGCCCTCCTACGTGGGCCGGGTCCGGGACTTCTGCCTGGCCGGCGGGGGCTCGCTCGACCCCGACACCGTGGTTTCGACGGGGTCGTGGGAGGCCGCCTTGCGAGCCGCCGGAGCCGGCCTGGCGGCGGTGGAGGCCCTGGAGCGAGGGGAGGGCGATGCTGCCTTCCTGGTGGTGCGCCCCCCGGGCCACCACGCCACCCGCGACCGGGCCATGGGCTTCTGCCTCTTCAACAACATCGGGGTGGCGGCCGAGGCCCTGGCGCAGCGGGGGCAGCGGGTGGCCATCGTCGACTGGGACGTGCATCACGGCAACGCCACCCAGGAGATGTTCTACGACCGTCGGGACGTGCTGTACGTCTCCACCCACGAGTTCCCCTTCTACCCGGGGACGGGGTGGATCGACGAGGCGGGCAAGGGGGAGGGGGAGGGGTGGAACATCAACATTCCCGTGCCCGCCGGAACCGCCGGAGATGCGTACGAGGAGGCCTGGTGCTCCATCGTGCTGCCGGTGCTACGAGCCATGGCCCCCGACTGGATCCTGGTCAGCGCCGGTTTCGACGGCCACGTCGACGACCCTCTGGCGAACGTGCGACTGCGGGAGTCCGACTACGGGCGTATGGGGCACCGCCTGGCGGAGATCGCCCCCGGCCGCCTGGTCTTCTTCCTGGAGGGGGGCTACGACCTGCAAGCCATCAGCGACTCGGTGGAGGCCGCCTTGCTAGGGGTGGGCGGCGAGTTCCCCGGGCTCACCGGTGACGAGTCGCCGCCCCGGGCCTTTCACATGCTCCGGGTGGCGGCTTCCCAGGTGGCGAAGCACTGGGCGCTGGGGTAGGGGTCAGGCTCCCTACCGGCCGCCCCTGGTCCAGGTGCCGCCGGAGGCGATCCAGAAGTAGAGACCACCGAAGCGTCGGCCGGTGAGGTGCGGGCGTGGGAGAGCGATGAGTTTGGCCTGCTGCTCCGGCGGTACGTCCGACCAGTCCGTCTCGAGGTGCAGGCGGGCCAGACGTAGACGTGCCGCTCTTCCATGACCGGATCGCTCACCGGACAGGAGCAGGCCCGGTCGGCGGGGGCGAGGGTGATTGTCTGCGCCGGCCACCAGAGCGCAGCGTGGCCCCTGGACTCCTCCTCGCGCCGGGCCTCGGCCTTCCCGCTATGCCCGTGGACCGGTCCGGCGAAGCCCCAGGGGAACCCGCCGCCCTCCCCGGCCGGGGCCTCGAGCCCCGCGCAGTCCCAGGAGATAGCCGCGGCGAAGATGGTGGCCCGTTTGGCAGCGACGACCTCGGGCAGGCGCGGCCGGTCTTTGAGCACCAACGGCTGCCCGGAGAGGGAGCACCAGACCGCAGTCACGGCGAAAGGGGCCGGCCAGCGCTCCGGCATGTCGACGAGCGGAGTCGCCTCGCCCCGGGGGAGCAGGAACTCCAGGGGCCCGGTCCTGTGCGGAACCCTGGCGGTCTCGTCGAGGTTCACCAGGAGGCCCTCCGGCGTCACGTCGAGCTGGGCCACGAGCGACTCGGGGGAGAAGCAGCAGATGCCCTCTCCGAGAACTTGGTCCAGGCGCCGGGCCACCGGGGCCCGGAGCTGGCGGAGCCCTTGGGCGGGGAACATGTCGGCCGCGGCCAAGCGGGCTCAGTTCACGAGGGCGAACACGAAGGCGAAGCGGGCCTCAGAGCGCGCCTGGTCCCGGCCCGGATCGCGGATGTCGGTGAAGACCACCGGGAGCAGCGGCCGGGCTTCCTCGCCGGCCCAGAGCACCTCGAAGTCGAGGTAGTGCCCCGCCGGAGGTGCGTGCGAGCCCTGGTGGAGGAGGTAGGCAGCCAGGTGCTCGTCGTTGAAGACTCCAGGATCTCGTTGGTCGTGATCTGGATGCGCAGGGTGCCCGCGGAAGCCGCTGAGCCGCGGGAAGCGCACCTGGGTGAGCAGAGGGTGTGCGACGGCCTCGCGCCGCGCAACCGATTCGATGCGGACGATGTCGCCGTAGGCAACGGCGGGGACGGTGGAAGCAGTCGTCTCCGGAGTGAAGGTGATGGTGGCCGGCGGGGGCACCGAGGTCGTGGTGGTGGTCATGATCGAAGTCGAGGCCGGTAGCCCCTCGGTGGGCAGACCGATGGCACCAGCAGCGGTGCCAACCCCCCGGGGAACCGGCGCCTGAGGGCACCCTCGCAGGCGTCCCGACTTCGGGGGCGTGGGTTTTGCGGTCCGGCAAGCGGCGCGATCGCACCGGTCAAGCCCCCGGGGCTGACTGCCGATAGGGTTGGCGACCATGCCGCGCGATCTCCCTGTCGTCGAGCAGCTCCTCGCCGAAGCCTCGCAAGAGGGAGCTTCCGATCTGCATTTGAAGGTCGGGGTTCCCCCCACGCTGCGGATCAACGGGCAACTGGAGCCCACCGCGCACCGGGCGCTCAGCGCCGACGACACCGAGCGCTATCTCGAGCGCCTGCTCCCGGAACGCCTCAAAGCGGCCTTCAAGGAGACCAATGAGGCCGACTTCGCCGTGGACGACGTGTCTCCCCGGAGAGTGCGGGTGAACGCCTTTCGCCAGCGCGGCCTGGTGAGCATCGCCATGCGCCCGATCCCGGCGCCCGGCAGGACCTTCGAGGAACTGGGCCTGCCGGCGGTGTTGGGCCGCCTGGTGCAGGAGCCCCGCGGCCTCATCCTGGTGACCGGACCCACCGGGTCGGGCAAGTCGACCACGCTGGCGGCCATGCTGGACGTCGTCAACCGGACCCGGCGGGTGAATGTGGTCACCATCGAGGATCCCATCGAGTTCCTTCACCAGGACCGTCTGGCTCTCATCCACCAGCGCGAGGTGGGTAACGACACCAGCGGCTTCGCCGGGGCGCTGCGCCGGGTGTTGCGCCAGGACCCCGACGTGATCCTCATCGGGGAGATGCGCGATCTCGCCACCATCGATGCCGCATTGAAGGCGGCGGAAACCGGTCACCTGGTGCTCTCCACTCTCCATACGGCGGACGCCACCGAGACCATCAACCGCATCCTGGACTTCTACCCCGGGAACTTGCAGCGCCAGGTGCGCCTGCTGTTGGCTGCGGCCCTGCGGGGCATCGTCTCCCAGCGGCTCTTGTCCCGGGCCGATGGCTCCGGCCGGGTGGTGGCCACCGAGATCCTCGTCAACAACGAACGAGTGGCCGAGCGCATCGCCGACCCGGCCCTCACCGTCGAGATCCCCGACGTGATCGCCCAGAGCGCTCACTACGGCATGGAGGCTTTCGACCAGGCGATCCTGCGCCTCTTCTCCGCCGGGGAGATCACTTTCGCCGAGGGGTTGCGGCACGCCACCAAACCCACCGACCTTCGGTTGCAGGCGCAGCAAAGCGGGCTCGTCCCCACCTAGCGGTCCGGCCTGCGCCCCTACCATGACGGGGGATGATCCCTGACCGCCTTAAGCCTCTGCTGCGTGCCGACGGCGTGCCGGTAGCCCTGGCGCGCCGATTCCAGGCCGATGGGCAGGAGTTGTTCCTGGTGGGTGGGAGCGTACGCGACGCGCTGCTGGGGCGCTCCCGCCCCGACGAGGAGCACGACTTCGCCACCGCCGCCCGGCCGGCCGAAGTGCGCCGTCTGGTGGCGGGCTGGGCCGACGAGGTGTACGCCGTGGGCGAGGCGTTCGGCACCTTGGGGGTGCTCAAGGATGGGGTGCGTCTTGAGATCACCACCTTCCGAGCCGAGGTGTACCGGGACGACAGCCGCAAGCCGGTAGTGCAGTACTCCGACGACCTGGAGACCGACCTGTCGCGGCGCGATTTCACGGTGAACGCCACCGCCCTGCGCCTGGTGCCCGTCCCGGAGATCATCGACCCCTACGGCGGCCTGGCCGACCTGGGCGGCGGCCTTCTCCGCACCCCTCTGGACCCGGGCATCGCCTTCGCGGACGACCCGCTGCGCATGGTGCGGCTGTTCCGTTTCGTGAGCGTCCTGGGCTTTCGGGCGGCGGAGGATGCGGTGAGTGCAGTTCGGGCGATGCGGGAGCGCCTGGCCATCGTGTCCGCGGAGCGGGTGCGCGACGAGCTCGACAAGCTGCTCATGGGGGACCACGTGGAGGAGGGCCTTTGGGGCCTGGTGGAGAGCGGCTTGGCCGGCGAGGTCCTTCCCGAACTGACCGCCCTGCGCCTCCAGCAAGATCCCATGCACCAGCACAAGGACGTGCTGGCCCACACCGTCGCGGTGGTGGGGCGGTGCCGCCCCGACCGCCTCCTGCGCCTGGCCGCGCTGTTCCACGATGTGGGCAAGCCGGACACCCGCAGCTTCGGGCCCGGGGGGGTGGCCTTCCACCATCACGAAGTGATAGGGGCGCGGCTCACCCGGCAGCGGTTGCGGGAGCTGCGCTACCCCAAGGACGAAATCGAACAGGTCTCCGGCCTCGTCTACCTGCACCTGCGGCCCCACACCCTGAAGATGGGTTGGACCGACCGGGCGGTGCGCCGCTACGTGCGCGACGCCGGGCCCCTGTTGGAACGCCTCAACTTGCTGGTCCGTGCCGACGTCACCACCCGCGACCCCAAGAGGGCCCGGGCAGTGGAGCGGCGCATCGACGAGTTGGAGGAGCGCATCGCCGTTCTGCGGGAACAGGAGGAACTCGACAGCCTCCGCCCGCCCATCGACGGGCACGCCGTCATGGCCTTCCTCGGCATCCCCCCGGGGCCGGTGGTGGGGGAGATCATGGACCTGCTGCTGGAGTACCGCCTCGACGAGGGGCCGTATTCCGAGGAGGAGGCCTACCGCCTGGTGCGGGAATGGGCGGAGAGGCGGGGAATGGCCCCCTCTCCCGGCTTGCCGGGAGAGGGCGGGGGGTGAGGGTTTCCGCAGCGGGTTTGCCGGGAGAGGGCGGGGGGTGAGGGTTTCCGCAGCGGGTTTGCCGGGAGAGGGCGGGGGGTGAGGGTTTCCGCAGCGGGCTTGCCGGGAGAGGGCGGGGGGTGAGCCGGCGTCAGGCCCCCATTCCCTCCACGAAGCGCAGCCGTTCGATGAGGTCGAGGAAGTGATCCTCACCCAGGAACGACCACACGCCGTAGAGGCAACCCCGCCCCGGGATGACTATGTAGGCGAGCAGCGGAGCGCCGGAGTCGGGAGCCTCGTCACCCGAGTAGCCGTAGCCGGCGCGCGAACCGTCGTCCCACATGATCTGTGCCGGCCAGCGGGCGTACTCGTCGCCGGAGGCCACCCCGGCACCGCCCACCCCGAAGGCTTCGTGCCCGCAGTCGGTGCACCAGGGGATCGGGCCCTCGGGTGGGCCGTAGCCGGGCCCGGAGGGGAGGTCCCAGGCGAACCACCAGCCCGCCCCCTCGTGGACGAAAGCCTCCGCCCCCGGGCTCAACTGCGGGACGCCCTCCGGGTAGAGGGCCGGGCAGGAGTCGCGGTTTTCAGAGGCGGTCCACGCCTCGACGAGGGCCTCGGGCACGATCGAAGCAGGTAGCGGCGGCGCCGACCAGGGGGCGGCGCCGGCGGCTAGGAGGACGGTAGTCGTGGCCGCCGACGTCGAGGTGGTCGTCGCCTCGGGGATCTCGGGTTCGTCGGTGGACGGAACCACCGGCTGGAGCCACACCGGTTGCTCCCGGAAGGCATAGGGCTGGGGTGGGTCGTCTCCGCTGAAGACGTAGGCGGTCAGGGTGCCCCAGCGGCCGTAGTCCACGAGGCCGGCGGGCACCGCGGCCTGGAAGATGCTCCAGTCGTACTCGCCGCGGCAGGCCTGCCAGGGGGTGCCGCAGGCGGCCTGGACCACGGTCTCCCACAGCACCGTCCCGTCGTCGTCCTCCAGACTGAGGCCTACTCGCCACCCGTACGGGTTGGCCCCGCCGGTGATGGTGCCCGGAACCTGCAGGGTGCCGCCGAGTGCCGGGCTCTCGAGCATGGCGAGGGGCATGAGCCCCTCGAAGGTGAGCCGCGTGGCCGGATCCTCGAGGATGGCTCCCTCCGGGGGGGAGGCGGTGGGAACGAGGGTCATCATCCCGGCCACTGCCGAATGAGGCACACCTTCGATTAGGAAGGTGACTCCGCCGACGCCCTCGAGACGGGTCAGGGTGAACACCACCTGGCCGACCGCTTCGGCCGGGGCCCCGGCGAACTCGACGGACAGGCCGACGGTGGCCACCCCGTCGGCGACGGTGAGTTCCAGGAGTTCGGTGCCCTCCGGGATGGCCGTGGTGATACGGGCCTCGGCGGCGGCCACCGGGTCGGGGAGGGGACCGGCGTCCCAGGCCCCGGGGCCCCACAGGAGCAACTCCATGGTGAAGGGGCCGAGGTTGGGCAGGGGTCGCACGTTCAGCACGTTGAGGTCCCGGGCCACCGGTACGAGCGCCGGGTCACCGCGGAAGTCCTCGGCGAGGAAGTAGACGACCGCGGTAGGAGCCTCTTCGAGGGGCACGGCGACGGTGGCGGTGGTCTCCGACGCCCAGGTGCTCGTCGTGGGCTCGACCACCATCTCGCGGCCGCCGGTCTGGCTCCACAGCAGCCACCCACCTCCGGCGACCAACACCACCGCGGCGGCGGCGGTGGCGATGGCCAGGCCGCGGCGCAGCGAGGGGCGCCCGGCAGCGATCCGGCTGGCCACCGCCATGGGGGCCTCGGGCAGGCTCTTCGGGGGCGCCGGATTGCGGGAGCGCAGCGTGTCGAAGGGGTCGCGGTTCATGGCCGGCCTTCCGATTGGAACTCCCCGGCGAGGCGCTGCCGGGCGCGGTGGAGGCGGACGGCGGCGGCGTTGGGCGAACAGCCCAGAACGACGGCGATCTCGGCGGGCTGCATCTCCTCCCAGGCGGCGAGGCGCAGCAACTCCCGGTCGGCCCGGCCCAGGCGGACCAGGGCAGCTTCGACGTCGAGGCCGGCGGTGCCGGGACCTTCGACGGCGCCGGCCGGGGAGGCGGCGGCCCGGGCCTCCAGGCGGAGGCGGCGCCGGGCCGCCCGCTCCTGGTTGGCTACGACCTTGCGGGCCACCCCGAAGAGCCAGGGCAGGGTCCCCGGCTCTGCAGGAACCCGGCCGAGCCGCCGCCAAGCCACGGTGAAGACCTCGGCGGCGGCATCGCCCGCCTCGTCGCGGCCCACCCGGCGGACGGCGTAGCCGAACACCGCCGGGTAGTGGCGGGCGAACAGGGCGTTGAAGCGGACCTCGGGTGAGGCCGGCCGGTCAGCGGCGCCGACGACGGTCATGGTGCGCTCCACAGCAGCCTATGTCCCCCCGGGGCCGAAGTCTTACCTCCGACGGGCGGGCCGACGGTGGCCGCCCGGCAGACCCGCGGCGGCACCCTCGTGGTGAGCCTCCAGGGGGTGGCCCTTGCCCTGGTGAGCGCCACCCCCGCACCCGATCACTCCGTGGAGGTCGACCAGACCGGTCCGGGGGAGGGACGGTGGTCTTCGAGGGCCTCGAGCACGACGAGGTCCGGGTGCGAGCGTTCGTCTCCGACGGAGAGGCGGTCTTCGAGGTGCGCGAGGGCGGGGAGGACGACGGGAGGGCGCGGGGCCGGTGGCGCACGGCTCAGCCGGGGAAGTGCACCAGGTAGCGGGCCACCATGGCGAAGTGCAGGCTGGAAGCCGCCACCACCAGAAGATGGAACACCTCGTGGTAGGAGAAGACCCGGGGCCACAGCCGGGGCCGGTTGGTGACCAGGAAGACCATGCCTGCGGTATAGAAGACGCCGCCCAGGCCGAGCATGGACAGGGCGGTCCAGGGCAGGCTCCTCGCCAGCGGCCACAGCAGCAGCAGGGCCAGCCATCCCTGGGTGGTCTGCAAGGCCACCGACAGCGAGCGGGAGACGTGCGGGAAGAAGGCCTTCTGCACGGCGCCGACGGCCACGATCCCCCACTGGACCCCCAGAGTGGCCCAGCGGAGCCAGCCGTCGAGGGCAATCAGCGCGATGGGGGTGAAGGTCCCGGCGACCAGGACGTAGATCATCGTGTGGTCGAGGCGTTGCATGCGCAGTTTCCACGCCGGTCCCCACGGGACCGAGTGGTAGAGGCTGGAGACCGTGAAGAGGCATACCAGGCTGACGCCGAACACCAGGAGCGAGATGCGGTTCCACACGCCGCCGCCGGCGAGGACGGTGAGGAAGGTGGCCCCGACCACCGAGAGGGCGGCGGCGATGCCGTGGAGGAAGCCGCGCACCGGGTTGACCATCTTGCCCCAGCGGACCCGGTCCAACGGCTCCATGCAGAACCGACCGTAGCCGACTGGAGGGGAAAGACGAGGCCCTTGCGGCGCGTTCTGCTGCGTGGTGGAGGTCCTCAGCTTCGCCGCGGCGGCCGGGGAACAAAGGCACTGGTGCGGCGCACGTATTCCCCGTACCCGGGCCGGCGGGTGCCGATCGTCTTCTCGAGCATGGCCACGCCGCTCACCCGGAGCAGCAGGAACGACATCAGCAAGGGCCCGGCGACGGCCCACCAGGTACCGTGCCCTTCCAGGGCTACGAGGTAGATCCCCCACCACACCACGAAGTCCCCGAAGTAGTTGGGGTGACGGGTGTAGCGCCACAGGCCCCGGTCCATGACCTTGCCCTTGTTGGCCGGGTCGGCCTTGAAGCGGGCCAACTGGGCGTCGCCCGCCGTCTCGAAGAACAGGCCCACCGCCCACAGGGCCGTTCCGACTATGGCCAGCGGGCCGATGCCGTCGGGGACCGAAGGCAGTTGCCCCGCCTGGACCGGGAGCGACACCACCCACAGCAGCAAACCCTGGAGCAGGAAGACCTTGAAGAGGCTGACGATCCAGAAGCGCCCCCCGGCCTTCTCCCGCATGGCCACGTAGCGGTAGTCCTCGCCCTTGCCCAGGTTGCGGTAGGCGAGGTAGGCGCCGAGGCGCAGTCCCCACACGGTCACCAGGGAGACCAGGAGCCAGCGCCGGGCCTCGCCCCCGTCGGGCAGGTCGTGGGCCCCGGTCCAGGCGAACACCGCCCAGGCGACCA
>JBDROA010000090.1:0-2529 GCA_043810615.1 Actinomycetota bacterium | reverse complement strand
GTGGCCCTCACCGGCGGCGACAAACGGCGAAGGGCTCCGGAGCGCTACCTTCTACGGCAGATTCCGGCGCTACCTTGAGAAAGCGGGGCTGCCTCCGGCCGGACTTCACATCCTTCGACACAGCGCCGCCAAGCTGAGAAGGGACGCCGGAGAGAGCATCGAGGACGTGTCCCGCTTCCTTGATCACAGCTCGCTCGCTGTCACCACCACCTACCTGCGCCGACTAGAAGGCCAGGAGGACAAGGGCTGGGGCAAGGTGGCGGAGGCGATAGGGCTGGGCAGCCCCGGCTGACGGTCGACATGGACCGCACTGGTCCCCACATTTCGCTTCCCCACTCCCCGATACCCCGCCCGACCAGCCGGCCCCGGGAAGCCCAGAGGCGGTGCCTCCTTCATTCCTCGGCCGCTGCCAGCGCCGCCGTTGGGGGCGAAGACTTGCGAGGTCAGGTGGAGAAGACTCACAATGAAGTCAGGGCAGGTGGTTCGGGGAGAACTCATCGCAGCCCCATGGGCTGCCTGCGCGAGGGGGTGAGGTCCAGTGCCAGAGGTGCGGAGACTGAGGGCAGCCGAAGTGGCCGAGGCCGCGGAGGTCATGGTGCGCGCCTTCGAGCGCGACCCGTTCTTCCGGCACTGCTTCCCCGGGTCAGACCAGCGCTACGCCCGACAGCTGGGGGCTGGGTTTCGCATGCTCTTTGGCGGGAAGCTCCAGCGGGGGGAGTCGCTGTTGGGTATCCGGGTTCAGGGCCCACTCATCGGGGTCGTGGCGCTCGAGGAGCCGGGCCGACCCATGGGCTGGGGTGACTTTGGGTGCTCGCCCCTTCTGCTTTGCCAACTGGTTGGGTTCGGGCTTGTCGCCGGTCCCCGGGCAGTAGCGAGACTAGACCGCTGGGACCGGGGGGTGCGCACCCTGCGACCGCCGGAGCCGCACTTCTACGTGCTCGGCCTGGGGGTGCTGCCCGAGTTCCAAGGCAAAGGCTATGGCCGAGCGCTCATGGAACGTCTGCACCAGGAAGCCGAGGCGCATGCCGAAGCCGTAGGGGTGGGACTGGACACCGACACCGAGGAGAACCTGTCCTTCTATCGGCATCTCGGATACGAGGTCACCGGCACAGTCGATATCGGAGGCTTCGAGATGCACTGCATGTTCCGGCCGACTTCGCGGTGACCCGACCGATGGACGGCCAGGTCTGACGACCAAACCCCGCGGCGGCGTCCAGCACCACCTACCTCCGTCGGCTTGAAGGCCAGGAGGACCGGGGCTGGGGCAAGCTGGCGGAAGTGATCGGCCGTGAGCTGCGAGTCTGAGAGACCGCGGCTTTGCAGCCGCCGCTACGGCTCTAGTTGATGTGGAGATCTCCTGGGGCTTGACCTTGGGCCCTAGTAGCCTAGTCTGGTTCGGAGCCCGGCTACTCTTAGGCTGGAGGCGTTCCGCCCCTATCGCCCCTAGGCCCGCCTACGCTAGGAGCCGGCCCTGTATCATGGCCGGTAAAGGAGGGCGCGCGTGAGGATCACCCAGTCTGGACCAGAATTCTGCCGGCTCTCAGCTCAGGAGGGCTTTGTCTTAATCAATGTCCCGGTCACCATAGTGGTGGAGGCTGGCGACAGCACCAATCTTATGCTCATCTCCCGCATGGGAAGCTTCGAGGGCCGGCCTGAGCACATGTCGGTCCAAGGGATCGATGCGGCACCTCTTCCTTTTCGCCTTCCGTCAAAGGTCTTTCGCGAAGGAGAGCACGTGACCCTTCTCGTCTTTCAGATGCAGCAACCAGCGGGACCAGCGCTTCTCTGGACTCGGCACTACGAGGCCCGCTGGATTGATTGGCTCCCGCAGCTTGGGCCAGTTCTTGACGGACAGGAGTAGCACGACGCCGGGCGGAGATGGAGCCTTGTGGCAGGGACCGACCGCCGGCCTAGACCCTCTTCACCGGACTGTGGCAGAACTGCGACGCGACGCCGGGGAGGTATCCCGCTTTCTCGACCACAGTTCTCTCGCTGTGACCACTACTTATCTTCGCCGCCTCGAAGGTCAAGAGGACAAGGGCTGGGGTAAGGTGGCCGGGGCTTTAGGACTCTAACCTTCCGAGCTGGCTCTAGGCAGTATCTGGAGGTGGTCACGCCTTGCCCACCCTTCCGACGGCTGCCGGCTCCTGCTAGGATGCGAGCCAAAGCACGAGTGCCGAGGGAGGCCGGTATTCTCAGGATAGAGCAGGACGGGTCGGAGACGTGTGAGCTCCCGCCCAGCAGTAGCTTCGTACTGGTCCGCGTTCCCGTCCGCATTGTGGGCGAGGGAGCGAGGGGCGAGGCCATTTTCCACTACAGCATCGGCTCCTTTGCCGGCCGGTACACCACGCTAGCCCTGCGGGCGGACCTCCAGATCACCCTCCGCTTTCGTGTCCCCCTGGAGCTCTTTCGCCCTCGTGAACGGTTTGCCGTGGAAATCGTTGCCAAGAGTTCCGCCGGACCAGAGAAGGTCCTTTGGACCAAGCGCTGGGAGGTCGCCTGGCAAGACAAGGCTCCGTCCTTAGAGCC
>JBDROA010000089.1:0-22080 GCA_043810615.1 Actinomycetota bacterium | reverse complement strand
GGCGATGCCGCAGCCGACTTCCCGACGTACCGGGGCGCCATTGCGTACACCATCCGCCTCGTCCCCAGTCTGGGGGTTCCGCTGATCTTCGCTCTCACCCCGTTTCCCGGGGTGCTGATCCGGCGCGGTGAGCGCGGGCAGGAGGAAGCGTTCCCCTTTTGCGGCTGCGATGCCTGCGACGAGCCGCCGGCTGAGGTGATCCAGCGCATGACCAACCTGGTGCAGGAAGCGGTCGACGGGCGCTATGAGGAGGTACTGACCAGACGACCGCTGCTCCACTCCTTCCGTTCCAGGCTTGCCCATCGGAGCATGAGCCGGCTCAGGCGGGGCGGAGGCGGCTATCTTCGCAAAAGCCGCCGCCTCAGGAGGGGCGAGTGGCGGCAGCCCAGGCGATGTGTTGTCCGCCAATGGCCCCCCTGGCCCCGCCGGTAGGGGCTGCGCAAACTGCGGGCTCCTGGCCTCTGCGCCTCGGGTTGATGACACTTCCGTACCCTCGGCCACGGCGAGGTGGGGGTCACCAGTCTCCGCTCGGGTTTGCCCTCTAGTGCCTCCGCGCGGAAGTGGGTCGCGTGTAGGGGTGTCATGCGACGAGGGGGTCGGCGGCGTAGGTCCATTTGAAGGGTGTGGCGGTTTGGTCGTAGGTGGTGATGAAGGCCAGCAGTTTGTCGATGAGGTCTTGGCGGGAGGTGAAGCTGCCGTTTCGGATGACTTTGCGTTGCAGGATGGAGAAGAACAGTTCGATCTGGTTGACCCAGCTGGCGTGCGGGGGGGTGTAGTGCACGACCCAGCGGGGATGCTCCCCGAACCAGGCTTTGGTGTGTTTGGAGGTGTGGGCGGAGCCGTTGTCCATGATGATGTGGATGTTCAGGGTCGGGTCGACGCTGTGTTCGATCTCGTTGAGGAACCCGCAGAAGTTGACCGAGTCGTTGCGGCTGGGGATCTCCTGGGCGAGTACCCCACCGGAGTGGACATCCAACGCAGCGTGCAGCGATGCGGTGCCGTGGCGGGTGTATTCGAACTCTCGGCGTCGCTGCTTGCCGGCTTTGGGGGTGTGGTCGGGGTGTTTGCGCTGGGTGGCCTGGATCGAGGTCTTCTCGTCCACCGATAACACCAGGGCCCGTTGGGGCGGGTTCAGGTAGAGCCCGCAGATGTCTCGGACCCGGTCCCAGAAGCAGGGATCGTCGCGGCGGTTGAGCCAGCCCCGCACCTTGGTGAGGTCGATGTCCATCGCCTTGAGGATCCGCCACACTTGCGACATTGACACTTCGACACCGCGGCGGCTGAGTTCCTCAGCGACGTCGAGGTACGACCAGGTTGCCACCGGGTCGGCGGGGTCTCGTTCGGAGGTAGCGACCGCGGCGATTCCCATCCGTTCGTCGTGGCCCAGCCGGCGAGGCCGCCCCGGCCGGGGCAGATCATCCAACCCGTCCAAACGGCCGGTGAGGAACCGGCGCCGCCACACACCCACCTGATGGGGGTCCATGCCGACCCGCATGGCGATCTGACGCAACGCCACACCGTCGGCGCACAACAACACGATCCGTGCCCGACGGGACTCGCGTACCGTCGAGGTGTGCGCCCTTGCCCGTCGCTCCAGCCCGGCCCGTTCCTCCCCGGTCAACACGATGGGTTCGACACTGAACACGGCCACCTCCACCCTCGGCATCGGCCCCCTCAAACTACACGCGAGTCATTAACGCGAGAAAGCACTAGGGCATGCGACCGTCTCGATCACGCTCGATGTGCACAGCCATGTGATCCCTGGCCTCCAGGAGGAGGTCGCGGAGGCCGTCGGAAGCCTGATCGCGCAGCGGGCGGTAGAGAATCGGTAGAAGTGACCGGTGGCTGGCCCGGTTCCCCAACCCCCCTCAACGCCGAAACCCCTTGCCCGGCAAGGGGTTCCTGTGGTGGTCAGGGCCGGGAACGATCCGGCGACCTCCGGTTTTTCAGACCGGCGCTCTCCCAACTGAGCTACCTGACCGCGCGCCGCCGGAGCGGCGCGTTGGCGGGGACGACGGGATTTGAACCCGCGATCTCCGGCTTGACAGGCCGGCGTGAACTCCAGGCTTCACCACGCCCCCAGTACCCCCAACGGGATTCGAACCCGTGTTACCGGCGTGAAAGGCCGGCGTCCTGGACCGCTGGACGATGAGGGCAGCCGTCGGAGCATAGTGCCACCCGGCACCCAGCGGTCAGGGGCGTCGGGAGTATAGATCGGCCCCGGAGACCGGGGCCGATCGGGAGCCGGGCGAAGGAGGAGGGCTCAGACGGCAAAGGGGTAGTCGACGCCGTTGACGACCAGCACGTAGGAGCCGCTGGTGAACGACCCCACCGGGATGCTTCTCTCGAAGGGCTCCAGCACCTGGGTGCAGACGGCGTCCAGGTCGGCGGTGGAGAACACGCTCAGGACGATGCTCCCGTCGCCGGCGGGTTCGCCGAGATCCCAGGCCAGGGTGTGGCACGGGGTGGGGAGCGTGCCCCGGATCACCGCGTGCACCTGCACGGGCCAGGACTCCAGCAGCAGGAGATCCACCGAGTGGATGTACACCGGCAGGCGCCCGGCGATGGGCAGGGTGGCGATGGGCAGGGTGGCGATGGGCAGGGTGGTGGCCGGCTCGTCTCCGTCGCTGGGGGCCGACAGCCAGTTGATCTGGTGGCAACCCGCGGCGAGTACTGCCAGGACCAGCAGGAGGGGGGTCAGAGCCTTGCGCATCGTCATCTGCCTTCTCGTCGAGGTGTCACCTCTATGACGGGAGGGGTTGGCGGCCGGGTTCCCACTCGGGGAAGCCACCCCTCTGGGCGACGCTGGCCGTGGCCGTGCTCTGGGCCCGACGCAGCGCTGCCGCCCCGGCGCCGTCTGCCGTCAGGCCGTCGATGAGGCCGGCGAGGAAGGCGTCTCCGGCGCCGACGGTGTCCACCACCTCGACTGCCTCCCCCGGCACCTCCCACCGGCGGCCTTCACGATGGTGCAGTTCGGCTCCCGCCGCACCGTGGGTGACGCAGACCCACTCCGGTCCGAAGGCGATTAGGGCCCGGGGGTCGGCCGCCACCCGAAGCAGGCCGGCCACCTCGGGCAATTCGTCGACCGAGACCTTGAAGACATCGGCGTGGGTGACGGCGAAGCTGACTCGGGCGATGTCGTAGTCGGGGGGGCGGAGGTTGGCGTCCACCACACGAAGGGCTGTGGCCGGGAGCACCCGTTCCAGGGCGGCCCGTGACCTGGGGTCGCGTAACGGCAGGGTGCCGAAGTAGAGGACGTCGTGCGGGGGGATCACCTCGGGCCCCTCAACCGCGTCCCAGGCTCCGGGACGGCGGATGGTGAATGAGTGCCCCCCGCCGGGGTGCAGGGTGATGGCCGCCGTGCCGGTGGGCAGCACCGGGTCCACCTCGAGCAGCGCGGTGCCGACGCCGTGCCGCTCCAGGCGCTCCCGGATCGCCCGGCCGTCGGCGTCGTTCCCCACCCGGGCCACCACCAGTGCCTCCCAGCCGAATGAGGCCAGATGGGCGGCGAGGTGGAGGGGCGCCCCGGCCACCACGCGGCCGTCGGGGAACTCGTCGATGAGGGCCTCGCCGAAGAGCAGGGCGCGCCGGGGCCTCACTTCGACTCCCCGGGCGACGGGCGGCTGATGGGGCGCATGCGGTTCCCCGCGACGGGCGGCCAGCGTACCCGGGCGGAGCCCGGCCCCCGGCTCACGGCGCGATCAACACCACCCAGCCGCCTCCGCCCGCCGAGAGGGCGAACCCGGCGTCACGCCCCCGCGCCACCACCCCGTCGGGGGAGCGCAGCACGTAGTACTCGGCGCGCAGGGTGACCGCGGCGCGGTCCCAACCGAGGCCGACCTCGATCTCCGCGGGCAGGAAACCGGGGTCGGAGCGGGGCCACAGGCCCGAGTAGAAATGGTTGAGGATCGCTCCGGTGCTCTCGCCCGCCAGGGCCATGGCCTGCGCCCCGTACTGGGGCATGCCCAGTTGGTGGCCCCAGCCCTCTCCCCGAACCCGCACGGTGATGCCGTCGCTGCGGGTGCGTGCTGTGAAGGTGGGGGAGAGCACCGTCTGCGGGTAGCGCTTCCCGTCGGGCCGGTAGGCCGGCAGCAGCCATCCGTACAGGGTGGGGCCGTGAGTGTTCATGGCCGACTGGATGCGGCCGGCGGTGATGTCGCTGGCCCCGGCCGGGGTCTGGAAGCGTACCCGGTAGGGCCCGCCGCCGGGGGCGGTGACCACGGTGGACCCCGCGGTCACCCGGCCGGGGAAGGTGATGCCGGCCTCGGCCAGGATGTCGAGGAATTGGTCGAGGCGCAGGTCGTAGGACCACACGGCGAACGGGGAGTCCTGGGGCGGCACTTCCACTGCCTGCAGGTAGGGGATCGCCGTCCCGCCCCACACGTCCTGGTTCGAGCGGGTGGTGGCCCCGGCCGTCGAGTGGTACGCCGCCAGGGCGGGGGCGCCGTCGTGGATGAGGATCCTGCCGGCGGTGGCCGCCACCGCCGCCGTCCATCGAGCCCCACCCTCGGCCGCCTGGGCCCGGCCCGCCCCCAGGTACAGCTGGCACAGGGCGCTGCCGCAGATGTCAAAGCCGAACTCGGCCATTACGCCCCGGGGCGGGTTGGCCAGCAGGTTGGCCAGGTAGGTGCGGGCGGCGACCGCCTGGGCCCGCAACGCCGCCGGGTGCCACGAGTAGGGCATCTCGCCCAGGCCCAGGAGGTACTCCTCGGGGGAGAGGCGCTCCACCAGCACCAGGCCCCCGGGGTCGTGACGCACGGCGATGGGCCGGGTATGGCGCTGGTCGTAGCCGCTGACCGAGTTGGGGAAGACCAGGTGGGTGCCGCCCAGCGGTTCCAGGGTCAGGCTGCGGTACCAGCGGGTGTCCCCCAGCGCGTCGCGGGTGCCGGCGTCCGACACGGTGTCGCGGATGAGCACCCGCATCAGACGGTCGGCCCCGGGGCCGCCGGCCAGGTCGTCGCCGCCCACCCCGCCGTCGAGGGTGTCGTCGCCGGACCCGCCCCGCAGAGTGTCGTCACCCGGGCCCCCCACCAGGGCGTCGGCCCCCATGCCGGGGGCCAGGTGATCGTCGCCTGGACCGCCCTCGAGGCGGTCATTGCCGGCGCCGTCCACCAGGAGGTCGTTGCCCGCCTCGCCCTTCAGGACGTCGTCGCCGCGGCCTCCGATGAGGCGATCGTCACCGTCGCCGCCGGCGACGGTGTCGTTCCCGGGCCCGGCGCAGACGAGGTCGTCGCCGCCCAGGCCGGATATCGTGTCGTCGCCCTCCCCACCCAGGATGACGTCGGCGCCTGGAGTGCCGACGAGCGTGTCTGCCTGGTCCGTGCCCCGGATGGTGGCCGCGACGCCCGTGCAGGTGGCCGTCCCGAGGGCCGCGGCGGCGGGGACCGATGCGGCCAGGAGAGCCGTCACCAGCACGGGGAGCAGGAAGCGGGGGTTCCGCATGGGGTGGGGCCTCACCCGGGCCAGGGTACCGCCGCCCCCGGGAAAGGGGGCCCGGCTAGTGCTCTGACCACAAAGGTTCGCGCGAGTGGGTCACGCGGCTTGTGAGGATGACCGTTCCCATCGCCGGCCTTTCTCGGCTCGGACGCGTGCCCGTTCTCGGCGCTGGGCGGCGAGGAGTTCGGGGTCACGAGTATTCGTGTTCCGCCAGCACAGGTGCGCCTGGACCCCGACCCTCAAGTGGAGAACCCCCACCAAGGTTTGTGGTCAGAGCACTAGTTGCGCTCGGTGACCTGGACGGTGAAGGTGAACTGCTGGAAGCCGTGGGTGAGGGTCACCGTGGTGCGCCCCGGCCCCACCGCAACAAAGGAGAACTCGTGATAGGCGACACCCCCCTGGTCCGTCTCGGAAGGGAAGAAGCGCAGGTCGTCGCCCCCGCCGAGGACCAACGGGTTGGGGCTCACGGTCACCACCCACCCGACGTCCTGGTGGCCGGTGAGGGGCAGGCGGGCCACCACCTCGTCACCGGGGCGCACCCGCAGCACGTTGCCGCTGTCGGCGATGGTGAGGTTGAAGGTGATGGGCGTCGGGTCGCCGACCGTGGTGGTGACGGTCCCGGCACCGTCGCCGCAGGACGCCAGGGCGAAGCCGCAGGCGGCCAACGCCGCGAATCCGATCCACCGGGCCATGTGCCTCTCCTGTTCCGCTCAACGCCCCGGCCGGCCGTGCCGATGTGGGGCGCAGGAGGAATGATGCTCGCAGTCGTCCACATCCACAAGACGGCCGGGACCACCCTGTCCGGAGTGCTCAAGCACGCCAACGGCGGCACGCACTGTGACGTGCTGGCCGAGGATCCGGAGGCCCCGTTCTTCTCGGCTGAGGACCTCAAGCGTCTGCGCCGCTGGTACCCCCGGCTGCGCAGCATTCTGGGCCACGACGTGCGGGCCTACTCGGACCTGGAGACGGTTGTGCCTGCCGTCGACTGGGTGGCCTTTCTGCGAGAGCCTCTGAACCGCACCGCCTCCCACTACCAGTACGACGTGCAGCGCGGCGGGTTGGACGTGCCCTTCGAGGAGTGGATCACTCACGATGTGGTGCGCGACCGGCAGACGCGTATCGTCGCCGGCCCGGGGGGCACCGCTGAGGAGGCCATCGACCTGCTGGGGGGCTTCGCCTTCGTCGGCCTCACCGAACGCTTCGACGAGTCGCTGGTGATGCTGGGCCGCAAGGTGGGCATCGGGGACCTGCGCTACGCCTCGCGCTGGGTGGCCCCCAGCGACGGAATCAAGAAGCGCCTGCTGACCGACCCGGCCACCCGGGAAATGCTGGTGGCGGCCAACCGGGAGGACCTGACGCTGTACGAGCACCTGGTCCACGAGGTCTATCCGAAGCAGCAGGCGGAGTACGGCATCGGCCTGGACACCGACGTGGCCTGGTTCCGCCGGCACAACCAGGGGGTCACCAGGTGGCGGATGTACGCCACTCCCCGCTACGCCACCTACGTGGCGAAGTGGCGCGGGGGCTACTACCCGTGGGTGGAGCGTCGCCGCGGCCGGGCGGCCGCCGTCCCCTCGTAGGGCCCTGCTACCTTCTTCCCGGGGCCGGTAGCTCAATTGGCAGAGCAGCGGGCTTTTAACCCGAAGGTCGTGGGTTCGACCCCCACCCGGCCCACCGCGGAACCCCTTGTGGCGCACCATCTCTCGCAGGCGACGGTGGGCGGCGGTCCTCCTGGTTTCGCCCGTTTTCTACCGATCTTCTACCGCCCGGCGGCAAACACGAGGCGGGCCACGGTTTCGGCGGCGCTCTCTTGAAGGGCCGGGATGACATGGCTGTAGGTGTCGAGAGTGATGGAGGTGTCGGCGTGCCCGAGCCGCTCACCGACCGCTTTGGGGTGAATGCCGGCGGCGAGGGCGAGCGTGGCGTGCGTGTGTCGGAGGTCGTGGAGCCTGATCCGGGGAAGTCCTGAGGCGGCGACCAGGCGTACGAGCAGTTTGCTCAGGTAGTCCGGGTGTATAGGGCCGCCGTCGTTGCGGCAGAAGACCAGGTCGTGGTCGGTCCAGAGCGGCCCGGCGAGGAGGCGCCGCTCGTTCTGCTTGACCCGGTGGTCTCGCAGGATGGCAGTCGTGTGCGGGTCCAGGGCGATAGAGCGCTGCCCGCGCTTGGTCTTCGGTGTAGAGAAGTGAAGTTCGTAGGCCACCGACACGACGGTCTGCTGCACAGAAAGCCGCCCCTGCTGGAGTTCCACATCACGCCAGCGGAGGCCGAGGAGTTCTCCCCTGCGCATGCCGGTGGTGCCCGCAAGCACGAACAACGGGTGGAGGCCGTTCTCCTCGTTCTCGACTGATTCCAGGAAGGCGCGGAGTTCCGCCGCGGTCCAGGTCCGCATGGTGGTCGATCCGGTATCCCGCAAGCGGGGCGGGTCGGCGCTGTCGGCAGGGTTGAGGGCGAGGAGGGACCATCTGACTGCGTCGGAGAGCGCCTTGCGGATGACGACATGGGTGTTGCGAACCGTCTTCGGCGATAGACCTCCGCGCCCGTCGCAGCGGCCTGATACCAGTAGGTCGGCATAGAGCGAGTTGAGGGTGGATGCCTTGAGTTGCCTCAAGGGCACGGCGCCGAGGCGAGGAATGATGTGGGCCCGGCTGACCTGCTCGTAGGACTGATGGGTGGTGGCCCGCACCGTGGTCCGCTTGGCGGGGAGCCAGTCGTCCAAGAGGAACCTGCCGAGGGTCTGGGCCGAGGGTTCGATGTAGACGCCCCGCTGAATCCGGCTCAAGATGTCCGTGCGTGCCGCTTCCGCCTCCCTTCTGGTGCGGTACCCGGAGTGCCACTTGCGGCGACGGGCCCCGGTCTGGGGGTCGCGCTGTTCGATGATGACGTACCAGCGGTTGGCCTTCTTGACGATGCTGCCTGTCATGGGTGGGTCCTTGGAGGTGGGTTGGTCAGGCGTTCGGCTTGCGGGGTTCGGTTGCGGGGAGTAGGCCGGTCTGTCGGCAGGTCATCACCCATTTGGCGGCGGCTGATCGGCTGACTGGGTAGCGGAACTGCGTGGTGAAGTAGTCGGCCACGGCGCTGGTTGGGTGTTCACCGTTTTGGTAGGCGCGGGTGTACTCCCTGGCGACGGACTCGAAGTGCTCGGGCGAGTAGCGGTGCCGTTTCTTCCCGCTGAGCGCCAACTGTCGCTCGTAGTAGCCGCGGGCTTGGTCGGAGATGGGGAACTCGAGGTTGGCCCCAGCTTCGAAGTGCATCTGCCGCCGCCAGCGGAGCACCTGGCTGGCAAGGTTGAACTGACGGAGAAGTCCGGTGGTGATCGGTTGGCTGCGCGTCTGGTGTCGGATCGAAAAGCCGACGCACTCGACCCGGCCTTCGATCTCGCCCCAGTCGAGTCGCACCAGCCAGGGGCCGCTCATGTCGACATGAACGATGTCGGGTTGATCGGGGTCCTCCCACATCCCGGCTAGAGGGTCGGGCCGGTCGGGATCCCACGAGTACTCGGTGGGGGGGATGGGGCTGCTCACGGAGTCCACCTTATCGATTCGGGAAAGTGTTGGCAACTCTGTTCTGTTCCGTGCAGATGCCTGAAGTACTGGAACGGGACAGGTTTGCCAACGCTATCCCGTTATGGGATCCTGGGGCTCGTGACTACTCCAGAGACGCAGGCCGAAGACATCGCCCGGGTCAGAGCGCTGTGTGCCGGGGGGGCGGCGAGGGCCATCCGGGTTGCCGCCCGTCTGAGCCTGAAGGAGGTGGCGTCCGACGTCGGCGTATCCCTGTCAACGGTGTGGCGCTGGGAGATGGCCAGGCGATCACCCCGCGGGCCGGCGGCATTGCGCTACCTGCGACTTCTTGACCGACTACTCCAAGGCGGCTGGCATGCCCGGTAGCGCACCCTCCGCGGCTGTCCTGACCGTCTCTGAGACGGCCCGCCTGCTGCGCATCAGCCGCGGCGCTGCCTACGAGGCCATCAGGACCGGCCAGATCCCCCACCTCCGGATCGGCCGTCGCATCCTGGTTCCGACGGCTTTGCTCATGCGGCTGCTTGGAGCAGAAACAGAGGGCGGTCCCGCTATCACGGGGCCGCCCTCAAGTCCGTCCTCCCGTCCACAAACGAAAGGGGGAACCGCGTGAACCCTGTCACTCCCCGGCTCCCCGCGGACGGCGAGTGCGACAGCCAGGTTTGGGGTCCCGGTAGGAGTGCTAGTGAGCCTGTCAGGCGGGTCCTGGAGAGGCTTGAACGGGTGCGGGCCGCTGGGCCCGGACGGTGGACGGCCCGCTGCCCCGCGCACGAGGACCGCAGTCCGAGCCTGAGTCTGCGGGAGGCGTCGGACGGAAAGGTGTTGGTCTTCTGCCATGGCGGGTGCCGAACGGAGGCGGTGGTTGCCGCCCTTGGGCTGAGGATGGCGGATCTCTTCACCACGGGGGAGCGCGGGGGCCCGGCGCAGCCGTGGGTTCCGACACATGCGGCATGCCGCCGGGGGTCGAGGACACAGCCCTCGCGCCTTTCCTGGTCGGACTTCGACAGGATCATTCCCCCAGACGGACTTTGGCCCGCCTACGGGGAGATCGTCGCCTTCATCACGCAGGAGCGGGCCGCGGCCAGATCAGGGCAGCGGGCCGCCGATCGGCCCGTGCGGTGGGAGCGGCAAGGCACCGAGGACAGCTCGTACTGCTTTCCTGAAGGTGATGCAGGAAGGCCGGGGACTCGGCGGGGATCCCTATGAGCCGCCCTTCCCAAGCTGACCAGATCGTGGATCTCGCGTTGTTCCGCTACCGGTTCGGGCGGTCGGCAGATGGGGCGGCGTTCGCGGTGCCGGTTGACGGGCCTCCGCTGGCCCGGGTGTTCCGGGGGTCAGCGTCGTCGCTGCGCTCCGAGTTGGCCGCCATGTACCACCAGGCGTATGGGCAGACCCCCAACAGTTCCGCCGCTGCCGACGCCCTCACCGTGCTTGAGGGCATCGCCCTGGCCAAGCAGGCGGAGCAGCTCTACGTCCGTGTTGCCGAAAGGGGCGCGGTGTGGCTCGACCTCGGCCACAGTGATGGTCGGTTCGCCCGGGTATCCGACACCGGGTGGACCATCGAGGAGAACCCCCCGGTGCTCTTCCAGCACACCAGACTCACCGACCCCCTCCCTGAGCCCGAGCAGGGTGGCGATCTTGAGGAGCTTCGGGACTACCTGAACCTCGACGAAGAGCAGTGGCTCCTGGTAAGGGGATGGCTGGTCGCCGCTCTCATGCCGTCCCGCCCTCAGCCGCTCCTCGCCCTTGTTGGCCGGCAGGGCTCAGGGAAGTCCACCATTGCGCGGCTGCTGGTGGATCTTCTTGACCCGTCACCGGCGCCGCTCCGCTCGCCCCCTCGCAACCCGACCGACTGGGCGGTCACCGCCCAGGCGTCCTGTGTGATCGCCCTGGACAACTGCTCAAGCCTCCCCGATTGGCTGTCAGACGCCCTATGCCGGGCCATAACCGGTGACGGGTACCTACGCCGAGCCCTCTACACCGACGACAACATCGCCGTGTCTGCCTTCCGGCGGCTGCTCATCATCAACGGCATCGGCCTGGGCGCCCTGCGCGGCGACCTCCTCGACCGGGCCATCCTCCTCGAACCACACCCGATCAGACCCGAGCAGCGGCGCCAAGACCAAGACCTGACAACACGATGGAAGGCGGCGCGTGGCCGCATCCTGGGGGGCCTCCTCGACACGGTCGCCCGCACCCTCCGCCAACTGCCGGAAGTGCATCTCACCTCAATGCCCCGAATGGCCGACCACGCCGAAGCGCTCGCCGCGCTCGACCAGGCGACCGGCACCAGCGGACTGCCCGCCTACCTCCGGGCGTCAAGCCGAGCGCTCGAGGACGCCATCGAAGGCCACCCCGTCGCCCTCGCGGTCCAGACCCTGATGACCAAGGGCGACACGTGGGGGACAGGAACGGCGACCGAACTCCTCACCAAACTGACACCCGAGGATGCGCCCAGGGACTGGCCGGCCACGCCTCAGCACCTATCCGAGCAGTTACGCCGGGCTGCGCCACTACTCGAGGAGGCCGGCATCCAAATCGAAACCGACCTACCCCACGGCGACGGGCATCGCGGCATCCGGATATCCAAGATGACCCGCAAATTGCCGGCCGAAGTGTCACCACCGTCCCGGAAGGACGACCAGGACGACCAGGACGACCAATAGCCCTCCTCCTCTGACTACCACACCCACCATGAGGACCGCGACAGAGGGGGAAGGGGAATCAGCGTCCTCAGCGTCCCCACCGTCCTGGCATAGCCAAGAAGACTCGCGAATCGCCGTCCTGACCGTCACCACCGTCCGGAAAGGAAGGCCGCCGCCTTCGGTGTGGAGCGACAGACCCCTCCCACAACTCTGCTGACTCCCTGGTAGGGGCTGCTGCCTTCGGTGCGGTGCGACCCCTGTGGAATCCCTGTCTGTCAGGCTGGGGTGAGACACCTGCGGTAAGGGATCATCACTCTCACAGGGCGGGGGAGGAGCAGGCAGAACGTGGCTGTGATCTTGACGGACACTTTGGTGTCGTGTGCCCATGATGGGCTGGTGACCGACAACGGCCTGGGCGGGAGGCCCCGGCGGCGGACTTTCAGCCCGGAGTACAAGCTCGCCATTGTTGAGGCTTATGAGGCACTGGAAGAGCCTGGGGCCAAGGGTGCGTTGCTGCGCCGGGAGGGCCTGTACTCCTCCCACATGGTGGAGTGGCGCAGGGCCCGGGATGCCGGCGCTCTTGCTGCCCTCGCTGCCCAGGGTCGGCGGGGAAGGAGCCCGCAGGCGAAGGAACTGGAGCGGCTCCGGCTCCAGAACGAGCGCCTGGCCGCCGAGTTGAGGAAGGCCAGGGCCGCCCTCGAGGTGGTGGGAAAAGCACACGCGCTCTTGGAATTGCTCTCCGAGAGCGCGGACACCGAGGGGAGGTCGACGAGGTGATTGGGGCCGCCTTCGCCGAGCTGGAGCCGCTGGTGGCAACGAAGCGGGCCTGCGAGCTGGTGGGCAAGTCCCGGGCCACCCACTATCGGCGGACCAAGCCGCGGCCTCCGGGTGCGCCGCGGCCCCGCGGTATCCCGCCGAACGCCCTGTCGGCAGGCGAGCGTCAGGAGGTCCTCGACGTGCTGCACCGTGTCGAGTACGTCGACCTGCCCCCGGCCCAGGTGTGGGCACGCGAGCTTGACGAGGGCGTCTACTACTGCTCGATCTCGAGCATGTATCGGCTGCTCCGGGCCGAGGGCGAGAGCCGGGACCGGAGGCGTCAGCGGTCACATCCCGCCAAGAAGAAGCCCCAGCTGCTGGCGGACAAGCCCAACGACGTGTGGAGCTGGGATATCACCAAGCTCCCTGGGCCGCAGCGCCACGACTTCTACGAGCTCTACGCCATCATCGACATCTTCTCCCGTTACGTGCCCGGCTGGCTGGTGACCGAGGCCGAGTCGGGGGAACTGGCCGAGGCCCTCATCGCCGACACCATCGCCCGCAACGGCGCCGCTCCCGGCACCGTGCACGCTGACCGGGGTTCCTCGATGACCTCCAAGCCTGTGGCCCAACTGCTCGTCGACCTGGGGGTGGCCCGAAGCCACAGCCGGCCGCACGTCTCGGACGACAACCCCTACTCGGAGGCGAACTTCAAGACACTCAAGTACTTCCCCGAGTTCCCCGAACGCTTCGGCAGCATCGAAGACGCCCGGGCCTACTGCGCCTTCTTCTTCGACTACTACAACCACCAGCACCGCCACGCCGCCCTCGGGCTCCACACGCCAGCGTCGGTGCATTTCGGCACGGCCCCAGAGATCCGGGCCGCTCGGGCCGTCGTCCTCGACACCGCCTACGCCACCCACCCCGAACGATTCACCCGTCCGCCGCAGCCGCCCAAGCTGCCCACCGCCGCATGGATCAACCAGCCAACCCCGGAGGCGCTCATACAGACGATTCGATGAGAAGCTGTCTCAAAAGGCTTGACAGCTTCCGAATCCCTGACATTGGTCAGGGTGGGAAACAGGCTGCCCGTGGTATTTCATGGGTTGTGCCCTGGGGGGTGTGTGACATGGCTTTGTGCCATGGCCCCCGGCCCTCAATGACCGCATTTCTGCGCGATTCGGACGCCGGGGTATCCCCTCCCTATGGAGGGTGCGGCCGCTTATGATCATGGGGCCGGCGCCGCCGTGGAGCTGACCCCCCACCCCCCTCATGGCTCTTCTTTGGTCGAGCTTCCCCAGTGCCTGGGGCTGGGACCCGCTCGCCGCTCCGGGCCGAGCCGGGGGTCTTCTATGGGCAGTGATCGGGCATCCCGGTATAGGGTCGCTCACCGGTAAGGTCGGGGATGTCGTCGTGGAGTCCGTCCCACACCCAGGGTGCGGAGGGTATGGCTGCGTGTAGCTGGGTTTCGAGTCTTCTCATCACCGCGCACAGCTCAGGTGTCGCAGTCTGCCAATCGTCTATCACAGGTCCGACGCTGATGCTTATCGTCTCGGCGGTCTCACCCGGCAGATAGAACTGGCGGATCTCTGTCCCTAGAGCGTTCTCCGCGAGGGCAATGCCGTCGGTGAGGAGCGCCTTGGCTTGCTTTGCGGATCTATGCCACGGCAGAACGAAGACGCTCTCGACCTCCAGGCGAAGCTCAACCAGATCGGTCAGTTCTGGCAGGGCCGCATTCCCAATACGCTGAAATGCGGACGACCACCGGCCAGCGTTGACGGAGTTGAGTGGGCCCAGTGTGGGAAGCAGACCTTCGAGGTTGTCCCAGGTATCACGGTGGGGACTACCCGAGTTCCGGAACTCGTCTGCTAGTTCGATGAGGCTGCTGGCGGTTCGGGCCCGTGCCCACTGTTCTCCGAGGATTGCGGCGATCAGTGCGAGCACCACGGCGACGCCGATCAGGAGACGGCGTGGCCAGCGTTGAGGATGCTGCTGGGGAGCGGAGTCGGGGAGGGCAGGCTCCCGATCAGGAGAGGGAGTGGGGTCGAGATCGGGTGACGGCCCATCGCTCATGAGATCTCCCTTGATGGTCGACCGGAAGCCTACGCCCCAGGGCCGGGGGCTGGCGGGCTACCGGTCCGGCCCGACGAGCCGCACCCTGGCCGGTCGCCCCCGCAGCACCCCCACCACCCCGGCCTGCTCCAGCAGCACGGCTACCCACCCGGCCGTGTCCACCTGGGTACAGCCCTTCAGCCACTCGTCCAGGGTGCCGAGATTCGGCTCCGACACATGACGGCCTCCGATGGGGATGGTGCCCCGCTCCCGGAGGAACGGCTCCACACCCTCCAGGCAGGCCCAGGTGAGCCGGGTGGGCCACTCCCCGGCCCCCAGCAGCAGGACCACACCCTGGGCGTCGATGCGACCCACCTTGAACGGCTTGTGCTGGGTGGGGGTAGCGAGGACCTGGCCTTCGTGGAGGTGGGAGCGGATGGCGTGCTCGACAGGGCCTCGGCCTGGTCCCCGCGGCATGGAGCCGATCACCCCGTCGGCCCATCGACATCAGTCCGGCAGTACGGACATCGCCTCGCGTCGCGATGTATCGCCATCCCGCAGGCCGGACAGCGCCTGAAGATGACGGAAGTAGGGGTGGCCCGGGCGAGACTGGGCGCGGGAGTAGCCTCTCCCTCGACAGCCATCGCTGGTGGGCCGGGCTGCCCCACTTCGCGGGTTTGCCCTTGTTGGATGGTGTCGATGATCTCCGCTCCGACCCACAGGACTGCGGCGCTGATCAGGTATGGCCCGGCTCCGAGCGCAAAGGCTGAGAAGTAGTCAGAGAACCGTGAGTTCAGGTCCGCTAGATCTCCGTACAGGCCAGCCATGGCCGCTACGCCCGCCAGGACAACGAGGCCCGCCGCCCACCGCATCGTCAAGACCACGCGACTTACCACCGGACCCACCTCCTCAGGGGATGATTGGTGCGCGGGGTCTACGGAGGTTCCTCCCCGGAGCAGCAAGCCCCGCTCTGCTTGGACTGAGCGAATCCTACGCTCTGAGTGACTGCCGCGTCAGGTCCCGGGAGCGGTCAGCCGCTCCCGGCGAACGCCCGGCCGGTCGTGAGCGCCTATGTCAGTCGCTTGAGTGCCCTAGTGGAGAGAGCGTCTTGATGTGGACATACCGCCTGACCCTTCCGACCTCTGTGGCCCTGCCCATCTGGACCACACAGTCCAGCAGACCGCCGATCGCCAACTCGTACCCGGAAGGGCCGCTGGTCAGGTCGAGCCGGATCGGCTCCCGGGGATACGCCCCGATGGCCGCCTGAACCAAAGCGGGTTGTGGACGTCGGTCCATACACCAAACCACCGTATGCTGTACGATTTGTCCATGACTCCGAGTAGTCGCCCTGCCCGAGTCCTCGCCTACTTGCGCGTCAGCACCGAGGAACAGGCCCGATCCGGAGCCGGGATCGAGGCTCAGCGAGTGAGCATCGAGGAGGAGGCCAGTCGCCGTTCCTGGCAGGTGGAGTGGGTGATCGACGATGGCTACGGGGCAGGTGACCTACGACGGCCAGGCATCCCCGAGGCGCTGGGTCGGCTCGCCCGCGGTGAGGCCGACGCCCTGGTGGCCGCCAAACTGGACCGGCTTTCCCGGTCGGTGCTCGACTTCGCCAACCTGCTCCAGCGGTCCGAGAAGGAGCACTGGGGTCTCGTCCTCCTGGACCTGGACCTGGACACGACCAAGCCCTCCGGCCGCCTCGTGGCCCATGTGATGGCGTCGGTTGCCGAGTTTGAGCGCCAAAGGATTGGTGAGCGCACCAAGGAGGCGTTGGCCGCGGTGAGGGCGCGCGGGGTGCGGCTCGGGCGGCCCCCTTCAGTTCCCGAGTCGGTGCGCGAGTGGGTACGGGCGGAGCGGGAGCAGGGTCAGACCTTCAAGGCGATTGCCGACCTGCTCACCGCCGACGGAGTGCCCACGGCGCAGGGCGGGGTGAGGTGGTGGCCTTCGACGGTGAGGGCGGTGGCCCAGTCGGCTATCAGGTAGTGCCCGGCCGGGCCGCAGAAATCGCGGCCAACCCCGGGCCGGACGGCGGGGCAGGGCCTGTCGCGCCGGGGGCAAGCCGGAAGGTGTCGCCATGGATGTCCGGCCAAGCCCATTGGGGGGCTGGGTGGGCGTCGTCGCCGCCGGTGCCGCTCACCGTGACATGCGATGTTGTTGCTGCTGCTACTGCTGCTGCTAGGTGGGCGTGGCCGACCAGGTGCCGCCAAACGCAACGCTGCTGTCGCTCCTGTTGCGCCTGTTGGTGTTGTTGACGCTGCTCGGTGGGCGGCGGCCGCTGCTGCTGCTGTTCCGCCAAAGGCAACGCGGGGTGTAGCGACGGCCCCGGCACCGCCACCCGACGGCTGGTACCCTGGCGACAGGACAGGGTGTGCTGACGGGAGGTCCCCGATGCGGGCTACAAGGCGTAGAAGCTGGGGCACCACCGTTCTGGTCATGGTGATCTGCGGGGTGATGCTCGCCGCGGGCGGCCTGGCCTCCCCGGCAGTCGGGACCACGGGCCGGGCGGTGATGTGTCTCGGGCGGGAGGCGACCCTGGTGGGGACGAATCCGGCGGGGGAGACGCTCCACGGCACGGCGGGGGACGATGTGATCGTGGGCCTGGGCGGCAACGACATCATCATCGGCTACGGGGGCAACGACCGAATCTGCGGCGGGGGCGGCAACGACACCATCAGTCCGGGACCGGGCAACGACCGGGTGCGGGGCGGGCCCGGAGCCGACATTCTCAGGGGTGGTGGGGGCGCCGACGTCATGAGGGGCGACGCCGGGCCCGACCGTCTGTTCGGAGGGGCGGGGAACGACCGTCTCGACGGGGGCCTGGGGATCGACACCTGCGCTAGTGGGGAGACGCTGAGCGGGTGTGAGGTGGTGCCCCCGGCCGGGTGTAGCCCGAACCCCGTGGTCCCGGCCACCGCTGAGACCACCAATGTGGTGGTGACGGGCAGCAACGCTCGCCAATGGACCGATAGCTACACGTACATCGACGGGACATCCAGTCGGCTTACGGTGGAGGCGGAGGTCCGCAACAACACCGGTGACGCGGTGCGCCTGGGCAAGGCCAAAATTGAGGTCTACAACGCTGCTGGTGCCCGGATCGGGGTGCGATACGCATACCCGAGCGCCGACGTGTTGGCGCCCAGAGAGAGAACGGTCGTGGGCGACACATGGCCTTCCATGTTCTACAGCCCAGGTGAGACCAACTCCTTCCCGGCAGGTTGGGCTTCCTGGAAGCTCATCCTCGACGCCACGACCATGACGGGTGAGCCGGCCGTCCATGACGGTTTGGTCACCGGCAGCCGTCTGCTGTCCCTTGCGGAGAACCCGGACGGGAAGCTGGCCTACCGGATGGCGGTCATCAACACGCTTGATAGGCCGATTGACGGCGTGAGTCAGTGGTTGGTTCTATACGACTCGCACGGTGCGCTCATCCGCATACAGTGGGTGATTGGGAACCTGGAGGGGACACTGGCACCTGGGGCCGAGGTGCGCTTCGAGGGGACCTTGGGGACCTACGGCGTCGCCGCCCTCTGCTTCACCAGCGCTCGGTCGGGGGCGGCAACATACGTGCCATACGGGTAGGCCCCCCGCTTGTCACATTTCCCCTAACGGCGGCGACGCCGCCCACCCAGCCCGCCAAGCCCATTGGGGGGTTCTGTATCTGTATCTCTATGGGGTTAGCCGGACATGGCCCGGGGAGAGCGACGACCGTTACCTGGATGGGACCGCCTACGGCCTCCGGCAGACGGTTCCCGCGTGCTCCCCAGAGCGAGGTGTCAGGCTCCCGAGGTGCCGCCCGTGCCGTAGTACTGCTCCAGCGCCTGCTCGTAGGCCGGGATGAACTCCTGGGTGAAGCGGTCCCAGTGGGCGAGTAGCCCCTCGGGGTGGAGTTCGGGCCACTTGGCTGGGACGGTCTTGCCCTCGATCTCCCCAAGGAGGTTCCGGATCGTGGCCGCCTCCTCGGTGAGGCCGTGGTCGCGAAGGCGGCCGATGTTCATGCTCAACGCCCCCCGGGCGTCGTAGCGGATCAGGAAGCCACCCTGGGAGCGGTAGTACTGGCGGGTCACCTTGTCAGACCAGGTCCATCCCCGCTGGGCGGCCACCTCGTCGAGTCGCCGGACGACCTCCTGGGAGGCTGCCGGAGCGGTGGGCAGCAGGTCGATGAACTTCTTGCCCTCTCGCGGAGGTGGCGGGCTGACCGTCCCGGCCACAGTGGGGATGTACAGGCTCGTCTCCCCCAGGGTGACCTCTTCGATCTTCAGGGCCAGCAGGCCGAACCGGGCGTTGGGGTTGACGAACTCGACCAGACGGCGCAGCACCGCGTTCAGGTCGTCCACCACCACCAGGGCGGTCAGGTTCGCCCCTGCGGCTGCGCGACGGCCCCGTCGATGATCCCCTCAACCTCGTCCTCACCCACCTCGTCGGCCAGAAGGTCGCTCAGCGTGGTCGGGGTGGCCCGCGACCCCAGGTAGCCGTTGGCCACCTCCTCCAACTTCTCACGGTCCCAGGTGGCCACATCGGAGGCGTAGGCCAACACCTGGCCCACCACCTGCTTGCGTACCTCGGCGTTCGTGGCCAACTTGGCCTCCACCACCCACAGATGCCCAGTCGAATCCAGCAGCAGCAGGTCGATCGACCCCGATGGCACCCCCACCTCGCGGCCAATCGTCCAGATGACCCGGCCCTCCTCGTCGGAGGTGCCCGCCAGCACCAGGCCGGGATACCGCTCCAGCAGGTCCTGAAGCCGCTCCTCCTTGTCGAACGCCCTGTGCGCCAGGACGGTGATACGCCCGGCCGTCTCGGCCAGCACCTTCATCCGACCACCTCCACTCCTGGAGGGAGTTCTAGCCCGTCGGAGACGGATGCGGGGCCTCGCGCCGCAGAAATCTCCCAGGGGGCTGTCCGGGGGCCGCCGGCGGCCCCTCTCGCGCCTGGGCCAAGATCACACCTGTCGCTGAGCGTCGCCCCAGGGGGAGGGGCAGGAGGCGGTGACCACCGCAGCCCTCCTGCCCCTCCAGTCCTCCAGGCGCAAGGTGAAGGGTGGGTTGGCCAGGAGGATTCGGCGGCCAGCCGTAGGCCCGGCGATGATGGCGGGCACAGGAAGGGAGGACGGGATGACTGTGCCGCCGCGGTGGGAGTACTTGATCGACAGCAGGGGGACGGAGGGGGAGTTGGCGGAGCGTCTGAATGAACTCGGGGCTGAGGGCTGGGAACTGCTGCTCGTCTTCGACCGCCAGCCGCTCCAACTGCTCTTCAAGCGACCCAGGCCCTGAGGATGCGGGTGCTGTAGGCGCCGGGCCTTTTTCCACCTCCCGTGGGGCGAGCCGGTTCAGGAGCCGCTGTGCTCGCCCCAAGCGCCCGTCCAGGCCGGGGTGTGCTTTCCGGGTGGCCGGGGCCGGTTCCGGGCGGCGGTGATGTAGGCCCGCACCTGGGCAGCGGGGAGGCCGCAGAAGTTGCCGCCGAACCTGGCCGCCCGGGCCGGGCAAGGGTCCCGCCCGCCGGGGCCGGTGCCGGGCGGGAGCGGCCGATCCATCGGGCGCCGCAGCCGCAGACGATGAGGCAAGGTTGAACCGGGTGAGTTCTGTTGACGAGGAAGGCCCTGGAGCCAGCGAGTCTGCCGGAAGGCAAGCCAGCCTGGTGGGGGGTATACTTCGGGTTGGCCGCGCTTTCCAAGTCATCGCCAATCCCCGAAGGGAGACGGACATGGCTACCTACATAGGCTTGTGCAGTTGGACACAGCAGGGCATCGCCGATCTGAAAGGCAGCCCCGGACGCCTTGACGCTGCCCGCGCGGCCTTCTCGGCGGTCGGTGCCGAACTGAAGGGCTTCTTCACGACGATGGGCCGCTACGACATGGTGGTGATCGCCGAAGCCCCCGACGACGCCACGATGGCCAAGGCTCTCCTCGCGGTGGTGTCCGGGGGTGGTCTCAGGACCGAGACACTCAAGGCGTTCACCGAGGACGAGTACCGGGAGATCATCGGCTCGCTGCCGTAGGCGGACGGCGCACCCCGGCGATCAGCCGACCGTCTCAAACCGGACCCAATCCCCACCACACGGCGGAGTCTCACCGACACTCCGGCGCGAAGGAGGTTCTGCACGGGTAGGTCCGAGGAAGCCTTCAATCGGTCGGGTTTCTCGCGATTCCTCAACAGTTCGGCTGGCCGCCTCTTCCGCGTGGCCATGGGTCTGGCGTTCCTCGCGGTCGGCATCGTCTACAGACATCATTGGCTCGGCGTGGTGTCCATAGTGTGGAGCGTCTTCCCCCTGAGCGCTGGAGCCTTCGATGTCTGCTACATCAGCGTTGCGCTAGGAGGCCCTTTCTCCGGCGCGAGGATCCGCGCCAATTGCCAGACAGAGCGACCTCCGACGGGAGCTGAGGCGCCGCCCACTGTCCCGTAGCCGATCAGGGTCAGCCCCGGCTGGGGACGGCGGCAACGACAGCCTGGACGGTGGCCCCGACGCCGACACGGCTGACGGGGGGTGGGGGACCGACGCCTGCGTGGCCGAGACGACAAGGTTCTGCGAGCTGTAGGCACGCCTGCGCAGCAATCCCGGCCGCCGGGGCCGGTGCCGGGCGGCGGGGGACCCGGTTGGTGGCCAGGCCAGGACTGGGCCGGGGAGAAGACCCCGAGGGAGGTGGCCGCTACCGCTCGACCCGGAGGCTCTCGATCTCGGTCCAGACCTCCCCCTTCTTGGAACCCGGCACGATCAGAGCGTCCCACTGGGGAAAGAACGGCTCCATGAGGGCGATCAACTCCGGGTCCTCCCGCACCGTCTTCATCCACCTCTCGTAGTCCTCAGGCCGCTCGTACTCGTCGAGGAACATCCAGGTCTCCTCCGCCTCGCCTTCCTTGCTGGAGGTGAAGAAGCGGGACCTGGTGTAGGAGACCTTCTCGGGATGCGACCTCTGGTAGTCCATCATCTCCCGCCACAGCTCTAGTTGCCTGGTGCTGTTCTCCTTCGGGATGCGCCATCTGACGATGTTGACCAGCATGATCCACTCCTCCTCGCTCGGCTGGGCTGCCAGGGGAACCATCGTCCCCCAGGTCAGGCGTTGCTGCCCGCTGACGCTACACCCCCGCCCCCGCCACCTGCGGCCCGCACAGGCCCTCACACGGCCCCTGGCAGGCGGTCCCTGGCTCCTGCTCCCCGCGGGCTTCTCCGGTGCCTGGGTTGTTCGGCTGGCCCTCTCCTACCGTCCTGACCGAGCGCAGCGAGGGAGGTTGGCCTTCCCCGAGCGGTAGGCTCCACCGCCGCCCGTGCGGGGCCCGCGGCCGATCCCCCTGGCCGAGTCCCCCGGGCGGCACTCTTGTCTGACGGCCCGGCGTGTGGTGCCGGGGCGCTGTGAATCCAACCGGTACGCCCGTGGGGATGCGACCATAGGGCACGAAAGAGCACAGGAGGCTCCCATGGCGAACAAGGATAAGGGCGGCGGCCACACCAAGAAGGCTGCAGCCCAGAACCTCAAGCAGAAACGTCAGGCCAAGAAGGCCGGGAAGGCCAAGAAGGCAGCGGAGGCGTAGCAGCCCCTCTCTCCGCCGGGCAGGGCGCGCCCGTGGTGGGCTGAGCCGTCCCGGCTACCGGCCGGCCCGGGCGATCGGGAACAGGAAGCTGTGGCTCGGCGAGCTGACCTGGCCGTCGTCCCAGCGGACTTCGACGGTCTGGCCGTGGAT
>JBDROA010000088.1:0-24554 GCA_043810615.1 Actinomycetota bacterium | reverse complement strand
AGTGAAGGGGGGAAGGCGTCCGCCTTCCCCCCTTCACATGGCGGCGAGCGGGCGGCGCCTCTAGCCTCCCCGACGCGATGAGCCTGGAACTCCGCGGCATCCACAAGCGCTACGGGGCGGTGCGGGCCAGCGACGGGGTCGACCTCCGTCTCGAGGCCGGGGCCATCCACGGCTTGCTGGGGGAGAACGGGGCCGGCAAGTCAACGCTGATGAAGGTGCTCTCGGGCTTCGTGTCGCCCGACGCCGGCGAGGTCGTCCTCGACGGCAAACCGGTGCCGCTGGGCTCCACGCGGGCCGCCATCCGAGCGGGCATCGGCATGCTCCACCAGGACCCTCTGGTGTTCCTTCCCTTCACCGTGCTGGACAACTTCCTGCTGGGCAGCGGGCGGCGGGTCGGTCGCTCCGCCGCCGCCGGCGACTTGGAGCGGATCTCCACCGAGTTCGGCTTCCACTTCGAGCCGGAGGCCTCGGTGCGGTCCCTTACGGTGGGGGAGCGCCAGCAGCTCGAGATCACCCGGCTCCTGTGGCTCGGGGCGCGGGTGCTCATCCTCGACGAGCCCACCACGGGGATCTCGGCGGTGCAGCAGGAACGACTCTTCGCCACCCTGCGCGCCCTGGCCGCCAAGGGGATGATCGTGGCCTTCGTCTCCCACAAACTGGAGGAAGTGGAGGCGCTCTGCACGCGGGTGTCGGTGATGCGCCGGGGCAAGGTGGTGGGAGAGACCGCTCTGCCCTGCCCCACCGAACACCTGGTGGAGATGATGTTCGGCCGGGTGCTCGCCCCCCCTCCCCGGGAGGCGGTGGCGTTCGGCGACCCGGTGCTGGAGCTCGCCGGGGTTCGCCCGGCCGAGCGGGGCGCCGCCACCGAGCACCACCTGACGGTGCGCTCCGGCGAGGTGGTGGGCCTGGCCGGCCTGGAGGGAAGCGGGCAGCGCCCCTTCCTGCGCACCTGTGCCGGGCTGGTGCGGCCGGCGGCGGGCCGGATTCGGGTGGGGGACCGGGACCTGACCGCGGCCCACTACCGCGACTTCCTCGCCGCCGGGGCGCACTTCCTGCCGGCCGGCCGTCTGGAGGAGGGCTTGATCGGCGGTCTCACCCTCACCGAGCACTTCCTGCTGGCCGGCCGGGCCAAGGGTCTCTCCATCGACTGGACCGCCGCCGAAGCCGACACCGCCCGGCGCATCGAGGACAACCTCATCGTGGGCCGGCCGGGGTCCACGGCCGGCGAACTGAGCGGCGGCAACCAACAGCGGCTGCTGCTGGCCCTGATGCCACCCGACCTTCGCCTGCTGCTCATGGAGCACCCGACCCGGGGCCTGGACCTGGAGTCGGCCGACTGGGTCTGGCGCCGGCTGATGGAGCGGAGCCGACAGGGGACGGCCATCGTGTTCGCCTCGGCCGACCTCGACGAACTGCTCCGCTATAGCGACCGCATCCTGGTGTTCTTCGCCGGGAAGGTGCTGCGCGAGGTGCCGGCGGCCTCCACGACCGGCGAGGAACTGGGCTACCTCATCGGCGGGAAGGAGAGGCCGTGAGCGCCCGCCGATTGCTCTCGGCCCTGCTGCCCCTGGCCACGGCGCTGGCCGTGGGGGTCCTGCTGCTGCTCTCGGTGAACGCCCCGCCGCACGAGGCCCTGCGGCTCATTTTCAAGGGCGCTCTGGGCAGTTGGGGGGGCCTCTCCTCGACGCTCATGGCCTGGGTGCCGCTGGTGCTGGCCTCGGCGGGGCTGGTAGTCACCTTCGCCGCAGGGCTGTGGAACATCGGCATCGAGGGCCAGATCGTGATGGGGGCCATCGCCGCCGCGTTCGTGACCCGCACCGTGGACGCCCCCTCCGGCCTGGTGATCCCCCTGATGGTCCTGGCCGGGATCGTCGGGGGCTTGCTGTGGGGGCTGCTGGTGGGGGTGCTGCGGGTCCGCGGACGGGTCAACGAGATCTTCGGCGGCCTGGGCCTCGACTTCGTGGCCACGGGCCTGGTCGTCTATCTGGTGATCGGCCCGTGGAAGCGGGCGGGCAGCGCCTCCACCAGCGGCACCGACCTGTTCCCCCGCGAGGCCTGGCTGCCCACCAGCGGCCCGCTGACCGCGTCGTGGATTGCCCTGGCGGTAGCGGTGGCCGCGGTGATATTGATCTACTTCCTCATGAGGGGCACCTACTTCGGCCTCCGCCTGCGGGCGGTGGGAGCGAACGCGCGCAGCGCCTTCCTCATGGGGATCTCCACCAACCGCCATCTGCTCGGGGCCTTCGCCGTTTGCGGGGCGCTGGCCGGGCTCGGTGGGGCCCTGCACGCCTCGGGCTTCCACCACAAGCTGGTGCCGGCGGTCTCCGGGGGCTACGGCTTCCTCGGCATTCTGGTGGTGCTGCTCGCCGGCTTCCGGGCCACCTGGATCGCCCCCATCGCCTTCTTCTTCGCCGTCATCTCGGTCGGCAGCACCCAACTGCAGCTGCGACTGCAGCTCGACTCGGCACTGGGCGCGGTGCTGCAGGGAGTGCTGGTCCTGTTCACCTTGCTCGCCGGCGGCTGGCAGCTGCGGCGGGCCTACCTGAGCCGACGCGACTCGGAAGAAGGGGGGTGAGGCATGGAAGCGATCCTGGCCTCCATCGTGGCCGCCGCGAGCCCCCTGGTCTACGCCGTGGTGGGGGAGACGATCACCGAGAAGGCCGGGGTCATCAACCTCTCCCTCGACGGCAGCATCATGCTCTCCGCCATGGCGGGGTTCGCCGCCACCTATGCCACCGGGAGCGTCCTGGTGGGGTTCCTGGCGGCGGCCGGGGTGTCGATGCTGGTGGCCCTGCTCATCGCCTTCGCCAGCATCGAGTTGCGCCTCAATCAGATCGCGGTGGGATTCGTGCTCACCATGCTCTGCACCGACCTCTCGTCGTTCCTGGGAGACCCCTTCGTGGGGCAGCGGGTGAGCGGCGTGCCCTCGCTGGCCATCCCGGGCCTGCGCGACATCCCCATCGTCGGGCCGATCCTCTTCGAGCACAACCTGTCGGTGTACGGCAGCTTCCTCGCCGTCGCCGTCGCCTACTTCTTCGTCTTCCGCACCCGCCGCGGCCTGGAACTGCAGGGGGTGGGGGAGCGGCCCGAGGCGGCCCACGCCCGGGGGGTGCGGGTGAACCGGCTGCGCTACCTGTACACGGTGGTCGGAGGCGCCCTGGTGGGCATGGCCGGGGCGGCCTTCTCCCTCGACGTGCGCCTCGGCTGGCGGGACGGGCACACCACCAACTACGGCTGGATCGCCCTGGCCATCGTGATCTTCGGGGGATGGCACCCGGTGCGGGCGGCCACCGGCGCCTACCTCTTCGGGGCGTTCTCGGTGCTGGCCCTGAAGCTGCAGCCCCATCTCCCCGATCTGTCCCAGATCCTCAACATGACGCCGTTCGCCCTGATGATCTTCGCCCTGCTGCTGGTGTCGCAGGACTGGTCGCGCCGCCTCGCCGACCGGTTCCCGCGCTGGCGCCGGCTGCTCAGCGGCGACCCGCCCTCGGCCATCGGCACCGCTTTCTGGAGCGACTGAGGAGGCATCGTGACCCGACGGGTGTGGAAGCAGCTGCCCCCGGAGGAGCTCGACGCCTTCCGGGCGCACCTCGACGCCTTGCCCGCCGCGGAGCGGCCGGGCTACGGGATGCTGGGGGTGAAGGCCTCGTGGTGGTCGCGCCTGGGCGGCGGAGCGCGCCCCTTCGTGGTGCTGTTCGTGGGGGATCGGGTAACGCTGTCGAAGCGATCCTTCTGCCGGCGCCGGGAGCTGACCCGTGACGAGTACCCGGCGGCCGACCTCAAGGCGATGACGGTGCGGCGGGGCCCGCTGCTGGAGAGCGTCCGGCTGACCTTCGCCGACGGCTACACCCTCCGGGTGGGCGGCCTGCCCCGGGGGCAGAGCCGGCCCCTCGAGCGCTTCCTGGCCGGGGAGGTCGGCGCCTTCGACCCTGCCGGGCTCTCGCCGGAGCAGCTCACCAACTTCTGCCAGGCGGCGGCAGCCCTGGGCCTGGGGCCGGCCGGGCCCGGTGCAGGCCGGCCCGGTTGAGCGGCCGGAGAGTCCTCGCCGCGGGGGCCGTGGTCCTCCTCGTGGTGGCTCTGTCCGCCTGCTCGCGGGGCGTGGGGGCTTGGGCTCCGCAGGCCACCGCGTCCGAGCCGACGACGACGTCGGCCGATCCGGCAACGACCGACTTCACCAGCGCCCCGGCTCCGGTTCCCTCGCCTGCCTCGTCTGCGGCCACCGTGCCTCTCACACCGCGCGAGGCCTGCCTCGCCAGAGCCGCATTCGGCGACCCCGCCGACTCGCCCTACCGGCTTCCCTTCCCGCCGGGCAGTGGGTATTCCGTGCTGCAGAGCTACTGCACCGACGACGGCAGGCACGAGACCCAGTTGGCCTACGACTTCTTCATGCCCCTCGGCTCGCCGGTGGTGGCGGCGCGCGCCGGGGTGGTGCGCGAGGTCGTGGAGAACGTCGCCGACGATGCCCATACCAGCCGCCTCAACTACCTGCTGATCGCCCACGAAGACGGCACCGTGGCCTTCTACGCCCACCTCCAGCAGGACGGTGCCCTGGTGGCCGTCGCCGACGAGGTCGTGGCGGGCGAGCCGATCGCCCTCAGTGGGGCCTCGCGCCGGACCCACGGGTCGGGCGTGCTGCATTTCGGGGTCTACCGCTCGTATCCCCCTCGCGAGGAGCGCGACCTGCCGGTCAGCTTCTCCAACGCGGAGGGCCCCCTCGATGCCCGTGGGGGGCTGCGCTCCGGAGCTTTCTACCGGGCACTTCCCTGATCGGCCGGGTGGCCGTCGGCCGGGCCGGCCGATCAGTCGTAGAGGACGGCCAGCCACCCCGGGCGGTCCGGGGCCTCGCGGTCGGCGAGCATCGCCCGCCACTCCTCGTCGGTGAGGCGCTCGCCCCGCGGCACCCAGAACTCGTAGAAGGCGTAGGTGGCCCCGATGGCCACCTGGAAGTGCCCGTCGTCGTTGGGCACCAGCACGTAGAGGGTGTCGAAGCCGCCGGTGGCGATCTCCAGGGCGTTCTGAGGGTTGGAGAAGATGTCGACCACCACGGGTGCCTTGCTCTCGGGGTTCTCCCCGAACCCGCCGAGGTGTTCCGTCTCGCCCTCTCCGGCGTCGAGCCAGAGCAACTCGAACTCGCTCCCGATGGCGGCCAGCCAGTCGTTGTCGGCAGCGGCGATCGGGCGTCCCGCGAGCTCGTCGCGGGCGATGCGGCCGAAGCGGGCCTCCATGGCGATGAGGCGGTCGAGCAGGTCGGCGGTCTCGTCGGGGAGCAGGCCCCGGGCGCCCAGGCCCTCCCGCAGCAGGCGGGCGGTCTCCGCCAGGCGCTCGAAGGGCACCGGGTCGGGCTCCACCCAGTGGCGCGGCGGCGCCGGAGGAAGAGGGGCGTCGCCCTCGGCGAAGGCCTGCTTGGAGTAGAGGACCGTGTCGTGCTTCAGTTCGGTGTACGAGCCGAAGCCCGCCTGGTGGGCCCGGGCCGCCCAGGTGTCGGTGCGCATGTAGTCGGGGAACTCGACGCCGTGGGGTTGCCACATGGGGAGGATGGCGTAGAGCCAGGCGTCGTAGACGGTGCCTCCCCAATCGGTGAGGGGGCGGTCCGCCACCAGGTCGCGCAATGCGGTGAGGCGCGGCTCGTACTCGGGGTACGCCGCGGGCACCCCGGCCGCCTCCTGCTGGGCCAGGGCCCAGTCGGACCCCATGGCGGCGGCCACGTCGAGCACCGACGCTTCAAGGCGCGACCACACCTGGGGGTGGACCAGTTGGTCGAGCAGGAACGAGTCGAGCACGAAGCGGGCCCCCATCGTGCGCACCGAGGCGGACTCGGCGTCGATGAGCACCGGCCGGGTAGCGCGCAGTTCGGCGGCGACGTCGGCCAGGAAGGCGTCGTCCATGGTCCACTGTGCCCCGGCCCGCGCGGCCACGGCATCCACCGCCGCCATGAGCTCCACCGGGGTGTAGTCGTCGGCCGTCCCCACCAGGAAGGAGGTGGTTTCGTAGATCCTCTCCCAGGCGTCGAGGAGCGCCGGGTTGCGGGTGAGGAGCCGACCCAGCAGCCACGCCCGGCGCAGGGCGTCGGGGTCGTCGATGGGCAACGGGGTGGCCCCCAGCATGGCCATAGCCCGGAAGTAGCGGGTGAGGCCCTCGCTGCGGGTGTAGTGGCCGCGCGGGGTGAGGAGGGTGTAGTCGACCTCGACCCTGAGGGTGGGGGAGACGGCGATCGCCGCGTGGAGTTCAACCAGGGCGACTTCCTCGGCCGCCCGGGCGCCGATCTCCCCCACCTCCAGGCCGAGGACGGTGCCGACGGCCTGGAGGTACTCGAGGACGTCGGCAAGGGCGTCGGCGCTGGCGGGATCCGACGTGTCGATCGCGATGTCAGGCTGGACCAGGCCGGCGATCAGTTCCTCGAGCAAGGGAAGCAGCGCTTGCTCCTCGGTGTCCCGCAGCGCCTTGGAGAACACCAGGTGCCACTCGTGGTAGCCGGCGTCGGTCGTGACGAAGACCGGGCCGTCGGCGTAGCGGGCGGTGTAGGAGTAGATGGTGTGCAAGACGTCGCTCGACCAGGACCCGTCGATGGCGAACCCGTCGGCGGCCAGCGCCGCCCGGAGCTGCCGGGGCTGCGGGTACTCGGGGTCGGTGACCTTGAACTCCCAATAGACGCCGTTGAGCGAGGTCGGGTGATCCGGGATCACCGTGGGCCTGTCGTCGAGCAGGGGCACCGCCTGGAAGGCGGCGAAGGCGGCGCGCTTGGGGAGGGCGGAGGGCAGCGGGCCGGCCGTGCCCTCCAGAGTGGTGGTGGTCGTAGCGCCGGTGGTCGTAGCGCCGGTGGTCGTCGTCGCCGCGGTCGTGGTCGGGGCCGAGGTGACGGTGGTCTCCCCGGCCTCGCCGGTACAGGCGGCGATCAGGGCGCAGGCCAGAGAGGCGGGCAGGAGGCGGCGTAGCAGGCGCATGTGGGTCCCCTTGATGGTGCCGCTCTCAGTATCGTCCTCGAACCGGCCCGGAGCGGGCCCGGTGCCCGAGGCTCACCAGGAGCGACTCAGGACCACCGGGTCGAGGTGGCCGTCCCGGTCCACGTCGGCGCATCCCGGGGTGCCGGGTCCGGGCAGTTCGCGGGCGGGGAGCAGCCCGAGCCCCTCCCATACCGCGGCCCCGGTAGCCACCACGCCCGGGTCGTCGGGCCCGGTGTAGGCCAGCGCCACCGACCCGTCGCAAGCGGCGAGCGCCCCAACGGGGTGGGGGATCAGGCCGGCCGCCCACAGGGCCGCGCCTTCCAGTGTAAATACCCCCAGGTGGGCGCTCCGCCCCAGCGAGTCCACCCCGACCGCCCCGGGCCAGCGCTCGCTCAGGGGGGTGGGCCGGAAAGGGTGGCGGTAAGCGACCGCCAGGTCGGCGACGCCGTCCCCGGTGACGTCGCCCCGGGCGGCGGCGGTGACCTCGCCGAAGGAGAACCAGGGGAGGGCGGCGGGCCCCTCGGTGGGGACGGTGCGGACCGGGCGGGCCAGGGCCCACCACTCCCCTGCAAGGAGCACCGCGTCTCCGATGGGCGGGTCCCATCCGGCGAAGTGGACGCGGAAGTCGGCGTGAGTGACGCGGCCCAGGCGGTAGGCGATCACGCCGGAGCGGTCGACGAGGATCTCCAGTAGCCCGCCGATCCGCCCGGCCGGGTCGCTTGCGGAGGAGAGGAGAGCCCCGAGGCCGGTGACCACCAGTTGAGGGCGGCCCATCGGGGGAGCGGCCACCTCGGCGGCGAGGGGCGCCTCCGGCCGGGCGACCACGACTTCGACTCCGGCCCGGTCCTCTTCGGGCCCGCCGGGCGCCGTCGAAATCAGGATGGTGATCGAAGGGAGGCCGCCCGGCCCGCCGGTCGAGCCGGGGCCCGGATCCGGGGTGCCGGCGCAGCGCAAGCTCACCGTCGGGCCGCCGACCGACGACGGCGCGGGGGCCGAGGGGCGGGTTCGCACCTGGGGGCAGATGGCCGCGTCGAACCCGGCGGCGGCCAGCAGTTCCCCGGCTTCCCCGGCCGCGGCCGCGACGATCGCCAGGTCGGCGCGGCGGGCCACGAACCGGACCTCACGGAAGAGCCCCGCGGGGTCCGCCTCCGCGACGGCGGCCACCGCCCCGGTGAGATCCACGGTCCCGGCGACCAGCAGGCGCACCGGGCCGTCGTCCCCGGCTCCGGGAGCGGGGCTCTCGGTGCAGGCCGCCACCGCCAGCATGAGCCCGACGAGCAGGCGCCATCGCATCTCCCTCATGGTCGCACGGTCCGAGAGAACGCGCCGGGGAGAGTGGATGCGCCCTCTCCCCGGTCCCCGGCCTGCACCAGGTGGCAGGCGGGCTGAGGGGGACTCCGAGGTTCCCCCCGGCCCCGGCTACCGTGCCCGGCGTGCCCGAGGCCTACATCTCCGTCGACGTCGAGACTGCCGGACCGGCGCCGTGCGCTTACTCCCTGCTGTCATTGGGCGCCTGCCTGGTGGACGACCCGGAGCGCACCTTCTACGCCGAACTGCAGCCCGCCAGGCTCAAAACGGACCCGGCAGCGCTGGCGGTGAGCGGCCTGACCCTGGAGCATCTCGCCGCTCACGGCCTGCCCCCCGGTGAGGCGATGAGCCGTTTCGCCGCCTGGGTGGGGGAGGTGACCCCTCCGGGCGGGCGCCCGGTGTTCGTCGCCTTCAACGCTCCCTTCGACTGGATGTTCGTCGCCGACTACTTCCGCCGCTTCGAGGTGCCCAACCCCTTCGGGCACGCCGCCCTCGACATCAAGGCACTGTACATGGGGGCCACCGGGGAGCCCTGGGAACGCACCACCTTCGCCGCGGTGGCGGCGCATGTCGGCCTGAGCCCGCAACTGCCCCACCATGCCCTGGAAGATGCCCTCGTCCAGGCCGAGGCCTTCCGCCGCCTCGTCGCCGGGGCCGGTCCCCGGCAGCGCCGTCCCCCTCGCAAGGAGAGCCCCGCATGAGCCCCGACCCCGTACCCCAGGCCGACCTCGAGCGGATCGTCGCTTCGGCTCGCCGCCTCGGTGTGGAACTCGACGAAGCCGACGCCCTGCAGTGGCTGGCGGCAGTGGCCGCCGCCGGGGGTGGCGAGGTGGTCGTCGACGATGCCGCCGGGGTGTTCGGCCATCGCGTCTCCATGCTGGACTTCAGCCCGGAGGACCTGGCCCACTTCCGCGCCATCGGCCGCCTGGTGGGCTTCGACGACGCCCCGGGGGTGGAGACCGCCCTGGCCCTGTCGGGCTCGGCAGCCCAGTCGAAGATCCAGACCTACCCGGGGGACTGCGACTACTTCGAGCGCATCAACATCCTGGCCCCCACTCGCGAGGACGCCTGCCGCCGCCTCGCCGCGCTTATGCGGGAGAAGGCCCTGGCGACCCTCAACGGGGACACTTACCGGCTCATCGAGGTGAAGTTTGGCAACTATCCCCGGGACCTGGATCGAGGGGGCCGGTCCTGCCGGGTGGGCACACCCATCGCCTGGAAGCCGGAGGAAGTTGAGGCCGGGCGGTTGGTGGGGCTCGGCCCGGACGGCGCTCCGGTCCAGGTTGGCTGGGACGAGGTGGCCCTCGACCCGGGATGGTGCAAGCTCGATTGGGTGGTGGCCGACCCGGTGCGCCGCCAGGTGGCCAACGCCTCCAACATGCTCGACGTCACCTGGGAGGCTCCCGACGGGAGCATCATCCCCCTCGACGGGTACCTGGACCCTTACTTCCAGGAGGTGTACCTGGAGGCGGAGTCGGTGCCGGTCTTCTCCAAGCTGGCGCGGCACGTGTCCTCCGACGCCCTGGCCGAGTACGTGTCCCAGTTGGAGCGCGAGGTGCGCAAGTACGTGGCCCACGAGCCGCGCAACTACGGCAAGGCGGCCAAGCGCATGTACAACGTGTTCCGCCTCAGCGGCCGCTACGAGGAAGCCGCCTTCCTCCGGGAGCTCTTCGACGAGCCCACCGCAGTGCTGTACCAGGTGCACGCCGTGCTGCGCACGGTCGAGGAGGCCGCCGAGCCGGGGTCGGCCATTTCCCTCGATACCGTGCTCGCCCAGGTCGACGCCCTCATCCTCGACGTGCTGCGGGCCCTCGAAGGGGTCGAGGAGGAGGAGATCGTGCGCCTGCTGCTGCAACTGCGCGACACTCTCTCCCGCGAGGGCCAGGCCGGGATTCGCTCGACGGCGGTGGAGGCGGCCCGCGAGCGAGTGATCAACCTGGTCAACAACTTCTTCCACGACAAGCTGGTGGGCCTGCCCTCGATCGCCGCCTACATGGAGGGGATGAGCGAGGGGGAGTGAGGCGGGGGCCACCGTCGCGGCGGGGGGTCTACGAGCCGGTGGTCCAGCCGGCGTCGGGCTCGTAGCCGAAGCGCTCCAGAGCGGGCTGAGCGGCGGTGGCGAACAGGACCCGGTCGCGGGGGGTGAAGTAGTTCACCCAGTCGCCGGCCTTGCCCTTCCTGCGGCCGCTGCTCACGTCTTGTTCCCCGGCCCGGCGCCCTCCGGACATCTTCTTGAACGAGGTGCGCTCGAGGATCTCGCTCATCAGTTCGGGGGAGTGCGTCACGCCCACGTGGTCGAAGATCCGCTCGACTGCGGCCCCAGTGTCGGCGAGCAGATCCTCGTAGCGCAGGAGCAGGTAGCGCTTGCCCAGGGCGGGACGCAGGATGTCGTCGATGCCGGTGGTCACGTCGCTCCACGATGTCGCCCGGGCGGTGAGGTGGGGGTCGGTGAAGATCCGATCGTTCTCGCCTCGCAGCACGCGCTCCACCTTGACCTTGACCATGCTGTCGGTCTCCCCGCCTTCGACCACCCGGGAGCGGTACACATGGAAGAACCCGGACACGGCCACGTCCCGCCCGTCGCGCACGATGTGGATGGCCCGGTAGCCGGGGTAGGCCCGCTCCAGGTTGGGCAGGATGGCGGCGGCGTCCTCGGGGCGCAGCAAGGCCAGTTTGTCCCCGAGATGGGTGAGCCCGGCCACGTCGGTGTGGGTGGCGACCAGGGTGGCGGCGGTGAGGTAGTCGTCGACCAGGCGCCAGAGGTCCGGGCCCATCCGCTCCGGCTGCAGGCCCAGCCGGAACGAGGAGTGCCCGCCCCAGGCCGCCATGGTCTCTTCGTCCAGGAAGTGGCGCAGGATGGGCACGTAGCTACCGGTCTTCTCCACCAACTTGCGCTCGCCGCGCAGGAAGACCGCGGGGTGGGAGCGGAAGATGCGGCTCAGCCAGGTGGTGCCCGACTTGCCCCGGCCGACGATGAGGAACCGGCTGAGGCGGGTCATCTCGGCCATGGCCGCCAGGCGCCGGCGCAGGAGATCGGGGTCTACGTGGAGGGGTTCGCGGTCCGCGGGGGCCGGGTTCGTCACGGGCCGGAGGGTAGCCGAAGGAGCCTCCCGGTCTCCCCGCTCAGAAGCGGAGGGGGGAGCGGAACGACCCCATCCAGCCCTGCATCTCGCCGGCGTCGGGTTCCACCGGGAAGGGCCCCGGGGCCGCCGGGTGCAGTTCGGGGGCCAGAGCCGAGTAGATCCCCTGGTACGAGTCGGCCATCTCACCGAGCGTGGGGAGGGTGGGGCCGATGGCCGCCGCCTGGCTCCGCAGGGCGGCGAGGGCGCCGGGGTCGTCCAGCAGGCGGCGCAGGGTGGCCGTCACCGCCGCCGGGTCCCACGGGTCCACGGTGATCCCGCCGCCCAGACAGGCGATGCGCTCCCCGATCGCTCCCAGGGCGGAGCCCACCACCGGGAGCCCCAGGCGCCAGGCCTCCGACAGGGTGTAGGAGTAGGTCTCGGCCCACGGCGAGAGGAGGAGGACCAAATCCACCCCGGCCTCGGCGAGCATCCCGGGGAGGTCCTTCCGCCGGTAGGTGCCGTGGAGGGTGACCCGGCTCCGGGGGCGCTCCCCGAACCGCTCCCGGCCGAAAAGGTGCCAGGTGACCTCCGAGTCGTCGAGGGCGTCGATGATCTCTTCCAGCAGGCGATCCCCCTTATGCCGTCCCCCGTAGCCGAGCACGGCGATGCGCCCCCGGGGGGCCCCGGGCGGCCGGGGGAGGAGCCCGGGATCGGCCACGCCGTGGGGGCGCACCACCAGGCGGGGCCGCAGTTCCGGGAAGGAGGCCAGCACGACGTCCCGGGCCGCCGCCGAAGGGGCGAGCAGCAGGTCGGCGCGCCCCAGGAGGCCCCGGTAGGTGTCGCGCCATTCGGCCACCAGGCAGCCGGCCAGGAGACGGGCCTGGTCCTCGCAGCCGGCGCAGGCCGGCCCGTCGCCGAGGCTGGTGCAGGGGGCGCCGGAGGCGGCGTCGAGCAGTTGTGCCCCGGGGCAGAGGGCGAAGTAGTCGTGAAGCGTCCAGGCCACGGGGAGGTCCCGGCGGGAGGCGGCGTCGAGCAGGGCGCCCACTACCGGCAAGGGGGCCCACATGGTGTGCTGCAGGTGCACCAGGTCCACTCCGGTGGCGAGCAGGCGATCCACCCAGGCGGCCGGGTCGGGGGTTGATCCCATGTCGAGGGGGAACTCGAGCAGGGTGTCCGTGTCGGGGCGCCACTGCACCGTGCCCCGGCCGGCGCCGTCGAAGCTGAGCACCACCGGGTCGGCCCGGTCGCCCAGGGCGGTGATCAGGTCGCTCAGGTGCAGTTCGGTGCCGCCGATGACCCCCGCCCAGAGCCGGTGGTGGACCACGTAGAGGACCCGCCGCCGCTGCGGGTGCTTGGTGCGGCGAAGCAGTTCCAGGCCGAAGCGGGCCTGTACCCCCCACAGCGGGTTGCGGTGGATGAAGCCGCCGATCACGTCGTGGTAGCGGGGCCAGCGCTGCGTGATGCGGTCCAGATTGCCGGCCAGGTCGCCGCCGCCCGACTCGGTGAAGGAGACCCCGCCCTCGTGCCACACGAACAGGGTGTCGCAGAGCAGGTTGAGGTAGCCGCGGTCCCGCATACGGCAGGCAAGGTCGTTCTCCTCGCCGTAACCGGTGCCGAACAGGTCCTCGTCGAAGCCGCCGCAGGCGTCGAGGGCGTGCCGCCGGTAGTAGACACAGAAGCCCACCGAGGTGGGGATCTCCAGCCACTCGCCGGTCCCGGCGGCCCGGGCGATGTCGTCGAGAACGGCGAGGCCCACACCGGGGGGGAAGCGGTTGGGCACCAGCCACTGGGGCACCGAGCAGATGGTGGCGTTGTTCGACAGGGGGGTGACCGAGCCCACCCGGTCCGACGAGTGGGCGAAGGAGCGGAGCCGCTCCAGCCACCCGGCGGGGACTTCGGTGTCGCTGTTGAGCAGCACCACATCCCCTTCCGCCTCGGTCATGGCCCGGTTGCAGTTGCGCACGAAGCCGAGGTTCTGCTCGCGGCGCACCACGGTGACCCGGGGGTCGCGGGCGGCGAAGGAGGCGAGCAGGCCGGGGATGCGGAGGTCGGGGCTGGCGTCGTCGGCGACCACGAGGCGCACCCCGGCCCCGGTGGTGTGGGCCAGCACCGACTCCAGGCAGCGGGCCAGGGCGTCGTGGCCGTTGTAGACGGGGACGATGACGTCGACGGGGGGCAGGGGCACGGCGTCAGCCTGCCCGGGAGCCCCGGCGCCGCCGCAGGGCGCCGGCCACGCGAGAGGGGCGCAGACGGCGCACCTGGAAGGCGAGCCACCCGCCCACGCTGCGCAGGCGGCGCAGGCGGCGCACCTCCTCCTTGAGCGCCCCGATCTTCTCGTGGTACATGTGGCGGATGTCGGCGTTCTCCTTGAGGAGGGCGTCGTAGGCCATCCGGTTGCGCCGGCGCTCCCGCTCCAGATGGGCTCGCCCCTCCTCGCGGGCGGCGGCGACATCCTCGCGGGCGGCGGCGGCGCTCTCCTCGGCCGCCTGCCGCGCCGTCTCCAGGCGCCCGATCCGATCCTGCAACGCGGCGATCTCCGTCTCCCGGGCGGGGAGGGCGGCCCGGTGCTCGCTCGGGGTCAGCCATCCGGGGGCCCGGCGGGCGGCGGCCTTCACCAGTCGCACCCGGCTGCGGCCGTCGGGGTTCAGGGCGATCTCGCCTACCAGCCAGTCGGCATCGAGGGCGGCCATCTCGATCTCGTCGATGTGGTGGTGGCAGAGGGGGCCCCGCCGCGAGGTGGTGGCACTGAGCCGGGCCCAGCGCCGCACCGGGGGCAGGGTCGCCCCCTCCACCACGAGGGCGTCGAGGAGGGCCACGGCGTCGGAGGCGGTGGCCTCGCCGAGCCAGGCGAACAGCGCGGTGAGGGCGGCACGATCCCGGGTCTCGGCCACCCCGGTGAGGAGGGCGTGGGTGTAACGGGCCGAAGGGTCGGCGTCCCGGATCGCCCCCGACCCGTCACACCAGGCGAAGTCGGCCTCCACCCGGTCCACGCCGGGCAGCAGAGGGTCGCGCTGCCCCCCATCAGGCACCACGTCGAGCACCCGGCCCAGCGCCGGACCCCCGCCCGACCTGAAGTCCCAGAGGGCGTCGCGCCGCGCCCCGAAGGCCGGCCCCAGCACGAGAGGCACAGCCTCGGTATCCCGGTCGGGCACGGCGGCCAGGGCGGCGGCGACTTCCCAGGAGTGGTAGGCCCGCCCCGGTCCCCCGCCGGCGGCAGCGGCGGCGGCGAGAGCCTCGTAGTCGGGGCCTCCGGGACCCCGGGCCTCCTGGTGGCGCAGGCCGGGGTCGAACAGGTCGGCGGCGGCGGCCTCGTCCCAGGGCAGCCCCATGACCTCGGCCACGGCTTGCGCCCCGGCGAGCAGGGCGGGGCGGGGGCCGTCGTAGTCCAGTACCGGGAAGCCGAGTTCCCGCTGCAGGGCGGCGAGGCGGGCCAGGTGGGCATCGGCGAGGGCCCGGGCCACCGTCGGGGCGAAGCCGTTGCGGGAGGCGAGCGAGGCGGCAACGGCGGCGGAATGGCGCAGCACCCCGACGAGGCGCATCGCCGGGACGATCTCCAGCCAGGCGGGCAGCAGGAAGAGGAGGCGAGGGTCTTTGACCCCCCAGGGGCGGCCCTCGGCGGCGAGACCCCGAACGACGGCGGCGAGCGGTTCGAGGTCGCAGGCGCGGGGATCGAGGCGGTGGGGCGGGCAGGTCCAGTCGCGCTCCTGGGCGGCCAGCAGGGCTTCGTGGGCCGCCAGCACCTCGGCCGACTCGAAGAACCCCCGCGGGTTGTCGGGCCCGGCGGGGACCAGTTCGCCCAGGTGGAGCCCGGCATGCCAGAAGAGCCCGGATATCAGGCTGGTGCCGGAGCGGTGACCGCCGAGGATGAGGAGGGGGGCCTCGGCGTCCGCCCCGGAGGGCGCAGGGTCGGCGGGCATCGATCCTCCGGTGGGCAGGGTCCGGGTCAGGATAGACGGCGGCCGCCGCTCGCCCCGCCCGGGTCGGCGGCCGGGTCGGCGCGATGGGCCTCGGCGCCGCGGTCCTCGAAGGCGTACCCGTAGCGGGCGACGATGCCGGTGGCGAAGCGGCCGATCACGGCGCGCAGGTCGTCGTCGTAGTAGTCCTGGAAGCGGGAGCGGCTGCTGCGGTTCACCGGGGGGCGCTCGAAGAGGTCCCGGCGAAAGCGGTCCGAGAGCGGCACGCCGTGGTGGGCAAGGAAGTCGTGGAAGTCGCCGCGCAGGTTCTCGAAGCGGCCCATCGTGAGGCGCCCCTCGGCCTGGCTGGCCCCCGTCTGGCGGCGCAGGTGGAGGGTGAGGAGATCCACGCCCTCCTCGGCGGCGGTCCGTACCACCGACCCGATTGGGAAGGACCGGGCCGTGCCGGGGTCGTAGAGCCGCCGCATGGTGGTGGCGAAGTCGGCGGCGAAGCCGTCGGTGAGCTCCACGAACCAGGGGTTGAGCACCCGGACCCGGGCGCGGTGCTCATCGGGGCGGCCGGACCCCATGAGGTAGTGGTACCACGAGACGTGCCAGTCCCAGGGATTGCGCACCAGGGCAAAGCGGGGGAGACCGGCATGGGTGGCCGGGATCTCGGTGTCGGGGCCGTGCTTGGCGATCTCGTGGCTCACGATCGAGTCGGGGGGGAGGTGCCGGAGGCAGATCCGCCGGACGAAGTCCCCGCCCGTCTTGGGGACGTGGACGAAGACGAACCGCGTGGTGATCAGCACCCCAGGGCCTCCCCGAGTTTCGCCCGTCCGATCATGGCTTCCCGGCCGGTCCCTGCGGCTGCGGATAGCCCCGCCCGGCGAGGAAGGCGCCCAGCCGGCGGTGGACGGCGGCGATCTCGCCCTCCTCCAGTTCCTCGGCCCAGCCGCCCACCCGGGCGGTGCGCACGAAACGGCCGGGCCCCTTGCGCTCGGCGGGGATGCGCTCGTAGGCATGGCGCTCTACGGCGCGCTTGAGGACGCTCTCGTCGCAGGGCAGGGCGAGGACGTGGGCCAGGTGCTGCATCTCGGCGAAGGTGTCGGCGCGCAGCCGCTCGTAGCGCATCTCGTAGAAGCGGTCGGGGGCGGTGGCTTCCAGTTCGGCCAGCACCTCGGCGATCTTCTCGAAGCGGCGGATGGACTGCTTGACGATCTTGGTCCGGTCGAACTCCTGGGTGAGGCGCTCGTCCATCCACGAGCCCGGCTTGCGGGCGTCGATGAGCGAGGCGATGACGTCGCGGGGATCGCGCAGCATGAAGATGGCCTTGGCCCGGGGCATAGCCTTCAGGATGACAGGGGCCACCATCGTGCCGTTGGGCTCCTTGACGACCAGTCCCCCGAACCCGGCGGCGGGACCACCCTGGCGGGCGATGACGTCCATGAAGAAGGTGTTGAGCGAGGCCCGCCAGTTCTCCTCCTGGGGATCGGACATCCAGAAGGTGGGGTCTCCGTAGCGCTTCGGCTCGTTCTCCCGCAGCAGGTTGCTGAAGTTGAGGAACTGCCCCAGGTAGGGCTCGTTCCACATCTTCAGCGCCAGGCCGTCGGTGAGCAGCTGGCCCAGCCAGGTCGTGCCGGAGCGGGGATGGCCGAAGACCCAGACGACGCGGTCCTCGGCGAAGCCTCCCTTCGGGGCGGGCGGGAAGGGCACGGACGAGCCTTTCGACGAGAATGCGGGCTGCCGGAGGCACCCCCGGCATGGCGAGATTAGTCGCCGCCGACAAGAGAGGAGCCCGGTGGGCCCGATGGGACGCCGACCCGAGCGGCCGCGGCATGGCGCCGCGGAGGCCCGTAGGTCGGTGGTGCCCCGGATGCTCCCTGCTGCCCGCCGCGGCCCGTCCTAAGGTGCCCAGCTATGCGCTGGTTCTCCGTCGGGTTGCAGCCGGTGGGGGTGATCGCCATCGGGGCGGCCCCCACCGGGATCATCGCCATCGGCCAGGTGGCCACCGGGGTGGTGGCCGTCGGGCAGGGGGCCCGGGGAGTCGTCGCCGTCGGGCAGGCGAGCCTCGGGGTCTTCGCCTTCGGCCAACTCGCCGCCGGTGTCGCCTGGGCCGGGGGCCAACTCGCCCTCGGGGGGACGCAGGGCTTCGCCATGCTCGGGTTCGGGCTGTTGGGCGACTGGCTCCCGTGGCGCCGGGGGCTCCCCGAGATCAGGGCCCCCCGCAGCACCTGGACCCTGGCCCTGCGAGCGGTGCTCCTGACCGCGCTGGCCGCGGCTGTGGCCTGGTTCGCCCTGGCGCCGATCGTGGATGCGTGCCTGCGCCCGGGGGGGATCTTCGTGCCGGTCTCACCCCTGCGCTGAGCTGAACCCGCCGCCGGCCGGCGTCAGGGGGTGACCGTCTCCCATACCGTGCCCCCCGGGGTGTCCCGCACTTCGACGGCCAGGAGCTTCAGGGCCTGCCGGATGGCATCGGCATCGGCCCAGCGACCGTCGTCGCGCGCCCGGGCCCGCACTCCCAGGAGAGCCTCCACTGCCCCGGCCCGCGCTGCGCCGTCGAGGCCGCGGCCCGCCAGGGTGGTGGCGAAACGGGTGGCCATGCTGCGCAGGGCGTCGTGGGCGGCAGCGGCGGCGGCAGCCTCCCAGGACTGGTGGGCGTCCTCCAGGGAGAGGATGGTGTCGAGGGCGGCCCCGGTGTTCCCCGCCTCCAGGGCGGTGGTGAAGGCCGTCTCGAAGGCGGCCGCTTCCTCGGGGCGGGTTGGCGCGGGCGAGGAGGCGATCCCGTCCGGCTCCGGCCGTCCGCTGAGGCGAGGGAGTGGGGCGCTATCTCCCGGTCCCAGCACGGCGGTGGCGCCGGCGGCGATCAGGGTGACCGTACCCTTGCCCGCCACGTCGAGGCAACCGGCGGCGAAGTCGAGGAGGCAAGCGGTGTGCTCGTCCACCCCGAGCACCGCCATACCGGGGGGGAGGCGGCGGGCGAGGGTGGCGAAACGCCGGGCACCCAGCCAGCAGCGGCTGGTGTCGTGGGTGCCTCCTTCGGCGTTGTTCCAATGCGGCACCACCACGGCGGGGATCCCCTGCGCCCCCAGGATGTCGAGGCCCTCCATCCAGAAGGGGTCGGCTCCCACCTTGTAGACCTCGTACACCGGCAGCGCGAAGCGTCCCAGGGTGACGGAGGCCGCCGAGGCCATCGTGACCGAGCCGCCGGAGTCGAGTTTGGCGGCCAGGATGGCCGGGACCGGCGTCCCCGTCCAGACCCGCAGGGCGTAGGAAGGGCTGCCCGGCCCGGAGTACACGGCGTCGGCGCGCCGCAGAGTGTCCAGGGCTTGCTCGCGAGCCGCGGCCGGCTGCCGTGGGGAGCGGAGGGAGGCCACCTCCACGTCGGCCATGGGGAGGCTGGTGTGGAAGTAGTCGAGGGCCCGGGCGGTCAGTTCGTCGGCGTTCTCCTGGAAGCCGTACGGGGTGTCGAGGACCGCCAGCAGCGGCCGGCCGGGGAAGCGCTCGAAGGCGGCGCGATGGACCGGCACCATGGTGGCAGTGGTCTCTCCCGATCCCATGATGGTGAGCAGGCGTGGTGCGGTCATGACGGTCCATGAAGGCTACGCCGATGGCGGCGCCGAGTCACGGCCGGGCCGATCGGCATGGTCTTGCCCGGGGGGCCCCCAGCATGACCCAGCGCCAGGTCCGGGTCCTGATCGAGTTGGGGCGCGGCCACCGCCTTGTCGGGGCCCGCCTCGAACACCACCTTGCCCACCAGGACCACCAGCACCAGCAGCAGCACCACGACCCCGAGCAGCACCACTACCTCCACGACGACCACCACCTCCACCACGGCGGCCCCGGCGGTGGCCTGCCCCGGGTTCGCGGCAGGGCCCTTTCCGGCGGGTGCCACCGTCGCCGGGGAGGCCATCGGCAACTTCGACGGCGAGGGCGGCCGGGACCGCGTCCTGGTCTGCGAGGATTCCGGGGGAACCTGCTGGGCCCGTGCGGGACTGTCCTGCGGCTACTCGTCGGTGGCTCCCGACCCGCGGCCCGGGCCGGAGGTGATTAACGCCAAGGCCGTCGACCTGGGCGGATCCTTCGACCCGGCGATCGCCAAGTCCCCGACCTCGCCGGTGGCACGCCAAGCCACCTTCTACGCCATTTACGGGTGCGGCCTGGCTGCTGCCACCCGGGACACCACCGAAATCGCCCAGTTCCCGTTGCGGGGGCCGGGCATGGAGTTGATCGGCATCACCTGCGTGGCCGACGGGCTCAGCGTGACGAGCGCCCGCAACACCGGGGGCAGCACCGGGGAGGTCTCGACGATCTTCTGCCTGTGGGGGCGCGGGATCGGCGAGTTCCAGGGGAACCTGGGCGCGGCAGCGGTCCTCACCAGGCCGGGCCACGACGCCGCCAGCCAAAGCCACGCCGACCGGGGCTGTTGAGCGGCCGGCGCCGAAGCTACTAGCGTCGGCCCGCCGGAAACCAGGAGGAGCCGCCCGTGCCCCAGGACATCTTTTCCGTTTGCGACGCTCTCGTCGATGAGACCGCCGCCCTCTCGCCGACGCTCGCCACCATGGTGGGCATCGGGGGCCACGACCACCTGTGGGACGACTTCAGCACCGCCGGGTTCGAGGAGCGCCGCGCCGCCCTGGAGGACCAGTCGGCGCGGGTGCGCGCCGCCGGCACGGGCGACGACCCCTGGGGGACACTGGCTGCCGAGGTGGCTGCCGCCGCCATCGAGGACGAGTTGACCCGCTTCGGCACCGCCGAGCACCTGCGCGACCTCAACAACATCGACTCGACCCTGCAGCACCTGCGCGACGTGTTCGAGCACATGGGCAAGGAGACCCGGGAAGACTGGGAGGCGGTGGCCTCCCGCCTCGAGGGCCTGCCGACGGCGGCCGGGGCCTACCGTCACCGCCTGGAGGACGGGCGGCGGCAAGGGCTGGCGGTGGCTCGCCGCCAGGCGGTGGAGGGTGTTCGCCAGGCCCGCCACGCCGCGGGGGAGGCCTCGTCGCTCCGCCGCCTGGCCACGGAGTGGGAGGCGGCCGACCTGGGCGACGATGCCCTGGGGCGGCGGGTGACGGAAGGCATCGACGGGGCCCTGGCGGCCTTCGACGAGGTCGCCGGCTACCTGGAGCAGGACTACCTGCCGGCCACGGTTGAGGTCGACGGAGTGGGGGAGGAGCGCTACTCCCGCCTCGCCCGCCGCTTCCTGGGGTCGGCGCCCGACCTGCGGGAGACCTACTCGTGGGGCTGGGAGGAGGTCGCCCGCCTGCTCCGCCGCATGGAAGAGACCGTCGCGGCCATTTGCCCGGGGGCTTCCCGTCCCGAGGTGCTGCGCTTGCTCCTGGATGACACGTCCCGGGCGGCTGCCTCGCCCGGGGAGTTTCGCGACCTCATGCAGGCCCGCCAGGAGACCGCCCTGGCCGACCTGCAGGGGGCCCATTTCGACGTGCCCGAGCCCATTCGGCGGGTCGAGGTCAAGCTGGCCCCTCCGGGCGGGGCTCTGGGCGCCTTCTACGTGGGGCCCAGCGAGGACTTCACCCGGCCGGGCACGGTGTGGTTCGCCATCGGCGAGCAGCAGGTGGTGCCGCTCTTCGACCAGGTGACGACCAACTACCACGAGGGCTTCCCCGGCCACCACCTGCAGAGCGGCATTCAGATGATCTCGCCGGCCCACCTCAGCCGGTTCCAGAAGATGCTGGTGTGGTACCCGGGGAGCGGCGAAGGCTGGGCGCTGTACGCCGAGGACATCATGGAGGAACTGGGCTACCTGGAGAAGCCCGACTACCTCATGGGGAAGCTGGCCGGGGAGATGCTGCGGGCCTGCCGGGTGGTGATCGACATCGGCTCCCACCTGGGCCTCCCCATCCCCTCGGGCCAGCCTTTTCACCCGGGCGAGGGGTGGCGGTTCGAGACCGCGGTGGAGATGCTTACCGATTACGCCGCCCAGGCTCAGGACGTGGCCGAGTCCGAGGTGATCCGCTATCTGGGCTGGCCGGGCCAGGCCATCTCCTACAAGGTGGGCCAGCAGGCCATCCGCGACCTGCGGGCCGACGCCGAGAGGCGGCACGGGGCGGGCTTCGACCGCAAGGCCTTCCACGCCCGTCTGCTGGAGATCGGGGCGGTGGGCCTCGACGTGCTGCGGCGCCACGTGGGTGGGTTCTAGAGACAGGGCGGCCGGCGTGGTGCGGGCGGAAGGTCCGGGGGTGACGGTGCTCTCCCCGGGCGGCGAGGCCTCGCCGGTCGGCGGGGCGGGGCGGCCATCCGGCGGATGCCGGGATTGCCGTGACCGGCCCCGTTGCCAGCCGGGTGAAGCGGCGGCCTTGACCGGCTTGCCCCCGGTTGCGCCCCGGCCTAGAACGGTGGTGTGGCCCGTCCGCCGAGACTCCGTCCTGTGACCCGTGTCGCCACCCTGGCGGTCCTGGTGGCACTGGCCGCCGCCTGTGGCGCCTCCGACAAGCCCACCACGACGATCGCAGAGACCAGCACCACGGCGGCGACATCCACCACCAGCACGGCGGCCCCGGTCACCACGACGACGGCCACGGCCACGGCCACGACCACGACCATCACCACGCCCCTGCCGGCGACGGCTCCCCTGGAGGTCGCCGGTCCGGGCCGCTACGAGGTCGCGGTGGCGTCGGGGGGCCTGGTCCGCCGCTTCCTGCTGGTGGTGCCTGAGTCCGTTTCCGTCCCGGCTCCCCTGGTGATCGTCTTCCACGGTTTCACTCGCAGCCCCGAGGAGATGGAGCGCTCCTCGGGGATGACGGCCCTGGCCGAGGAGCACGGCTTCGTGGTGGCCTACCCGGCCGGGACCGGCTTCCCGCGGCGTTGGCTCTCCGCGCCCTCGCAGGGGGACCAGGATGTGCGCTTCGCTCGGGACCTGGTCTCCTTGATCGCCGCTGCTGTGCCCATCGACCCGCGCCGGGTGTACGCCGCCGGTATGTCGAACGGGGGCGGCATGGCGGCCCGCCTCGCCTGCGACGCCGCCGACCTGGTGGCGGCGGTGGGGCCGGTGGCCGCCACTCTTCCGAGCGGCCCGTGTGACCCGGCGCGCCCCGTGCCGGTGGCTGCCATCCACGGGACGGCCGACCCGATCGTGCCGTACGAGGGCCTGGGGGCGGCCCTGCCCGGCGTGGGGGGAGTCATGGCCGACTGGGTGGGGCGCAACGGGTGCGACCCGGACCCGGCCACCGATGAGCTGACCGCCGACGTTGTCCGGGTTGCCTGGGGGGGCTGCGCCGGCGGGGCCGATGTGGTCCTCTTTCGCGTGGACGGCGGTCGCCACGGCTGGCCGGGGTCGGGGGATGCGAGCCTCTGGGGGAGGACCGCGGACTCGGTAGACGCCTCAGCCCTTTTGTGGGAGTTCTTCGCTGCCCATCCCATGCCCTGACGCGCCGGGGCCCGGCCTTGGGCCGGGCCCCGGGGTCGATTCGGCGTCGATCGGCTCAGTCGGTGTAGGGCACCGAGGTGGCGATCATTCCGGTGCAGACCGCTTCGCCCGCGTCGGGGACGCCGTGCGTGCCGAAGCTGCCGCCGAGGTCGTCATCCCACACACCGCTGAAGATGATGAGGTCGCCCTTGTCGCCGGCCTCCGCATAGGCGGGAGCGTCGAAGTACAACTGGACCCGGTTTCGCAGACCCAGTTGGGCAGGCGTGGGGCCGTCGACTCCGAACTCGGTGTCGCTTACCACCACGCGCCAGGTGTAGTTGGTCACGTCGGCGGCGTCGAGGCCGTTGGAAGCGCAGTTCCCGCCGGCACGCAGCAGGTTCACGAGGGCGGTGTTGTTCCCCTTGTTGTAGGGGCCGCCCCAGTTGCCGTCGACATCGACCTGGGAAGCGCCGTGCCAGGAGATGTTCTTCATGCCGATGAGCAGCACGAAGTAGCCGTGCTGGGTGTCGGTCTGCGACATGCTCATCGGGTAGGTCTCCACCCGGACGTTGACCATCTCCCCGGCGGCCAGGCTCCTCTTGTTGAGCTTGAACATGCGGATCTGGAAGCAGCCGCTGGTCACCAGGGCGATCGCCAGCAGCAGTGCCAGCATCAGCCAGACGCGTGAGCGTTTCATGGTCCCTCCTCGTGGGTTGGGCTCATGGGACATGTCCGACCCTAGCGCCTGCAGGGCGCCTGCGGCAATGGTTGCACGGCGGCACCAGGCAGAGGGCCCCGGGACCGGCCCCTACACTCGCCGTCCGTGAGGCTGCGTGTCCTGGGATCCAACGGCACTTATCCCACCCCCGGGCGCCCCTGCTCGGGCTACCTGGTGGAGGCCGGGGGCACCCGGGTGATGCTCGACGCCGGCCCGGGGACGACGGTGGGGTTTCAGGAGGCGGCCCCCGACGGTCACCTCGACGCCCTGGTGGTCACCCACGCTCACCCCGACCATTGCTCCGACGTCTTCCACCTGTTCAACCTGTTCCGCTTCGGGCCGGTCGCCCGGCAAGGCTTGCCCGCTTTCGCCCCGGAGGGGGTGGAAGCCGCCCTGGCCGCCTTCCTTGGGGTGGGGGAGGGCCACGCCTTCCACCGGGTCTTCGACTGGCGCCGGGTGGGCCCCGGTGATGCCGTGCGGGTGGGCGGCATCGACCTGGCCTTCGCCCCAACCCATCACCAACTGCCCACCCTTGCCGTCTCGCTGGCGGCGGAGGGACGGCGCCTGGTGTACTCGGCCGACACCGGCCCGGGGGGCGGCCTTGCCGCCCTGGCCGCGGGGGCCGACCTGCTGCTGTGCGAGGCGACGCTTCAGGGTGGCCCGGACGCCGGCGGTTGGCCCTACCACCTGTCGGCCGCCGCCGCCGGTGCCCTCGCCCGGGAGGCCGGGGTGGGGCGCCTGCTCCTGACGCACCTGGCCCCTATGTTGGACCCTGGCCGCTCCGTCGCCGAGGCGGCCGAGGCGTTCGGCGGCCCGGTGGAGTGGGCTGCTCCCGGCATGGAGGTGCAGGTGTGAGACAGGGACGAGGCCCCGCCGAGTTGCGCTCGGTGCGCCTCGTGCGCGGTTACACCGAGATGACCCCCGGTTCGGTGCTCATCGAAATGGGGCGCACCCGGGTGCTCTGCACCGCCTCGTTCGACCCCGAGGTGCCCCGGTGGCTGCGCGACGGGGGCCGGGGTTGGGTGACCGCCGAGTACTCCATGCTCCCCGGTTCGAGCCGGGAGCGAGTGCCCCGCAGCGCCGTCTCCGGCGGCCGGGTCAAGGAGATCCAGCGGCTCATCGGCCGCGCCCTGCGGGCGGTGGTCGACCAGGAGGCCATGGGGGAGGGGACGGTGCGGGTCGATTGCGACGTCCTCCAGGCCGACGGGGGGACACGCACTGCCGCCATTACCGCGGCCTGGGTGGCGCTCCACGACGCCTTCACCA
>JBDROA010000087.1:0-5248 GCA_043810615.1 Actinomycetota bacterium | reverse complement strand
CTGGGCGGCGCGCCTCACCGGCCCCGCCGGGGCAGGAGCCAGCGCACGGGCGGCGCATGTGGGGGCGGTGCTAATAATACTGGGTTCGTACACGCGAGAGTGGGAGCGCTTCGGCGAGGAGCCTCAAGCGGTGTGGTTCGCCCTCCTGGTGCTGAGCACCTTCGCCCTGCTGGTGGTGCCGCTGTGGTCGATCCGCGTCGAACTGCACCGGCGCGGCGTCGCCTACCTCGACGACGGCACTCTTCCCCGACGGGTGGACCGCTTCCTGTTCGACGAGTCCGGGGGCCGGCCGCGGCGCGCTCCGCATGTGCTGGCCTTCTCCCTGGTCACGCTGGCGGTCTCGTTCACCGTACTCGGCCAGTTCGATTCGCTGCTGCGCGGCATGCACTCCCCCGGCGACCCCTCCGTAGGCATCAACAGCCTGTCGGCCATCCGCGAACTTGACCTCTCCCGCAAGCCCGCGGCCGTCATCACCCGGGTGGGCACCTGGCGCGCCTACACCGAGGCGGTGGGCGCCGAGTTCGGGTCGGGCTACGGCGTGGTGACCACGCACGCCGTGGTGGACACCGTCACCACCATCCCGGCCTACCTCGCCCTCGGCCTCACCTTCGCCGGCCTCGCCTGGCGGCACCGCCTCCGCTTCGCGGCGGGCACCGGAGTCCGCCGCGCCTTCGAACTGATCACCCTGGCCGGCCTGCTGGTGCTGCTGGCCGCCGCGGCCTTCGACGTGGGCAAGAACTTCCTCACCTGGCACGTCATGGACCGGGCCTGGAACGACCCCGCCGGGTTGCCCAACCTCAGCGTGCGCCTGCTGTGGGGGTTCACCCTGGTCCGCACCGTCGGGCTGTGGGGGCTGGCCGCCGCCTCCCTACTCCTGCTGGCCCTGGCCGAGGCCTCCAGCCGCCGTGTCCGGCGCGTTTTCATAGCGGTGCGCTCCGAGCTCCTGCTGCTCCTCGTCTTCGCCTTCGTAGTGCTGCTGCTGCCGCAGACCGCCGACGTGATCCGCGGCTGGCACATGAGCCACACCCTGATCAGCGTGGGTCTGGTGATCATCCTGTCGATGGTGCTGCGCTGGACCTCGGCGCGGAACCTCCGCCTGCAACACCGCCACTGGCAGCAGGTCCAGGAGGGAGAGGCCCCCGCCCCGGCACGGGTGCGGCTGCCGTGGGGCGGCGGCACCCCCGAGGCGGGACGGCTACTCGCCGGCGTCGTGGTGGTCCTGGCGGCGGGCCAACTCGCCCTCACCCTCGGGGGGCTCCCGGCAGGGCGCGGCCTGCTGGTGCCGGCAGGGCTGATGCTCGCCCTCGCCGCCTTCGGGCTGCCCCTGCCCCCCGCCCCCTACCGGCGCGGCGACCGGCCGGTGGAGGCCGGGCTGCGCCGGGCCCTGCCCCGGATGCTCGGAGCGGCGGCCTACCTCATCGTCGGGGTGGCGGTGCTGAAGGCGGCCGCCGCCTCCATGGCCTACGCCCGGCACCAAGACTGGTGGCTGGCCTTCGCCCTGGTACCCCCGGCCATCGGCCTGTGGCGCATCGGCACCCGGACCACCGCCGTTATGGGGCGTCTGGAGGCCGGATTCGCCGTCGCGGTGCTGGGCCTGGCGGGCGCGGTGATCGCCGCCGGCGACCCGGAGCTGTCCCCGGCGGCCCTCGCCTTCACCGGCATCACGTTCGCCTTCGGGTCGCTGGCCTTCTTCAACTCCTACGACCGGTCCTCGCTGGTGAGCCGCCTCTCGCGCCGCTGGTTCGGCCCGGCGTGGGCCAAGCCCTTCGCCGGGACGGCGGGCCTCGCCCTGGCGGCGACGGTGGTCTGGTTCTACGCCGACCCCATCTCGGTGGCTCCCCACATGAGCACCATCGGGATGATCGTGATCGCCACCATCGCGGCCACGCTGCTCGGAGCCGGGGCCGTGCGCCTGGCGGAGTTGAGCCGGCCCCCGCGCTTGCTGGCGGCCTTCGGCATCAGGCGTGTCCCCGTGGTGACCCTACTGGTGGTGTGGTTCCTGCTGGCCCCGGCCCTGGCGGATCGTCACGTCACCGACCTGACCGTCATCGCCGGCGACGGGGGGGCGGCGGCCGGCCTGGGTTTCGACGACGTCTGGCAGCGCTGGGCGGCGGACAACCTGGAGGCGCCGGGGGAGGCGGCCGAACCGGCGGGCCGTCCGGTGGTACCGCTGCTCCTGGTGTCCAGTTCCGGCGGCGGGCTGCGGGCGGCGGCCTGGACCTCCTTCGTGCTCGACTGCCTCCTCGAGGGAGCCCCGGCTGCCTCCGGCCCTTGCGGCGGCGAGCGCCCCGACGGCCCCCAAGTGGGCCGGGTCGCCCTCCTGAGCGGGGTGTCGGGCGGTTCGCTGGGCATCGCCGCCTACCTGTCGCACGTCGCCGACGGCTTCGAAGGGCCCGAAGGCGGCAACTCGTGGGTGGACGAGGCCTTCGGCGACGACTACCTGGCCGCCCCCATCGGCTGGCTCTTCTTCCTCGATCTCCCGCGCTCTCTCATCGGGTTCGGCCCCGGCATCGCCACCCGCTCCGATCTGACCGAGCGCGCCTGGGAGGCGTCGTGGCCTGAGGACCGGCCCGGTCTGGGCCGCGGCCTGGGAGGGCTGTGGGATGAAGGCCTTCCCGCCGTGATCTTCAACGGGACGAGCGTCAACGACGGCTGCCGGGTCAACCTGTCGACCCTCGACCTGGACGGGAGCTCCCCCGAGATCCCGAGTTGTTCGGGGATCGACGATGGCCGGGACGCCGCCGACGGCAGCCTGGGGGCAACCTACGACCTGGTGGACTACCTCTGCCCCGGCGAGGACGTGGCGCTGGCGACGGCGGCCGGCATGGCGTCGCGCTACCCGGTGGTCTCGACGGCCGCTCGCATGGCCGGCGACGCGGGCCGGGGCTGCTCCGACACCCGGGCGGGCGCGGTGTTCGTGGTGGACGGCGGCTACCTGGAGGGGTCCGGCGCCGGCACCCTGCTCGACGCCTGGGAGGCCCTGAGCGACCACGTGGAGCAGTACAACACCGGCGGGGCCCCGGTGTGCATCGTGCCCTTCATGCTGCACATCGACAACGGCTACGAGAGCCCCCGGGTGTCGGGCAACCAGGCCGTGCCCCGGGAGCTGCTCGTCCCGGTGCTGGCACTGGCCAACTCGTCGTCCGGCATCACCGCGGCCCGGGCCGAGGCGGCGCTGGCCTTCGAGGCGCCCTTCACGATCGGCGGCACCGACGTCGGGCTGAGGTTCCGCGACGGCAGCGGCGAAGTGGAGGTGGAGAGCCGCTACGCCCGCCTGGTGACCCGGGCCCATCCCGGGGTGCAGGCCCCCCTGGGGTGGACCCTGTCTCAAGCGTCCTTAGACGACCTGCGCGACCAGCTCGCCATCGCCGAGAACGCCGCCGCCCTGGCCGAGGTGCGCTCCTGGCTGGAGGGCGACCTGGTCTGCCTGGGGGGGTAGAAGGCCAAGCGTGCCCGGGGCAGGATTCGAACCTTCTCCGGCCAAACCCGCATCAGCGCGGTCGGCCCCCCGCCAGCCCACGACACAAGCCCGCAGGCAGAAAGAAAACCCACCCGGTCGCCACATCGCCGCCGGCAGGCGGCGATCCCACCCGCGTCCCAAACGTGCCCGGGGCAGGATTCGAACCTGCACGTCCCCGAAGGGGCAGCGGAGTTTAAGTGGCTCTTCTGCTCGATCCGTGGGTCGATCACGCCGCCATCCGGCCCGGCAGTGGCGGGCAGTAGCCGCCGCGGTCGAGTAGGGCGAGGGCGATCAGATGCTCGGGCTTCTTGAAGCCGAACGCCATGCGGTGCAAGACCCGCAGCTTGGTGTTCGTGGACTCGATCAGTGCGTTGGACAGGTTGTTGAGCATGGCAGCCTCGATCCCGGGGAGGTTCTTGCGGATCTTGCGGCCGAGCTCGACGAAGGCGGGGATGCGACATCGGGCCGCCCAGGCGAGCCAGTCCCTGAGCATGGCGAGGGCGCGCGTGCCCTTGAGGCGGATGGCGGCTCGCAGCTGTTCCTTGAGCAAGTAGGCGCGGTAGAGCCTGGTGTTGATCTTGGCGATCCAGGCGAGCTTCGCCTCCTGGCGGGCGGTGAGGTCCTCGGGGTTCTTCCACAGCGCGTAGCGGCAGCCCTTGAGCTCTTTGGCGTACGCCCTCATCCCCGAGCGGCGGGCCTGGTTCCACACCTCCCGGCGGACCTTGTCCAGGGCATCGGTGGCCCAGGCCACGACGTGGAACCCGTCCGTGCACAGCGTCGCCTTCTTGCACCGCTCCGTCACCACATCTGCGATCCACTCGGCCGCATCGGCTGAGACCAGGCGGATCTTGGCGCACCGCTCCTCGCCCAGGAGGTCGAAGAAGCCCCGCAGGGTCTTCTTGTCACGTCCCACTGCGGCCCACACCAGCCGGCCGGTGTCGTGGTCCACGACGATGAGCAGGTAACGGTGGCCCTTCTTGTAGCTGATCTCATCGATGCCGATCCGCCTCAGGCCCTCGAAGGGGTCGTGCGCGGCCCGGCCGTCTGCGACCACGCGGTCGATGATCGCCCCGACGGTGCGCCAGGCGATACGCAGCAGCTCGCACGCCGCCGACTTGGCGGTGTGGGTGACGAGCCAGGCGGCCTGGTCGTCGAACTCCCGGGTGTGACCCGCCCCGTGGCGGGCCCAGGGGACCTGGGCGACGGTGGGCCCGTGCCCTGGGCAGGCCACCCGGGGCGCGTCCGACTCGAGGAAACAGCGCACCGTCCCCAAATCGAGCGCCCGCCATCGCCGCCGGCCCTCCCCCCGGTCGTAGCCAGGGGCACGAACCCCACACCGCCCACAGCGACGCTTGGTGGCCCGCCTCGGACGCACGTGGGCGACCACCGCGCTCGCCTCCTCGTCCACCTCGACCTTCTCGATCACCGTCGCCCGGTCGACACCGAGCACTCTCCGCCATACGCTGGAACCGAGCACGCCGCCTCCTCGCCCTCGCAATCGGACCCTTACCAGCCCGAAAACATAGGTGAGAGGCGGCGTTGCCCGCGTCAGGGCAAGTCAGGGAACCCACGGATCAGTCAGAAGAGCCACAAAGGGATGCTCCGGGGGCTGTGACCGCGGCCGAGGATACCGCCCGGCGGGTGAGCGGCGGGAGCCCAAGGGGGGTATATCTTCGCGACTTATCCCGATATACTCCCCGCAAGGACCCAGCGCCTCGTGGACATCGACGACGACCTGCTCGAACGCGCTCGCGCCGTCGCCCGAGCCGGCACCATCAAGGGCACGGT
>JBDROA010000086.1:0-7865 GCA_043810615.1 Actinomycetota bacterium | reverse complement strand
TGCCAGTTCCTCCAGGTAGGCGTCGAGCGCCTTGTCCAGGTCGTAACGCAGGGCCAGCTGCGCGGCGATCGGGTCGAGGGTGGTGGTGGTCTCCCCGGACGGGGTCAACCAGACGAGATGCTCCCGGACGTTGGTGCGGCGGCCGTCCTTCATGGAGGTCTCCCAGGCTACGAGGGTGCCGAACCGGTACTCGGCAACCTCGTAGGGGACCTCGACGGCGAAGTCCCCTCGGCAGCCGGTGCCGCAGGTGGCGGTGGTGAAGCCGTCCCACAGGATGGCCCCGTCCTGGTCGAGCAACTCCAGGCTCACCGTCGCCTCGAACACGTCGGCGGTTCCTTTCACCTTGAGAGGGTTGTCGCCGGCACTCGCCCAGTAGACGGGGCTGTCGATCATGATCGGCGGCAGCAGGTCCGCGAAGTCGGTGCGGACGGCGGGGTCGTTCACTGCCGCGGCCTCGTCGAAGCCGGTGGTGAGTTCGCCTTCGTTGCGGAAGAGCACTCCGGTGATGCCGTCGAGGCGGGTGAGAGTGAAGACCACCTGGGCATGGCGCCAGTGCATCATGTCGCGCGGGATGTCTTCGTTGGGCTGCGGATAGAACTCCTTCGACAGGTTCACGGTGGCGATGCCGCCCGCTACGTCTACGCCCAGGAGGCGGGTGCCTTCAGGGATGTAGGAGACGAGCACCGGGCCGGCCTCGTCCTCGCCGGGGTAGGTCCCGATGAGGAGGAAGTTCAGTGTCTCGTAGACCGGGTCCTCGACCATGTGGGAGAGCACGGCATAGGGGCGGGCCACAGGAATCAGGTAAGGCCCGGGGACCGTCTGAGTGCCGTCGTCCTTCACGAAGAAGTACACCACGGCGTCGCCGCTGGGGAACCCCGGGGCGGCGGCGGTGGTGGCCATGGTGGTGGGGGTGGTGCTGGTGGCGGCGAGGTCCTGCGTGCCGCCCCGGGCCCACAGCAGCCAGGCCCCACCGCCCACCAGCACGGCCAGGGCCAGGCCGCCGGCGACAGCCCAGGCCGGCCAGGCGCGGCGGGGCGGGCCCCCGGCGATGCGGTCGGCGGTGCCCATGGGCGGGTAGACCGGGTGGTCGTCGGGCATGGGGTTGGACTCCCTCAGGTGCTGGAACGGGTCGCGGCTCATGGCTCGCCTTCCGTGTCGTCCAGGGCTTCTTCCAGGCGGCGGCGGGCGCGATGCAGGCGGATCGCCGCCGCGTTGGGGGAGCACCCCAGGACCAGGCCCATCCCCCGCGGGTCGAGGCCTTCCCAGGCGGCGAGGCGCAGCACCTCGCGGTCTTCGGGGCGCAGGCTCTGAAGGGCGGCGATCACCCCGGCGGGGTCGGCCCCGGCGGCGGAGGCTTCCCCGTCGAGAGCGGCCCGGGCCGCCAGGCGTTCCCGGCGGCGACGGCCGCGTTCGGCATTGGCCACGACGCGGCGGGCGACCCCGTACAACCAGGGAAGGGTTTCGGGCTCAGGGGGGACGTGGGCGATCTTCCGCCAGGCGACGGTGAAGGCCTCGGCGGCGGCGTCGGCCGCCTCCTCGCGCCCCAGGCGGCGTCCCGCGTAGCGGTACACCGCCGGGTAGTGGTGGGCGAAGAGAGCCCTGAATCGCTCCTCCGGGGTGGCGCCCGTCGACTGCAGGCGGAAGTCCGTCATGGTGCTCCCCACACTCCCACATGTCCGGGAGTGGGGGGCGATTTCTCCCGCTCGTCTCAGGCCGGGGCCCTCTACCCTCCCTGCGCGATCTCGCAGTTCAGGTGGGAGAAGCCGTCGAGGGGGTTGTAGGTGTCGGCGCCGGGGCCGCAGTAGTTCGTGTCGCCGGGGTCGCCGCCGCCGTCGTGGAGGTCGTCCCCCGTCTGGCCTTCCAGGGTGTCGGTCCCGCCCTCGCCGAACATCCGGTCGTCGTCCGATCCACCCCAGACGATGTCGTTGCCCGGCCCGCCGTACATGATGTCGATGCCGATGCCCCCGACGAGCACGTCGTGGCCCCCCTCGCCGTACATGGTGTCGTCCTGGTCGTAGCCGTGCAGGTAGTCGTTGCCCGGCCCGCCGTGCATCTCGTCGTTGCCGGGGGACCCGGTGAGGACGTCGGCTCCGGCGCCTCCGGACATGTAGTCATCGCCTTCGCCGGCCCAGAGGTGGTCGGCCCCGCCCCCCCCGTAGACCCGGTCGTCGTCCATGCCACCGTCGACGTAGTCGTTGCCGACGCCGCCGTAGATCCGGTCGTCGCCCAACTCGCCGTCGAGGTGGTCCACTCCCTTCCCGCCCTTCAGCGTGTCGTTGCCCCTGCCGCCGAAGATCCGGTCGTCTCCGTCGCCGCCGTAGGCCACGTCATCGCCATCCCGGGCACAGATAGTGTCGTTCCCCCCGAGGCCCCATATCTCGTCGGGGCCGATGCTGCCCACGATGACGTCGTCGCCCTCGGTGCCCATGATGGGGTTGCCGACGGCCCAGGTGATGGTGGCGCCCAATCCGTTGCACTGGGGAGGGTGGCCGGCCGCGGCGGGCCCCATAGCGGCGAGCACGCCGAGGGCGGTGAGCAAAGTGGGCAGGTAAAGGCGTCGCACAGCGGCTCCTCCGGGGTCGGGCTCTGTGCCAAGGGTATCGGCACATTGGTGCCGACGATCAAGTCGGGCCCGGGGTAGTCCCGACTTCCCGGCGGGCCGGAGTACGCTCGGCCCGTGACCGCCTCACTCTCCCGGCCGCTCGCCGTGCCGCGCTTCCGGGCCCTCTGGATCGCCTCGGTGTTCAGCAATGTGGGGGGTTTCTTCCAGTCGGTCTCGGCCGCCTGGCTCATGCTGGAACTGACCGATGGGTCGCCGTTTTGGGTTTCGGCGATGGCGGCCTCCACGACGCTGCCGCTGCTGTTCCTGGCTCTGCCCTCGGGCGCTCTAGCCGACCTGGCCAATCGCCGCAACGTGCTGCTCGTGACCCAGTGCACCATGCTGGCCTCGGTCCTGGGCATGACCGGCTTCGCCCTGGCCGGCCTGGCCACGCCGCCGCTGCTGCTCGCCTTCGGCCTGCTCCTCGGGGTGGGGGCCGCCTTCAACGCGCCGGTCTGGATGGCGGTGGTCCCGGACCTCGTCCCCCGCCAGATGGTGGCCGACGCGGTGGCGCTGAACTCCGTCTCCTTCAACGCCGCCCGGGCGGTAGGGCCGGCCCTGGGAGGGATCATCGTGGCCACCGCCGGGCCGGGGGTGGCGTTCGGCATCAACGCCGTCACCTACATCGGGGTGATCGTGGTGATCGCCTCATTCCGTTCCGCCGACTGGGTGCCCCAGGAGGCCGCCCCGATGACCCTGGCCATCGCCGCCGGGGTGCGCTACGCCCGGTTCTCTCCGTCCCTCTTGTGGCTGCTCGGGGTGGCCGCCGGCTTTGCCCTCACCTCGGCGTCCTTGCTGGTGCTGCTGCCCAACGTCACCAGCGAGGTCCTCGGGGGCGGGGCCACGACCTACGGCCTCCTCCTCGGGGCGATGGGGGCCGGGGCACTGGTGGGCGCCCTGACGCGGGCCCGGGCCACCAGCGGGCTGGGCCCGCGCACGGTGGCGGTGGGCATCTGCCTGTTCGGGGCCGCCGGGCTGGGCGTGGGCTTCTCGCGAGCCGCCTGGCTGACCGCGGTCCTCATGGCCGGCGGCGGCGTGGTGTGGGTGTGGGCGTTGACCAACCTGAACGCCACCATCCAGATGCTGTCGCACTCCTGGGTGCGCGGCCGGGCCCTGAGCCTCTACACCCTGGCCTTCTCCGGGGTGTGGCCCATCGGGTCGCTGCTCGCCGGAGGCATCGCCGACGCCACCAGCGCCCACTACGCCGTGGCCGTCCTGTGCGCCGGCGCCGTGGTCCTCGGCCTCGTAGCGCTGCGCATGCCCATCGTCGGCGTCGAGGAGGCCCGGACGCCGGAGGTGCCCGACGACTGGGACCTGACGCCCCACGGCGACGCCGAACTCGCCGGCGGGCCGGTGCTGGTGCTGAACACCTGGACCATCGACGAGCACCGCCTGGCGGGATTCCTGGAGGCGATGGCCGAATTGCGCCGGGTCCGCCTGCGCACCGGCGCCTTCCGGTGGCGCCTCTATAGGCACTTCGAGGACGCGCGGCGCATGACCGAGGCCTTCAGTCTCGACTCCTGGGAGGAGCACATGCGCCAGCACCGGCGGATCGACGCGGTCGATGTGGAGATCATCCGCTGGGCCCGCGGCTTCGACATTGAGGACGGCCCGAAGGCCCGGCACCTGGTGGGGTTCGAGGTGGTGGACGCCCGGCACCGCCCCGATTGGGAGCATCTGATCGTCCACCACCACCTGGCTCACGAGGAGGATGGTTCGATCCCCCTGGAGAAGAGGTAGGCGGGCTCTCGTTCCCTCTCCCGGCTGGGCGGGAGAGGGTGGGGGTGAGGGCAAGGGCGCCACGAAGAGAGCGTCTCGGCTCAGTGGCGGCCACGGCGCGACGCCGGGCCCGCTTCACGTTCGTGGATGGTCCCTCCGCGGCGCACCTGCGGTGTGCCGCGCCTCCCCCGGCACGAGGGTGCCGGGAGAGGCGTTTCGGCGGAGAGGGAGGGATTTGAACCCTCGAGGGAGCTTTCACCCCCTACTCGCTTAGCAGGCGAGCGCCTTCGACCACTCGGCCACCTCTCCAGATGTCGGCTCCGGCCGGTCCCCGTCGGGCGGCCGGGCGGAGGGAGTGGGATTCGAACCCACGGGGCCCCGACAGGGGCCCAGCAGTTTTCAAGACTGCCGCCTTCGTCCGCTCGGCCATCCCTCCCGGGTGCCGCCGGGCGGAGGGGGTGGGATTCGAACCCACGGAACCGGAAACCCGGTTCAACAGTTTTCGAGACTGCCGCCTTCGTCCGCTCGGCCACCCCTCCGGATGCGCACTGGTGTGCGGGCCGCCGATTGTACCGGGGGCGCCCCGCCACGCTTCCTACGGGCGGCGTTCCCGGAAGAAGGCTTCCAGCAGGGCGGCGCTCTCGCCGGCGCGGACCCCGGCGACCAGGTCACATCGGTGGTTGAGGCGCTCGTCCTGAGGGATGTTGTAGAGGGTCCAGGCGGCCCCCGCCTTGGGGTCGGCGGCGCCGTAGACGATGCGCTCCACCCGGGCCCAGACCGCCGCCATCGCGCACATGGCGCAGGGTTCGAGGGTGACCACCAGGGTGTGACCGTCGAGGCGTTCGGCTCCGGCCTCCCGGGCGGCGCGCGAGAGCACCAGCATCTCGGCGTGGGCGGTGGGGTCGGCGTGCAGGCGGCAGCGGTTGTGGTCGGCAGCCACCACTCGCCCGGTGGAGTCGACGAGCACGGCGCCCACCGGCACGTCGCCGTGGCCGGTGGCGGCCCGGGCCTCGGCCAGGGCCTGTTCCATGGCGGCATCGAAGAGGTCTGCGGTCATGTGGCCCTACACTCCCCCCACTCCTGGAGGGATCGCATAGGCCGGTCTAGTGCGCACGCCTGGAGAGCGTGTAGGTGGCGAAAGCCGCCTCGAGGGTTCAAATCCCTCTCCCTCCGCTCCAATCTCCCCCGCGGGTGCGGGGGAGACGCGCCGTAGGCGCAGAGGGGGAGAGCCGAGTCTTCGAGGCGAGCGCCATGATGTTCTCCCCCCTCAGGGGGGAGTGCCGAGTCTTCGAGGCGAGGGGGGTTCTCCTGGCAGGCCGTACGGGTTTGGTATGGTCGACGGGGGCGCGCCGCGCCCGCCGGGGGCGGGCCCCTCTCCTGGCAGGCCGTACGGGTTTGGTGTGGTCGACGGACCCCCTCCGGCTCCTCGAGGACTCGTCGCCACCTCCCCCTGAGGGGGAGGAACGGTGGCCCCGGCCTCCCCTTGGAGGGAGGCGTCGTCAACGCTTCGCCCATTCCCGCACCAGGTCGCCCAGCACGCCCAGCGGCACCGGGCCGCAGGTGAGCACCGTGTCGTGGAACCCCTTGATGTCGAAGTCCGGGCCCAGCGCCCGGCGCGCCTCGGCGCGCAGTCGCAGGATCTCCCGCTGGCCGATCTTGTACGCCAGAGCCTGCCCGGGCCAGCCGATGTAGCGATCCACTTCGTTCTCGATGTTGTTGGGGGCCTGGGGGGAGTTGGCGGTGAGGTAGTCGATGGCTTGCCGGCGGCTCCATCCCAGGGCGTGGACGCCGGTGTCCACCACCAGGCGCCCGTAACGCCACGAGTCGAACGACAGCATGCCCATGCGCTCGAGGTCGCCCGAGTAGAGGCCCATCTCGTCGGCCAGGCGCTCGCAGTAGAGGGCCCAGCCCTCCACGTAGGCGGTGGCCAGGGCATGGCGGCGGAAGGTGGGCAGATCCCCCATCTCCTGGGCCAGGGCCAACTGGAAGTGGTGGCCGGGCACGCCTTCGTGGAAGGCCAGCGCCTCCGACTCGTAGCGGGTGCGGGTGGTGGGTTGGGTGGTGTTGACGAAGAACGTGCCCGGGCGCGAGCCGTCGGCCGCCGGGGGCAGGTAGAAGGCGAGGGGGGCGTCCTCGGCCCCCAACTCGGGGACCTCCTGGAGGATGCAGGGGGTCTGGGGCAGCACCCCGAACCACTCCGGGGTCGAGGCGTTCGCCCGGGCCAGCGACTCCTCGGCCTGGGCCTTCACCTGCTCGCCGGTCTCGAAGCGCAGCGCCGGGTCGTGGCGCAGGCGGCGGTAGATCTCCTCCAGGTCGGTGGTGCCCAGAGCCTTGCCGCCCAGTTCGCGGTACTCGTCCTCGAGGGTGGCGATGCCGTCGAGGCCGATCTGGTGGATCTCCCGGGGGTCGAGTTCCAGGGATGTGTAGCGGTGGACGGCGCGGCGGTAGACCTCCTCGCCGTCGGGGAGCCAGCAGATGCCCGACTTCTCCTGAGGGCGAGCTGCCGGCAGCACCGTGTCGGCGACGGCCTCGCGGTAGCGAGCGAAGGCGGGGCGGACCGTCTGCTCCACCTGGTCCCGCATGGCCCGGCGCCACTCGGCCACCTGGGCCTCGCTCATGTCGGCCGGGGGCCGGATGGCGAGGAAGGGATCCTTTTCCACGTCGGAGGCCAGGTAGGCGTCGAGTTGGATGAGCACCTTGTGGACGGCCACCCGGGGCGGGGTGCGCCCGTTGACCACGCCCTCGCGGAGGCGCTCCACTGCCTGGTCGAAGGCAGCGCCCAGGCGGGAGGCCTTCACCACGTAGGCGGCGGCGTGCTCTGTGGTGACTGGGGTCATCTGGGGGACGTAGGTGACCACGTCCATGTGCGGCCCCAGCATCGGGTCCACCAGGTACTCGGCGCTGCGCGAGCGCAGTCCCTCCGCCTGGGCTCCGGCCTCGAACATGAGCACCCGGCGGGTCACCAGGTCGGTGGCATCCAGGTCGGCGGGGTCGAGGGTCTCGGCTTCGGCCACCATCGCGGAGAGGGCGGCGATGAGACGGTCCTCGGCCTCACGGGAGGGGTCTTCGATGCGGTCGTCGAAGCGGTGGTCGCCCAGCAGGGTGGCACTGGTGGGGCTGGACTCCATGAGGAGATCCCAGTAGCGATCGGCCAGGGCGGCGAGTTGGCGGTTCACGGCGGTCCTTCCCTCGGGCGCTCCAGGCAGCCTATCTGGCGGCGTCGTGATGTGGGCTCGCCCTGGGCGGGGAGGTGGACTACCTTGTGGGCCGCCGAGCGCCCGTAGCTCAATTGGATAGAGCGTCTGGCTACGGACCAGAAGGTTGGGGGTTCGAGTCCCTCCGGGCGTGCCACACGAAATCCCTTGCGCGACAAGGGATTTCGGCGCGTGTGGGGTGGCGTTACGCGGGGCCTCGCGAGGCAATCTTCTACCCAACTTCGACCCAACGCGTGCGAGCGGTCGGGCGGGCGATCAGTCTGGGTGCGGCCTGCGGTGACGGGACACGGCCTTTCGCGAGTCGCCGAGCGGAAGTGCTCCCAGCGAGGCTG
>JBDROA010000085.1:0-10833 GCA_043810615.1 Actinomycetota bacterium | reverse complement strand
CATCGTCGGTGCCCTCGTCCACGCCTATCAGGTAGCCGATGCCGGACTGCGGGCCGTAGGCGGTCCCCACATCCTCCCCGCCGGGCTCACGGAACTCCCCGATCCGATAGATCGAGGCGACCGCCACTTCGGGGAGTTCGCGAAGGCGGGCGGCGATCTCCGGGCTAAGGCCCCCGGCGAACGGGTTGCCGGACGACGTCGGCTGCACCTGGTATTCGGCGATGACCTCGTCGCGCACCGTCCCCTCGATGCTCTGCTTCGCCGAGGCGACGATGGTGGCCACCACCGTGACCAGGGCCACGCCGATCATGAGGGCCGAAGCGGTGGCCGCCATCCGGCGCGGCTTGCGCACTGCGTTCTCCTGCGCCAGGCGCCCGACCACCCCGTACACCCGGGGCAGGGGGCTTCCCGCCACCCGCCCGAACTGGCGGGCGAAGAGGGGCGCCACCACCGAGACCCCGATGAAGGTGACCCCGGCCCCGATGCCGGTGACCGCCAGGGGGTTCCAGAACCCGGTGTAGAGGCCGACGAGCAGTAGGGCGACGCCCAGCGCCACGATCCCGGCACCCACCGCGGCCCGCAGGCGCAGCGACTTGTAGTAGGTGGACTCCAGTTCGCGCAGCGCCGCCACCGGTGGGATCTTCGAAGCCTTGCGGGCGGGGAGGATGGCGGACGCCACCGTCACCAACGTCCCCACCACCATGGCCACGATCACGGTGCGGGGCATCACGGTGAGGGCCCCCTGGGGGAAGTCGATGCCGGCGACGCCGAGCACGACGCGCAGGCCGACCGCCAGGGCCACCCCCACGCCCACTCCGACGGCCGAGGCCAGCAGGCCCATCACCAGGGCTTCCAGGATCACCAGCCAGGTGATTTGGCGGCCGGTGGCGCCCACGGCGCGCAGCATCCCCAACTCCCGGGTGCGCTGCGCCACCACGATGCGGTAGGTGTTCTGGATGAGGAAGGCCCCCACGAAGATCCCGATGCCGGCAAAGGCGAGCAGCACGGTGTTGAAGAACCCGACGCCCTGCTCCACCCCCTCGCGTCCCTCCTCGATCTGCTCGACGGCGAGGATGGCCTCCGTCCCTTCGGGGAGCACCGCGGCCACGGCCCCACGCACCTGCTCCGCGTCGGCTCCCTCGGCGGCGACCACCGCTATCTGGCTGTACTCATCCCTGAAGTTCAGGGCCACCTGCGCCGTCTCGAGGTCGAACAGGACCACGGTGGCTCCCAGCAGGTTGTCGGCGTCGCCGTAGCCGGCGGTGCCCACGACCGTGAACTCCCCCACTGTGTTGGGCAGGAGGATGCTGATGGGGTCGCCCAGAGCGAAGCCGTACTTGTTGGCGGTGAAGACGTCGATGGCCACCTCGAGCGGGCCCTGCGGGGCCCGGCCTTCGCGCAGCACCAACTCGGTGAGCTCCGCCTCGGCCTCGGTCCAGGACAAGGCCAGGTTCGGCGGCCCCATGCCCCCGATCGGCTCGCCTTCCTTATCCAGGGGCTGGGCGAGGCCCTGCACCGAGGGCAGCACCCGCTCCACCCCGGGGACGTCCTCCACCAGGCCCACCACCGCGGCCGGCACCCGGCCCGTGTCGAAGCCGAACTCGACGTCGGCGCGGACCACCACGTCGACGTTGCTCTCCTGCTCGAACAGGACGTCGAAGGCGGCCTTCAGCGTGTCGGTGAAGACGTAGGAGCCGGCGATGAAGGCGACGCCGAGGATGATGGCCATCGCCATGAGGAGAAGGCGCCCTTTGTGCCCCATGGCGCCTTTGAGGGCCAGGCGCAGCATCTCAGCCGCCCAGGGCCTTCATGTGGTCGAGGATCGTTTCGGCCGTCGGTTGCTCCATCTCGTCGATGCAGCGCCCGTCGGCGAGGAAGACCACCCGATCGGAGAACGCCGCCACCTTGGGATCGTGGGTGACCATCACGATGGTCTGCCCGAACTCGTCCACCGCCCGGCGCAAGAAGCGCATCAACTCGTCGCTGGATTTGGAGTCGAGATTCCCGGAAGGCTCGTCGGCAAAGACGATCTCGGGACGGGAGACCAGGGCGCGGGCGGCGGCGACGCGCTGCACCTGCCCACCCGACAGCTCCGCAGGGCGATGGGTGAGGCGGTCGCGCAGGCTCATCGTGTCCACCACCGTGTCGAACCAGGGACGGTCCACCTGCTCGCCGGCGATGTCGATGGGCAGGGTGATGTTCTCGGCGGCGTCCAGAGTGGGGATCAGGTTGAAGGCCTGGAAGACGAACCCCACCTTCCGGCGGCGCAGCAGGGTCAGCTGCCGGTCGTTGAGGTCGCCGAGGCGCACGTCGCCGATGTAGGCGCTGCCCGAGGTGAGGCTGTCCAGGCCGGCGATGCAGTGCAGCAGGGTGGACTTGCCCGACCCCGACGGCCCCATGATGGCGCTGAAGCGACCCTCCTCGAACGCGACCGTCATATCGTCGAGGGCACGCACCGCGGTGTCGCCCTCGCCGTAGACCTTGAAGGCGGCTTCGACCCGAGCGGCGGCGGTCACTGCGTGCCCTCGCGCCGTTCGACGCGGATGGTGCAGTTGGTCACCAGCGCGGCGACGGCGCCCACCGCCGCCAGCACCGGCAGGAGCAGCGCCCCGACGACCCCGATGGTCATAGGGATCTCGATGAGCGTCCTGCCCTCGTCGTTGTCGATGATGATGCGGCGGACATTGCCCTCGCGGATCAGTTCCTTGACCTTGGCGAGCAACTCCTCGCCCTTCACCCGGAACTCCTCCACGCGGCCCTGGTCACCCTGATCGGTCATCTCGCTCTCCTCGTCGGGTCGCCCCGGCCTTCGACCTGCCGGCACCGGGAGATGGTAGGGGCAGCCCGGAGTTCGGCATGGGGCATGCCGCCGGATCGCGGGCAGCGGGCCGGCCACCATCGCCGGGAAGGCCACAGCGTGAGACGACGAGGGCCCGGCAGTCCTGTGCAGCCGGGGTGGATCGCGGACGGGCATTGCCGGCCCACTCGCCCCGGGCCGCTACTCCTGCCAGCGCCGCGGCCGCTCGCGCAGGCCGCCGAAGCCCCACCGCTCGCAGAACGCGAGGAACCGCTGCCGGGGCACCCCGCGCCACTCCAGGTCGGCCAGGCTCTCGCCGAGGGGCACGTCGTACCGCAGGGTCGCCAGGAACCGGTAGACCAGGGCTTCCGAGAGGCTTCCCCGCAGCGCCTCCACCAGGCGTTCCGCCCCCCGCACCCCCGGCTTCCAGAGCGGCGCCTCGAGGGGGATGCCCTCCAGGTGGCGGTACTCGGCCAGGATCGCCGCCGTGGTCTTGGCCCCCAACCGCGCACGCCGGGCAGGCCGTCGGCGCTGTCGCCCACCAGGGCCAGGTAGTCGGGGATCGACTCCGGGGCGACGCCGAACTTCTCCCAGACGCCCGCCTCGTCGATGAAGGCCCCCTTGCGACGGTCGTAGCCCACCACCCGGTGCCCCCGGACGCACTGGGCCAGGTCCTTGTCGGGGCTCATCAGCACCACCTGCTCCACCTCCGGGGCGAAACGGGCGGCGGCGGTGGCCAGGGCGTCGTCGGCCTCGTAGGTGGTCATCCGCCACACCACCACCCCGAGGGCTTCGAGGCCGTCCTCGGCGATGGGGAACTGGGCGAGCAGGTCGGCGGGCACCCCGGCCCCGGTCTTGTAGCCGGGGAAGAGTTCGTTGCGAAACGAGCGGATGACGGTGTCGAAGGCGGCCCCGACATGGGTGACGCCGTCCTCGTGGAGCAGGCTCAGCACGCTCGCCATGAGCCCCTGCACCGCTCCCAATTCGACCCCTTCGAGCGAGGTCCGCTTCGGCGCCCCGTAGTAGTTGCGGAACAACTCGTAGGTGCCGTCGAGGAGGTGGAGGTTCACCCGGCGATCGTACCGGGCCGGGCCCGGCGAGGGGGAGGGGGCACCCGCTATGCCCCCGGCTTCCTTTACCCTCCCCGAGATGGAGGAGAGGCCCCCCGCTGCACCGCCCTGGCTCCGCCCCCTCTACCTGGCCGCCGGGTTGGCAGCCGTGGGGATCGGCGTGGCCGGGATCTTCCTGCCCCTGGTGCCCACGGTGGGACCATTGCTATTCGCCGCCTGGTGCTTCGCCCGTTCGTCGAGTCGCCTCTACCGCTGGCTGCTGGGCCATCCCCGCCTGGGTCGGATCATCGACCCGTTCCGCGCGGGGGCGGTGATGCCCCGGCGGGCCAAGATCGTGACCCTGGCGGTCATGGCGGTGTCGTTCGGGTTCAGCGGGGCCTTCCTCCTCGATGGCTTGGTCCCCCGCCTCGTGCTGGCCGCCGCCGCAGTCGTGGCCTTCACCGCCGTGCTGCGGATTCCCGTCGCGCCGCGCCGAAAGGCGGGCACCGGCGCCTGAGCGCCGGGCACGCTAGAGCTGAGCCCCGCCGCCGATCTTGGCGGCGAGAACCTCCATCCGGGTGATAAGTCCGTCCAGGCACCGGTCCTGGGCGGTGAGATGGCGCTGCAGTTCCAGGCATTCGTGGAGGGTGGCCTCCGCGTCCTGGTAGGTCTCGATGGCCCGTTTGTCGGCGGCAGCGCCCAGAACCTGCTGGCCGACCAGGATGACGAACATCAGGAGCAGTTGCACGATGTTGCCCAGGAAGAGCAGGAACGCAAACGGGTAGGGGTCGAAGGAGATCACGCCGGCCTGCGACAGGATCATCCACAGCCCCATGAAGGCGGCGGCGATGTAGAAGGCCCACATGGTGCCCACCGCCCGGGTCATGGCGGCCCCCAGCCGGCCGTTGAAGCCGATGTACTCGTGGGCGGCCTGTGGCGGTGCGGGCGGACGTTCCGTGGTTCGAGGGTGAGGGGTGTGCACATAGGTGGTCATGCCGGTCAACGCTAGGGACGCGGCGGGCGCGATGCTCTCCGGGAGCTACCCCTCCCACGGCTGTGGGAGGGAGTCAGGGGGAGGGCTTGCGCAGTTCACTCCTCCTGCGACAGGATCAGCACGCTGTAGGGCCCCAGGCCCACGTCCCCGTGGAAGGGCAAGCCGTCCCACTCCCCCGGCCGGGCATCGGTGTCGTACCCGTGCTGGCCACCGAACGACGGGTCGTACCTCAGCCAGTCGCTGTTGAACCGCACCCGGCAGCGCCCCTCGCGAGGGAAGCCGGCGGTGTGCCCCGGATAGGCCCGGTCGGCGAGATTGGCCACCGCCAAGTCGTCGCCGGGTCCGCCCCGATCCCAGCGGTGGAAGGCGAACACCTTGGACTCGTCGTCCACGTGGTGCACCCGGACCCCGCGCCCCTGCAACCCGGCGGTGGTGCCCGGGCGTTGCGCCGCAGGGAGATGAGGTCCCGCCGCGACCAGTCCACCGGGTCCCGGTCCTGGAGCCAGCGATCCTCCAGTAGCTCCTGCCCCTGGAAGAGCACGGCATCCCGGGGGGCGGTGAGCACCAGCGCCACCCCAGCGGGGAGCGCTGCTTCGCCGGCCACGAGTCGGCCTTCCCCGGCCAGATCTCCTCGGGCAGCCGGGCCCGCCCTCAGGCCACCTCGTCGTGGGACTCGGTGTAGATGACCCGCCGCAGCGGGTCGCCCCCGCCCTCGCCGGCCACGGCCCGGGCCCTCTCGCCCACATCCCGCGCCGTGTCGTCGGACGTGACCAGCTCTCGCCGCATGGCATGGACGAACCCGCCGTCCCACCGGGCGTCGAAGCCAGCGCCCCCCTCGGCGGTCGGGCGGGTCAGGGCCGGGTTGCCCCGCAGGTCCTCCCCGATGCTCGGCTTCCAGGGCTGGCGGGCGCCGATTCCGTCGTTCACCCGCCGCATCGGCCCCACCCGTCGGGCTGGGCGGTAGCCGGGCCGCCGTCCCCGCTATCTACGTCGCGGATGCAGGCGGTGGCGCCCCCAGCGCAGGCCGTCGGCCCGGTGGTCCTCGAGCCACATGAGGACGTTGACCCCCAGGGCGGCCGGGTGGGGCAGCTTCTCGGCCGCGGTGCGGAACCGCCCCGGATCGCTCCCGGGCAGGTCGTTGCAGGTGCCGACGTGGACCTCGTGGACGACCAGGTCGTGCCGGCCAAGCATCTGGAACGGGGCCCGGCGGCGGCGCGAGAGGTCCACGATCGCCCCCTCCCCAGCAGAGTGGGTGACCAGGCGGGCGCAAGAGTCGAGGCGCCACAGCACCTCACCGCCGGCGGTGATCCGGTAGCGGTAGCGGTCGCCCGGCCCGGCGCCGGGGAGAACGGCCGACCGGTAGCCGTTCCCCTCCGAGGCCAGGGGTCGGGGATCACCACCACCGCAGCTGCCCTCCGCCTCCACTGCTTCGGGGTGGGGGGCCCGGACGCGCAAAGTGGTGCCGCCGGCGTGGGGGATCGCCCCCATGCCGGGGTGGCGAGAGGAGGAGGGCAAGGGTCTGCGGCGTTTCCATGGCGGCCCCCGGTGTCCTACGACGGCGCGGCAAGGCCGCCGCCCCTTCCCCCGCCCGGCCGCCGCGGGCTACTCTCCGGGCATGCCCTACCGCTTGGCGCGCATCCCCACCGTCGTGGGGACCTGCCGCTTCGAGAGCGCCCTCATGTCGAACCGCTGGCGCCTGCTCCAGGGCACGAAGGTGCTGGCCGACCTGCAGCGAGTTCCCTCCCGCCACATCTCGCTGCTCCGCCTCGCCGACGGCACCGGCCTCGAGTTGCGCCCCGCCGGGTGGGGGACGGTGGTCGCCATGCACGGGGACACCGAGGTGGGCCGGGCGGTGCGCCGCTCCTGGTGGGGGCGACGCTGGGAGCTGACCGGCGCGGGATTTGCCTGCGCCCTTACCAGCGACCCCAGGCCGCGGCGCTGGTCGCTGCGCTTCGGCACCGAGCCCGTGGGCCGGCTATCGGGCACTGCCCTTTCCTACAACCGCCTGGCGGTGCACACCGACCTGGCAGTGCCGGTGGTGTCGCTGGCCCTGGCCTGGCACGTGCTGGCCCGCCCGTGGGAGGCCGCCGCCGCCCCCGGCGCCCTGGTGGTTGCGCGGGAGCCGGCCCCGTACCGGGTGGCGCGCCCCGGTGGTTGAATCCCCACTGGTCTCCGCCGCCGCCCTGGCCGGCCGACTCGACGACCCGCAGTTGCGCCTCGCCGACGTGCGCTGGTACGTGGGCGAACCGGGCCGGAACCGGGCCGAGTACGACGCCGGGCACCTGCCGGGGGCCATCTACTTCGACATCGACAGCCACTTGACGTGGCTCACCGGCCCCGGCCGCCACCCCCTCCCCGCGTCGGCGGCTTTCGCCGCCCTCATGGGAAGCCGGGGCCTCGGGGACGACCACCTGATCGTGGCCTACGACGACGCCGGCGGGGCCTACCCGGCCGGCTTGATCCCCGAGTACCTGCCGGTGCTCGGCTGCAACGCCGGGCCGCGGGAGTAGGCGGATCCCGCCGGTGGCCTCCGCCCGCCTCCCGCGCCTCTGCTCCGTGGGCGGAGCCGTCGTGGACCACTACCCGGATCTGGGCCTCGCCTTCCCCGGCGGGAACGCTCCCAACGTGGCGGTGCACGCCGCTCGTTCCGGAGCCGCCGCGGCCTTCCTCGGGGTCGCCGGCGACGACCCGGCCGGGCGACTCATCAGGGAGAGCCTGGAGGCGGAGGGGGTGGAGGTCTCACGGTTGACGGCCGTTTGTGGAATCACCCCCACCGTCACGGTGCGCCGCGACGAAGCCGGGGAGTTCCGCTGCATCGCCTGCCCCCGGCAGTTCCTGCCGTTCGAGCCCGGGGCCGACGCGGCGGAGTACCTGGCCGGGTTCGACCTGGTCCACCTGGCGAGCACCTCCCGGGCCGACGCCGTGGTGGCGGCCTGGGCGGAGCGGCTACCCCTCTCGTACGACTTCGCCGGGGGCCCCGACGCGGCGGCCGCCGCCCTGTTGCCCCTCGTCACCTTCGCCGCCCTGTCGCGCCCGGCAATGGGCGAGGCCGAGGCGGCCCGCCTCGCCGTCGGATTGCAGAGCCGCGGCCCCCGCCTGGTGGTGGTCACCCGAGGAGCAGCCGGGGCGACCGTCTGCCTGCAGGGCGAGGTGCACCACGAACCGGCCGCGGCCTCCTCTGCGATCGACACCCTGGGTGCCGGCGACGCCTTGCTGGCCCACCTGGCGGTGCGCCTCCTGTGGGGCGACGGCCCGGCGGCTGCCCTGGCCGGCGCCGCCCGCTACGCCGCCCGAACCTGCGGCCACCCGGGTGGGTTCGGCCACGAGAGGCCGGCGGCGGAGATCCTGCCGCTCTGCTGAGCGCCGCCCCGACCTACCCTCCGTCGCTCAGGAAGGGAATGACGTGCGGCCCACCGGGGAGCACGGCCACCCGGGCCTCCGGGCCCGCCTCCCGCAAGAGGCGTTCGAGAGCCTCGCCCACGTCGGCCACCGGCTCGAGCCACGCCGCCCGCACCTCGTCGTCGGTGAGACCCCCGGTGTGCAGCAGCACCCGCGCCCGGGCCTGGACCTTGGCCTGCACCTGGACCTGCCACAAGTCGGGGGCGGGGGCGAGGCCGGGCAGCGCCGCCGAGAACTCCCCCGGCCCCGCATACGCCGCCAGAGTCGCCCCGTAACTGCCGTGGCCGGGGAAGCCATCGGAGCATTCCGCCGCGACGAGGATGGCGCCGCCCGGCTTCACGATCTCGGCGGCGGCGCTCATCCCCTTCACCGTCTGGTAGAGGTTCTGATCGAGGGGGTATCCCCCGTTGGTGACTACGACGATGTCATATGGGGTGGCCGCCGGGTGCATGACCGCTTCGCGCACCGCGGCGCATCCGGCCCCGTGTGCCACCGCCGGCACCCCGGCGTGCACCCCGGTGATCTCGCGGCGGCTGTTCTGGGTGACCTCGACCGAGAGGTGCACCGCGGCCACGGCAGCGGCGTAGCGGATGCCGTCGTGCACCGGGTTGCCTTCCGCCACCCCCCAGGTGGCCAGCGGGTGAGCGATGCGTGCCGGGGAATGCAGGTCGAGGATCGTCTCCAGCGAGGCCAGGCCCGGGGCCACCATCTTCGGGCCGCCGGAGAACCCTGCGAAGAAGTGCGGTTCGATGAGGCCCAGGGTGATCCGCAGGTCCTGGTCCAGGAACTCCGCCTCGAGTTCCACCGGCGCCCCACTGTCGGGCAGGTCCCCCAGGCGGCGGTGTCGGTCGGGCCGGCGGGCATCGTGCTGCACGACTTCGACCGCCCCCAGGATCTCACTGCCGAGCATCTCAACCATCTCCGCCGGGGTGCAGGCCCGGTGAGAGCCGGTGGCCACGAAGAGGGTCACCCGCGCGCCGGCCAGGCCTTCCAGCACCGGGGGCAGGACGGTGCGCAGCGGGTAGGGGCGGGTGACGTCGCAGATGCTGATGCCCGCGGTGTGGCGTCCCCGAGCCAGTTCGACGAGACCCGGAGAGGCGAGGGGAGCGCCCAGCGCTCTCCGGACGGCACCGGCCGGGTCGGCCAGGCCGGGCAGCAGCCGCGGTTCGATGACGTCGGCACCGACCGGCACCTGGAGAGGCAGGGAGGACCGTCCGTAGGAAAGCCTCACTTCGGGCACCGGCAATCCCCTTTCGTGAATCTCGCCCGCCGTAGGGGTGAACCGTACCGTAGACGAGGGGGGACTCACGCCGGCCGCCCTCACCCCTCACCCGGACCCTCTCCCGGTGCCCCGGGACGGGGGAAGGCGCCACCCGAAGAAGGCCCCAACCCTGAGGACCTGGCGGTCGTCGAGCAGTGAGGGCAACCCGCATATCACGGGTGCCGCGATCGCCGTCGCGCTCTTGCCCTTGCGCCAGCCCTCTCCCGGCCGAGGCGGCCGGGAGAGGGAATGTCGGCGCGGCACGCCGTTGCGCCCCGCGGCGCGGCGACCAGAATGGGGGCACTTCACCGAAGGGCCACCATGCTCCCCCAGCCCAGCCATACCGGCGCTTTCCCGCCTCCCCCGCCGCCGCAGCGAAGTGCCCGGCTCCCCTGGGTGATCGGCCTGGCCGTCCTGGCCGCGGCGGCCGTCGTCCTCGCCGTGGTGCTGACCGGAGGCGACGGCACGCCCCTGGCCTCATCGACCAGCACCACCGCTGCGGGGACGACCTCCACCGAAGCCACCACTACCACGACCGCCACCACCACCACGACGGCGGCCGAGACCACGACCACCACCATCGCCACCACGACCACCAGGGATGACAGCCGCTACACCGCGGCCGAGCTGACCTACTTCGAGGACATCGCCGGGCAGGCGGAGTATGGCGACGAAGGCGGGGTCGTGCACAAGTGGACCGAGGACCTGCGCATCGCCGTCTACGGCAGCCCCACCCAGCGCGACCTGGCCGTCCTCGCCAGGGTGATCGACGACATCAACGCCCTCATCGGGCCCCTCCGGCTGACTCTGGTGGAGAGCGGCCCGAACGTGGAGATCCACTTCGTCCCGGAGTCCGAATTCGCCACCATCGAGCCCGAGTACGTGCCGGTGAACATGGGGTTCGTCTACGTCTCGTGGGACGGCGGCGGCGCCATCACCGAGGCCCGGGTGCTCGTCTCCACCACCGGGATCACCCCCGACGAGCGCGCCCACCTGATCCGGGAGGAGCTCACCCAGGGGCTGGGGCTCCTGAACGACACCGACCAGTACGAGGACAGCATCTTCCAGATCGAGTGGACCACCACCAACCGCTACGCCCCCATCGACCGGGCGGTGATCGACATGCTGTACCGGCCCGAGCTGGTGCCCGGGATGACGATCGCCGATGCGCTGGCCGCGCTGGAGCAGGTGGTTCGCGGCTAGGCCCGGGGGGAAGGGTGGGGCCTACGGCAGGTAGTAGGTGATGATGAGTTCGGGCCGGTCGCCGGCGGCGGCGTTGCCGGTGAAGAAGGCCAGGTAGTCGGCTCCCATGTCGTCGTTGTCGTCGAGGTCG